>JBJMKN010000012.1:0-45347 GCA_045805765.1 Solirubrobacterales bacterium
CCGCCACCCTCGCGCGAGCTCGAGAACCGCGGGCGGTGGCACCGGCACGTCGCCGTGGGCCGAGCCGATCCTCCCGGAGCCCACGGCTACCGGGCTGGCCGTCACGCGGGTGACGCCGAGCTCGGCCAGAGCGGCGCACACCCCGACGATGTCGGCGATCGAATCCCACGAACCCACCTCATGGAAGTGCACGTCGTCGACTGAGACTCCGTGCACCCGCGCCTCCGCCTCGGCAAGCCTTGCGAACGCCGCGAGCGCATTCGTGCGGACCGCATCGGGGAGTTCAGCGGCCTCGAGCATCGATCGGATGCGTGCCCACGAGCGGTGCGGGTGATCCTCGGCGCGACTCTCGACGTCAAGCTTCAGCGCACGCAGGCCGGCCCGGTGCACTGTGCTCGTTCGCAGTGCGACCTCTCCGGGAACGAGGGCAGATACTGCGGCTTGGACCGCCTCGAGCGGGGCGCCGGCGTCGATCAAGGCACCCAACAACATGTCGCCCGCGATGCCCGCGGTGGCGTCAACCCACAAGTGCAGGCCGGCACGGTGCCCCATATCCGCCACGCTATAGCCCTGAGTAGTCACCGGTCAGGGCGAACGCGTTGGAAGCTAGGTGACGAGGGAGACCGAGTTGGAGCGGCGCAGCTTGCCCGACGGCGTCTTCGGGATGGTGCCCGGTCCGAGCACGACGACGTTGCGCGGACGCACGTCGACCTCGCCGACGACCTCGTGCGCGACCTGGTGCTCGATGCGGCGCACCTCGACCGGATCCTGGTACGCGTTCGACTCGACCGCGACGGCGAACGTCTCGCGCGAGTGTCCGGCATCCAGTCGCACCGCGACGGCGCAGCCCGGGCGCACACCGTCAACGCGGCCCGCGGCCCGCTCGATGTCGGTCGGGTAGATGTTGCGGCCGCCCATGATGATCACGTCCTTGCGGCGGCCGCACACGACCACGGCGCCGTCGGTCACGTAGCCCTCGTCGCCGGTGTCGAGCCAGCCGTCGGCGTCCTGCGTCGCGACCGGACCGGCCACGGTCAGGTAGCCCGGCGTCACCGACTCGCCGCGCAGCTGCAGCACCCCGACCTCGCGCTCGCCGAGCACGGCACCGTCGTCGCCGACGACCCGGACCTCGATGCCCGGCAGCGGCGGCCCGAGCAGCGGGAACCGCCGCGCCGGACCGTCGGCGGCGGGAACCGCGCGCCGGTGCTCCTCCAGCTCGACGGCGTCGATCTCGTCGACCTGCAGCCCGGTGTCGATCGGTGCGAACGACACCCCCAGCGCGGTCTCGGCCATCCCGTACGCACACACGACGGCCTCCGGGCGCAGCCCGAAGCGTGCCCCTGCCGTGGTGAAGGCGTTGACCGCAGCGGGATCGATGGGCTCCGCGCCGTTGAGCGCGAACCGCAGCGTGGACAGGTCCAGCGACCCCTCGTCGGCGCGACCGAGCTGGCGGGCGAGGACGGCGTAGGCGAAGTTCGGCGCGGCCGTCACGGTGCCGTGGTGGCGCGAGATCAGCTCGGCCCACAGGATCGGGCGCCCGAGGAAGTCGGTGGGGGTGACGCTGACCAGCTCGATGCCGACGGCCATGGGGATCGTCAGGAAGCCGACCATGCCCATGTCGTGGAACAGCGGCAGCCACGACACCATCACGTCGCTGTCGGTGTCGAGCCGCGCGGCCTGCACCATAGCGCCGATGTTGGAGTGCAGATTGCGGTGGGTGATGCGGACGGCCTTGGGCTCCGCGGTCGAGCCGCTGGTGAGCTGCAGCAGCGCGGTGTCGTCTTCGCCCGCGGCGTCCGGGTCCGGGGTGACGGGCGCACCCTCGAGGTCGGTGAGCAGGCGGCACGGGATCCCGTGCTGCGACAGCACCGACGCCAGTCCCTCGAACGGCGCCCCGAGCAGCACGAGCTTCGCGCCGATCATCGTGAGCACCCCGACGGTCTCCTTCGCCCAGAGCGCGAGGTCCGTCCGCGCAGTGGGCTGGTGCAGCATCGTCACGCTGCCGCCGACGAGCCACACGGCCTGCGCCGCCGGGGCGATCGTGGCCGGCTCGCCGGCCAACACGCCGACGGCGGACCCTCGCCCGATGCCGGCCTCCATGAGCACGCCCGCGGCCCGCCTGGCGGTCTGGTGGATCTCCGGCCACGACCGACGCACGGGGGTCCGCGGTTCCCCGGTGGTCATGCCGTGCGGTGAGCCGGCGCCGGTGGCCAGCAACGTCGTGAGGAACCGGGACATGGCGGCGAGCCTACGACGCCCGAAACCTCCCGCGCTGTGCTCGCCCATGCATCCACGGGCTTCCGCGTAGCATCGGCGCCGTGCCGGACCAGGGAGAAGACCGCCCCACCGATCTCGTCACCGCGGTGACCGACGTCCTGCCGGGAGCGCGGGCCGACCTCGAACGGCTCGTGCGCATCCCGAGCATCTGGGCCGACCCCGCGCACGCCGACGACACCCGCCGCAGCGCCGAGGCCGTCGCCGCGCTCGCGCAGGACGCGGGCGGTCAGGACGTCCGGATCGTCGCCGTCGAGGGCGGCGCACCCGCGGTGATCGCCCACTGGCCTGCGCCGCCCGGCGCCCCGACGGTGCTGCTGTACGCCCACCACGACGTGCAGCCCACCGGTGGCGACGATCTCTGGACCAGCCCGCCGTTCGAGCCGACCGAGCGCGACGGCCGCCTCTACGGCCGCGGCGCGGCCGACGACAAGGCCGGCGTGATGACCCACCTCGCGGTGCTGCGCGCCTACGGCGGCCGGCCGCCGGTCGGTGTCACGCTGTTCGTCGAGGGCGAGGAGGAGTCGGGCTCGCCCACCCTCACCGCGCTCCTGCAGGAGCACCGCGACGCGTTGGCCTGCGACGTCATCGTCATCGCCGACTCGGCGAACCCCGCCGTCGACGTGCCGGGACTGACCACGAGCCTGCGCGGGCTGGTCGACGTGACGATCGAGGTCGCGATGCTGGAGCGGCAGGCGCACTCGGGGGTGTTCGGTGGGCCCGTCGGCGACGCGCTCACCGCGCTCTGCCGCACGCTGGCGACCCTGCACGACGAGCACGGCGACGTCGCCGTCCCCGGCCTCGTCACCGGCACCACCGATGCGCCCGATCCCGACGAGACCACCTACCGGACCGACGCGGGCCTGCTGCCCGGCGTCGAGCTGATCGGCACCGGCTCCGTCAACGAGCGCTCGTGGCTCAAGCCGGCGGTCGCGGTTCTGGGTATCGACGCGCCGCGCACCGACCAGGTTGCGAACGTCCTGCTCCCGCGCGCACGGGCCGTCGTCAGCATGCGGCTGGCCCCCGGCGACGACGCGGGGAAGGCGCAGCGGGCGCTCGCCGAGCACCTGGAGTCGCACGTCCCGTGGGGCGCGCAGGTCACGGTGACGCCCGGCCGCGGCGTCGCCGAGCCGACCGCGCTCGACACCACCGGGCCCGCCTACGACGCCGCGCGCCGCGCCTTCTCGACGGCGTACGGCACTGCGGTCGTGGAGAGCGGACTGGGCGGCTCGATCCCGTTCATCGCCGAGTTCGCCCGCACCTTCCCGGGCGCCGCAGTGCTGGTGACCGGCGTCGGCGACCCGGCGAGCCGCTGGCACGGCATCGACGAGAGCCTCCACCTGACGATGTTCGGGCTCGGCGTGCACGCCGAGGCGCTGCTGCTCGCCGAGCTCGCGCCTGCACCGCGGACGGCGTGACGCACCGGTCACACTGACGGCGTGCGGATCGGCCTGCTCGGCCCGGTGACCGCCGGCCCGGACGACATGCCGGCGCCCGGCGGCGTGCTGTTGCGCGGCGCGCTCGCCCGGCTCGCGCTCGACGCGGGCCGATCCGTCTCCACCGAGGTGCTGATCGACGCCCTGTGGGGCGCCGAGCCGCCGGACACGGTGGCCAACGCCCTGCAGGCGCTCGTGGCGCGCCTGCGCCGGGCGCTCGGCACCGACCTCGTCGACACGGTGCCCGGCGGCTACCGGTTGGCCGTCGACCGGCGGGACGTCGATGCGCTGCGGGCCGAGTCGCTCGTCGACGCGGCCCGCGGGCTCGATCCCGCAGAGGCCCGCACCCTGCTCGTCGAGGCGACGGCACTCCGGCGCGGACCGGCGCTGGCGGACGTCCGCCGGTTGCCCTTCGCCGAAGCGGCCGCCGCCCGGCTCGACGAGCTGTACGCGACCGCCGTCGAGGTGTCCGCCGGGGCCGCGCTGCGCCTGGGTGAGTCCGCTGCCGAGCTCGACGCCCTCGCCGCCCTGCTCGCCGCCGAACCCCTGCGCGAGTCCACGGCCGCCGTGCTGGCCCGGTGCCTGCAGGCCAGCGGCCGGCAGGTCGAGGCGCTGACCGTGCTCGACCGCACCCGTGAGCGCCTGGCCGACGAGCTCGGTGTCGATCCCGGCCCGGACCTGAGCGCGGCCCGGCTCGCCGTGCTGCGCGGCTCACCCGCTCCGCGCTCCGCACCTGCCCCGCTCACGAGCTTCGTCGGCCGCACGGCAGACGTCCGCAGGATCACCGGCCTGCTCGCGACGGGCCGGCTGGTCACCCTGACCGGTCCGGGCGGCGCCGGGAAGACGCGGCTCGCCCGCGAGATCGTCCGGGCCCGCCCGGGTGAGAGCCGGATCGCCGAGCTGGCCCCGCTCGGAGGCGCGGACCAGTTGGCGTCGACCGTGCTGGACGCCGTCAGCACCGCCGAGATCGTGGCCCGGATCCCCGTCGAGGCCGACACGACCACTCGTCTGCTCACCGCGCTCGCGGACCGCGAGCTCCTGCTCGTGCTCGACAACTGCGAGCACCTCGTCGACGCCGCCGCGCACCTCGTGCAGACGCTGCTGGAACGCCTCCCAGGTCTGCAGGTCCTCGCCACCAGCCGCGAGCCGCTCGCGGTGCCGGGAGAGGTGCTGCATCCCGTCGACGCCCTCGCCGCCGACGACGCCGTGCGCCTGTTCGCCGAGCGGGGCGCGGCTGTCGTGCCGGGGTTCACCGTGACGCCCGCCGTGGAGCCCGCTGTCGCCGAGATCTGCCGGCGCCTCGACGGACAGCCCCTGCCGATCGAGCTGGCCGCCGCCCGGCTGCGCACGCTCACGCCCGAGGAGATCCGTCGTCGGCTCGACGACCGGTTCCGCCTGCTCACCACGGGGCCCCGGACCGTGCTGCCGCGTCATCAGACCCTGCGCGCCGTCGTCGACTGGAGCTGGGATCTGCTCGACGGGGAGGAGCGCGCGCTGGCCCGGCGGCTGTCGGTCTTCGCGGGTGGCGCGACCGAAGAGGCCACGCTGCGGATCTGCGGGCTCGGCGACGCGACGCTCGACCTGCTCACCGCCCTGGTCGAGAAGTCGTTGGTGGTGGCGGTGCCGGGAAGCCCGACCCGGTACCGGATGCTGGAGACGATCCGCGAGTACGCCGCGCAGCGGCTGGACGAGGCGGGCGAGCGGCCGGCGATGGAGGCGGCGCACACCGCACTGATCGTCGAGCTGGTCGAGACCGCGGAGCCCTGGCTCCGGCGCGCGGAGCAGCTGGAGTGGGTGGGCCCACTGCGGGCCGAGGCGGACGACGTCGCCGCCGTGTTCCGGCGCGCGGTCGCGGCGGACGACGCGGCGACGGCGCACCGGCTCGTGGCCGCCTCCGCCTGGTTCTGGTTGATCCGCGGGCTGTTCACGGAGGCGACGGATCGTCTCGCGGAGATCGACACCCTCGCCGGCCCCGTGCCGTTCGAGATCGACGCGCGGTGCACCGCGTACCGGGCGATGGTGGCCGCCGGGGCCGGCGACGTCACCACGGCGTGGACCCGGCTCGCCGACGCGCAGCGGCTCGCGGCGGACCTGCCGGCGGCGGGCCGGCACCCCGTCCTGCAGCTCATGACTCCCATGGCCGCAGGCTTCGGGTTCGGCGATCCGGGGCCGCTCGAACAGCTCGCGGCCGATCCGCAGGCCGACGCGTGGGCGCGGGCCTTCGCGATGTTCTCCTGCGCGCAGTTGGCGGAGAACGAGGGCGACCTCGACCGTCAGCGGGCCGACACGCGTGCCGCGCACGAGCTCTTCTCCGCACTCGGCGAACGCTGGGGGCTGGGGATGGCGGTGTCGTCGCTGGGTGACCTGGAGAGTGTGGCGGGGGCGTACGACGCCGCGATGGCGGCGTTCGACGAGGCGATCTCGCTGGCCGCCGAGCTCGGCAACGACGACGACCTGCCCCAGTTCCAGGCCGAGCGGGCCCGGCTGCTCGTCCGTCGCGGCGACGTCGCGGCCGGCCGCGCCGAGCTGCGGCGGATCCTCGAGCTCCCCGGCCGGCACCCCGAACACGTGTGGACGCTGCGCATGTACCTGGCCGACGCGGCCCGGCGCGCGGGTGACCTCGACGACGCGCGCGCCGAGCTCGCCCTCGCCGATCCGGACGGGTTCCCCGGTCCGGGCGCTCCCCAACGTCGTGCCGTCTTCGCGGTGACGGGCAGCGCGATCGCCCGGGCGGCAGGCGACCGGGAGGCGGCAGCCCGGTTGCTGGCCGACGCGGTCGCGCACACCGTCGAGAGCCGCGACGGTCCCGTCACCGCGGTCGTCGCCGAGCTGGCGGCCGCGCACGCCGTCGCCGACGACCCGGAGACAGCAGCCGTCCTGCTCGGCGTCGGCGCCGCACAGCGCGGCGCCTCCGACCTCGGCGATCCGGACGTCCGAGCCACCGTCGCGGCGGTGCGTGCCGCGCTCGGAGCGGCAACGGCCGACGCCGCGGTCGCGCGTGGGCGCGCGCTGCCCCGCACCGACGGAGTGGCGCTCCTGCAGGACTACGCCCGCGGGGCCGGCTCGGGCTCCGGTACCACCGCCGTCTCGGCCTCGGCGACCAGCCGGGCGTAGCGGGTTCCCGCCGCGAGCAGCAGCAGCCCCGCGCCGAGGAACGCGCCGACCCGGGCGAGCCCGTCCAGCGCGACCAGGTCGAACAGCACCAGCTTCGCGACGGCGGCGGCCACCAGGACCAGACCGGCCACGCGCAGTGCAGGCCGGCGGACGCCGCGGGCGAGCAGGGCCAGCGCCACGATCACCCACGAGACCGTCACCACGGCGTGGCCCGCGACGAAGCCCGCACGCGACGGGGAGACGAGCAGCGCGAGCGCGATCACGAGACCGGCCGCGCCGTAGAGCCCCACCACGCCGACGGGAACCCAGAGGCGCGCCGCCCGGGCGTCGGAACCCAGTACGCCGACACGCGCCGATCCGACGAGCGCCGCCACCGCCGCGGCCAGCACCAGGGCGGACATCGCCACGCCGGCCACCAGCGCAGCCCGCTGCACGGTGATGCCCAGGACGAACGGGGCCGCCGGATACGAGGTGAGCACCTCCGGCGGAACCTGCCGGGCGACCGCGGACAGCACGCCGGTCATCCCGACGATCCCGCCCACGACGAGCACGGCGCGCGAGCACAGCGCCGCCGCGACCACGAGCAGCACCACGCCCTGGCCGAGGAGGGCGGCCGTCTCGGCGTTGCCGTCGAACGCGACGGTGGTGGCCTCGAAGAGCGCGACGGCACCGGCAGCGAGTGCGACGACCCGGAGCACGTGGTCGCGGCCGGGCAGGGCGGCCACGGCGAACAACAGCACGGCCGCGAGGTAGGCGAGCACGGCGCCCAGCACGTCACCGACGGCCGCGGCGAAGGTCAACGCCGGCAGTGGCGCGGCCACCACGAGACCGATCCGCAGCCCTCGCGGCAACGGCTCCGGGCGGACGGTCCACGCGGCGGCCGCGAGGCTCACCAGGAGCACGGCGACCGACGCCGCAGCGCTTCCCCAGTGGTCGGCGGGCTCCGCGAGCCCCGCGACCAGCGTGCCGTAGAGCACCGGCCATCCGGCGGCGATCCCGGCGAGCACCGGCCACTGCCGGCGCAGGGCCACCACGGTGGCCGCGACCTGCAGCACCAGCACGAGGGCGACGAGCAGCGGGGTCAGCCGCTGGGTGACCACCGGGGCGAGGAGCGCCGCCCCGACGACGGCGCCGCATCCGAGCAGCACGGCGCGCCACCGGTCGGCCAGCGCGAGGCCGCCCGCGGCGACGAGCAGGGCCAGCAGCAGACCGACCGGAGCGGGCAGGTAGCCGTAGAGCGTGGTGGCCGCGGCGACGACGAGGTAGAGGGCGGCGATCCCGGTGCCGGTCACCGCGAGCGCTCCGGTGCGCGCGGTCTCGCGGCGGTACAGCCGCATGCCGAGCCCCACCAGGGCCAGGCCGAACACGGCACCGACCGCCACCCGCACGGGTGGGGCGAACCAACCCCGGGCAGCGGCGAGGGCCAGGAGCAGGACCACCCCGAGCAGGGTCACGCCGGCGCCGGTCCAGGCCAGCAACCGGGCTCCGGAGAGCGACGCGAGCCAGACCCGCAGGGACCGACGCGGCGCGGGGGGCAGCATCGGCGCGGACGGGAAGGGCGCAGCGGAGAAGGGCCCGGAAGGGAGCGGCGCGTGCACGGGGGGCCCGGGCGGGAAGGGCGGGGGCGCCGACGGCTGCGGCCCGCCGGCGGTGGGCCACGGGGGGCCGGCTGTCGGACCGGGGATCGGGCCGCCCTGCCACGTCGACAACTCCTCCGCGAGGGCGTCGAGCCGCCGACCGAGCAGGCCGAGTTCGGTGGCGATCGCGGCGACCCGATCGGGACGCGGTGCGTTCATGGAGCACACCCTGGCCGACGGCTACTGGCCGGTAACCCCTGCTGGCACCACTGTCCCGTCACGGATGGATCACGATCGGGATCAGGTGCGCTTCCGGTACAGCGTCACCGCGAGTGGCCCGAAGACCGTGACCACCACCGCGCTGGCCAGCAGCGCCGCCGTCGTCGGAGCCGCCACGGCGCCGCCGGTGAGCAGTCCGCGCGCTGCGTCGGCGACCTTGGAGACCGGGTTCACCTCGACGAACGCCTGCAACCAGCCGGGCAACGTCGCGGTGGGCACGAAGACGTTGCTGCCGAAGGTCAGCGGCAGGATGACCAGCGCTCCGATCCCCTGGACGGAGCGGGGTTCGCGCACCACCATCGCGAGAGCGGTGAAGACCCAGCACAGGGCGCACGCGAACACGGTCACCAGCCCGAGCGCACCCAGGACCCCGAGCACACCGCCGCTCGCGCGGAAGCCGAGCAGGAACCCGAACGCCAGCATGATCACGCCCGACGTGACGTAGCGGACGAGGTCCGCCCCGATGGCGCCGAGCAGCGGCGCGGTCCGGGAGATCGGCAGGCTGCGGAAGCGGTCGAAGATGCCGGTCTTGAGGTCGTCCGCGAGCCCCGTGCCGGTACCCGCCGAGGCGAAGATGACGGTCTGCACGAGCACTCCGGGCAGCGCGTACTGCAGGTAGGTGCCGGTGTCACCCGAGATCGCGCCGCCGAACACGTAGACGAACAGCAGCAGGAAGATCACCGGCTGGAGGGTGACGTCGAGCAGCGCCTCGGTGGAGTGGACGGTCTTCGTGAGGCCGCGCCACGCGAGCGTGGCCGAGTGCCGCAGCACGGCCGGCACCCGAACCCGTCGCGATGTCACCGGCGTGGGCGCGGTCGGTCGGGGTGTCATGACGGTGGTCATGCGGCCTCCTCCTCGGGGGCGTCGGCGGGTCGGCCGGTCAGGGTCAGGAACACGTCGTCCAGCGACGGCAGCCGCAGGCCGAGCTCGGCGACGGGCAGCCCGGCGGCGTCGAGCCGTTCCGCGACGCGCAGCAGGACCTCGGGGTCGGGAGCGGCCGCCGTCAGCTCCCCCGTGGCGTCGACGGCGGGTGCGTCCGGGAACACGAGGTCGGCGACCGACGCCACGACGGCCGGGAGGTCTGCAGGCCGCAGGGGGCGCACGTGCAGGCGCTGCCCGCCGACCTCGGCCTTGAGCGCAGCAGGCGTGCCGGCCGCGATGACCCGGCCGTGGTCGAGCACGACGAGGTCGTCGGCGAGCTGCTCGGCCTCCTCCAGGTACTGGGTGGTGAGGAAGACGGTGACGCCGTCCTCGCCGGCGAGCCGTGCGACCTCTTCCCAGAGCGCGGTGCGGCTCTGGATGTCGAGGCCGGTCGTCGGCTCGTCGAGGAAGAGGATGCGCGGCTGGTGGGCGAGAGCGAGGGCGAGGTCGAGGCGGCGCTTCATCCCGCCCGAGTAGCCGCCGACCTTGCGGTCGGCCGCGTAGGCGAGCCCCACCCGCTCCAGCAGTTCGTTGCCGCGGGTTTCGCGCTCGCGCTTGCCGAGGCCGTGGAGGGCGGTCTGCAGGCGCATGTGCTCGCGCCCGGTTAGGAGCGGATCGAGCGCGGCCTCCTGCAGGGCGGCGCCGATCGTCGCCCGCACCTGCGGCCCCTGCTCGACGACGTCGAAGCCGCCGACACGGGCGGTGCCCGCGGTGGGAGGGAGGAGGGTGGTCAGCATCAGGACCGTCGTCGACTTGCCGGCGCCGTTGGGGCCGAGGAAGCCGTAGATCTCGCCCTGCGCGACCTCGAGGTCGATGCCGTCGACGGCGCGCGGCCCGTTCTTGAACTCGCGGACGAGCGCTTCGACTTCGATCCCGCCACGGGCGTTGTTTTCGGCCATTCGTTCCTTCCGATCGCTTGCAGCTCGCTGCCTCTGAGGTTATGGGTCGGGTAGAACTTCCGTCTCGATGCGCGAGCGGACCCGCACCTACAGCCTGGCGATGACCGTCAACCGGCCCGTCGCCTGGTGGGGGCGGCTGCAGGTCGAGGGCCTCGACGCAGTACCCGAGCAGGGCCCGCTGCTGATCCTCGGCAATCACGACAGCCACTGGGACCCGGTGATGGTCGGGATCGCGGCCTTCAAACGCCGCCAGATCCGCGCCCTCGCCAAATCAGAGCTCTGGGATGTACGCGGGCTGGCTCCGGTCCTCAACGGCATGGGGCAGATCCCGATCCAGCGCGGCAAGGGCGACAAGGACGCGCTGGCGAAAGCGATAGAGACCCTGCGCGCGGGCGCCTGCATCGGCGTCTTCCCCGAGGGCACCCGCTCCAAGGGCAAGGTCCTGCGCGCCCGCAGCGGCGTCGGCCGCCTCGCGCTGGAGGTGCCGGAGGCGCACGTCACCCTGGTCGCGATCGAGGGCACCTCCGACCTCACCGGCTTCCCCCGCCGCCCCCGCATTCGCATCCGCTTCTTCGACCCCGCCGGCGGCCAGCCCCGCCCCGACGAGGACCCGGGCGCTCTCTCCGCCCGCCTCCTCTCCGAGATTCGGGAGCTCGTCCCGCCCTCGATCTCCTACCGCAAGCGCGCCAAGCTCAGCGGCGTCGCCGAAGACTGATCACGCCCGCAGAGCCCGCTCGATCCGCTTGAGGACGGCCGCGCGTTCGTGGTGGATCTGGTCCCAGGTGATCCGCAGCGCCCGATAGCCGGCTGACGCAAGGAACTGATCGCGCCGCCGGTCGTTCTGGAAGGCATCCGGCGTCTCGTGCGTCTCGCGGCCGTCGGTTTCGACCACGACCCTCTGCTTCTCCCAGAGGAAGTCGACAAGCAGGCGCTCACCGTCGATGTGCAGCCAGACATTGCAGCTGGGCCGGGTGAAGCCAAGGTCGAGCAGGTCTGGCAGGACCAGCGTCTCGAAGTCGCTGCGGACGTCCAGGGTCTTGCCGTCCCTGGTCCGGTATGGAACCAGTGCTAGCTCGAGCGAACGCAGCCCGCGCCGCCGCTTCGCGTTTTGAATAGCGAGGTCGACGGCCTGGACGTCGAGCGTCTTCCGGATCGTCGCCCGCCCCACCGTCTTCCGGAGCGTAGGCAGCCCGACGATCCCGGCGAGATCCACCAGCGTCCGCGCCACCGTCGTCACGGCTACCCCATGCACGACCTCGACTTCCTCCGGCTCCGGATAACGGCAACGCCGGCAGCGAATCTCGTCGATCTTCCGCCCCGCCTCCACCGGCACCGTCACGTCGATCAACCGCGGCGGCCTGTCCCAAAGCCGATGAAACGCCGCCGCCGTCCCATGCGAAATCACTGCCCCCTCCCCGCAGGCCAGCAAAGCCGCTCGAAGAAGCGTCTGACGCGAGACCGCCCGATGTCCCACGGAGTAAACGCCACGGTGAATACGGTGAAGCGACTCTGCCTGGGCGCGCTCCGAGGCGCGGCGGCGTGAGACTCCCTCACCTCTGAGTTGATCAAGGGACACCACGCCGCCCTGGGTCGTCGCCTTGTCAGCGATCCGACCCTGTCGGTCTCTGCGATCCGTTCCGCGGTTCTTTTGTCCTGACATAGAGGACTAAGGAACCGCGCAACCTGATCTCTCCCCCCGCATCAAGTTCCGCGGTTCTTTTGTCCTGATATTGCGGACAAAGGAACCACGGAACTGTTGGCGCTCTCTCTGAGGCTTGAACTCAGTCCTCGGGCTCTTGGCCGTTGGGCTGGAGGGCGTACCACTCGGCGCCGAACTGGTCGATGTCGTTGCCGTTGGCTTCGCCCGGGGCCTGGTCGCCGGCGTAGGCATAGAGGGGCCAGCCGTTGTAGGTGACCTGAACGGTGCCGTCTTTGCGCTGCGTGGTGCCGAGCATGCTGCGGTCGGCGGGGCCCTGTGCTTGCGGGTTGCCTTCGGTCAGGAGCGGGGGCCAGGCTGAGGCGCAGGCGCCGTAGCAGGACGAGGTCGATCCCTGGTCCTTGTGGAAGTCGTAAAGGGTGAGGCCCTGGGAATCGACCAGGACCGTCCCGAGGTCGCCCACCTTCGCCGCCGAGACGATGCCATCGCCGCCGGCGGCTTCAGCGCCTTCCCCGTAGCCGCCGTTCGCCGACGATTCGCTGGTTTCCTCGGCCGCGGCCGGCTTGCTGCCGCCCCCGCCGCCCTTGCCGCCGTAGGCGCTGCCGGTGCTCGAGTCGCTGCTGCTGCCGCACCCGGCTGCTGCCAGCGCCAAGACGACAACCAAGCCCAGCATGAAAGTGATCCTGTTCACGTCGGTTCCTCCTCATTGGGGATGTTCAGGTCCGCGACCGGCGAGTTGACCGGGGCGACGAAGGTGCGTTTGCCGGTATCGACGACGACCGCTCGCGTGCGCGAGAGGTCGAGGGCGGAGCTGAGGACGGCGTCGGAGTCGTCCCCCCAGCGGTAGCGGAAGGTGCCGGCGGGATAAGAGGCGCCGCCTGCCCCCCGCAGCCAGACGCGGCAGAGCGTCCCCGATGGGACCCCGTGCACGTACATGTGGATCTCGGTGCCGTAGGAGTGGGGCTGCAGCGTCGCGTCGATGGTGATCCCCTCGGGAAGGCCCGCGAACCGGACCTGCTGCTCGGGGCCGCTCCCGCCGCCGCCGCCGAAGACGAAGAGGAGGAGGACCGCGGCCACGGCGGCCGCCGCCGCGCCCCCAAGGGCGAAGCCGCCGAACAGCCGCCGGCGCCGGCGGCTCTCGCCGCGCTCGCGCTCCGCCGCGATCGTCGCCGCGACCCGCTGCCCAAGCTCCGGCGGCGGCTGCGGCGCCGGCCCGAACCTGTCCGGGTCGGCGTGGGGGAGCATCAGCGCGACCGGCTGCAGCGCGGCCAGCTCCTCGCGGCACTTGGCGCAGCCGTCGAGGTGCGCCTCCAGGCCCGCCCGCTCGTCGCCCTCCAGGTGCCCGAGCGCGTGGGCGCCCAGCAGCTCGCGCCACTCGCGGCAGTCGTTCCTAATCTTCATAGCCCATCTCCTCGAGCACGACCCGCAGCGCCCGCAGCCCGTAGTAGACGCGGCTCTTCACGGTCCCCTCCGGCACCCCAAGCTCTTCGGCGACCACGGCGTAAGGCCGGCCGCGGTAGTAGGTCTCGACGATCACCCGCCGGTGGTCCTCGCCGATCCGCCGCATCGCCTCCTCGACCTGCCAGGCAGTCAGCGCCTCGTCGAGCGGCTCGACGCTCGGCTCGACCCCGCCCTCGGCGACGCCCGGCCGCACCGACCGCGCCCGCCCCAAATCGATGACGACATTCCGCAAGATTGCGAACAGCCACGTGCGCAGCGAGCCGATCTTCGGGTCGAAGCGGTCGCCCGCCCGCCAGGCGCGGACAAAGGTCTCCTGGACGGCCTCTTCGGCGAGGCCGGCATCTCCCAGCGAACGGACCGCGAAGCCGTACAGCTCACCGGAGTGGGCGGCATAGGCCTCGCGGACGTCGCGTTCGCGGCTGAGCGCGCCCCGGGTCGAATTTCCCCTCTTCAGGGTTTCAGGGATCATCCGACCCGGCATACGCTCCCCGGCGGCGCCGGGTTCAATTACCTCTCAGGGAGGGCCCTATTCGAGTTTTCCGATCTTGAAGATTTTCGTCCCGCAATCCGGGCAGACACCCTGGATCGCCGGGCGACCGTTCTTCATCGTCACCTGTTTGGCGTCTTTGATCTCGACCTTCTTGCGCTCTTTGACGCAGTAACCCTCAGGCATGAAGGGGCCCTCCTTTCGTTGCCGCTGAACGGCAAATCTCGCCTTCCCAGGCGAGGTGGATTGAGGCGAATGTAACGCAGGTCCACGACGCTGCCGCGTAACTTCGTGCGGATTCGCACGAAACGCCGACGGCCAGCGTCAATTACCCTGCCCCCGCACCTCGCAAGCCCTTGCCAAGCCTCGAAGGAGATAAGGAATGCCCGAAGCAGTAGTCGTCGACACCATCCGCACGCCGATCGGCCGTGCCTTCAAGGGTTCGCTGGCCCAGCTGCGGCCCGAGGAGATGGGCGCCTACGTGGTCGACCAGCTGCTCGAGCGCAACCCCGACGTCGACCCGGCCCTGATCGAAGACGTCTTCTGCGGCGTCGGCATGCCGCAGGGCCTCGAGGCCTTCAACATCGGCCGCATCATCTCCCTGCTCAGCGAGAAGCTGCCGCAGGAGGTCAACGGGGTCACCGTCTCCCGCTACTGCTCCTCCAGCCTCGACGCGATCCGCCACGCCGGCAACGCGATCAAGGCCGGCGAGGGCGACGCCTACCTCGCCGTCGGTGTCGAGTGGGTGAGCCGCTTCAACGAGCGGACTGAGCCCGCCGGCGCCGACGACCGCAACCCCAACCTGATCGGCGAGAACGGCCAGCCCAACGCCTACATCGACATGGGCATCACCGCGGTCAACGTCGCCAAGAAGTACGAGGTCAGCCGCGCCGACATGGACAAGTTCGCCCAGCGCTCGCAGGAACTCGCCGTCAAGTCCCAGGAAGACGGCTTCTTCGACCGCGAGATCGTCCCGGTCAAGCTGCCCGACGGCAACGAAGTCACCAAGGACGACGGCCCCCGCGCCTCCTCGACCCTGGAGAAGCTCTCCGAACTGCCGGAGGCCTTCGGCGGCGGCGGCGTCACCGCCGGCAACTCCTGCCCGCTCAACGACGGCGCCGCCGCGGTGCTGCTGATGAGCGCCGAGAAAGCGAAAGAGCTGGGCCTGAAGCCGCGCGCCCGGATCATCACCGCCGCCACCCACGGCAACGAGCCGGAGCTGATGGGCGTCGCCCCGATCGGCGCGATCAAGAAGGTCCTCGACCGCGCCGGGATGTCCATCTCCGACGTCGACCGGGTTGAGCTGAACGAGGCCTTCGCCGCCCAGGTGATCCCGATCATGGCCGAATGCGGGATCGACGAAGACAAGCTCAACACCCACGGCGGCGCGATCGCCCTCGGCCACCCCTTCGGGATGACCGGCGCCCGGATCATGGGCACCCTCCTCAACGTGCTCGAGACCGACGACAAGCAGGTCGGCCTGGAGACCATGTGCGTGGCCGGCGGTCAAGGCAAGGCAATGCTGGTGGAACGTCTGAACTGATCTGACGCGGCGCATATCTGCGTCCTCGGTCGCTCGCGTGCAGAGCACGCGGCGCTCCCTGCGTCCTTGATCTGCTTGATCAGGCGACCTCTGACTGGGGCTGGGGTCAAACAGATTCGGACAACCTGCTGGTGATCGCCGAGGACGCGGTGTCGGGATTTGGGCACACGTGTGCGACTGGCGAGCGCCGGACCGAGCAGGGCAAGGACGCAGGGAGGCCGAATGGCAGAGCCATTTGGCCGACTGAGGACGCCGCCATGCGAAGTGTCCGCCGCCGCCAGGCGCGGGCGGGTGCCCACGTCCCAACACCAGATCGGCTACCCGCCGGCGCGGGTCTGGGACTCGCCGACGACGGCGATGTGGGCTAGCCGGCTGGGGCCGATGCGGGCCAAGCGCCTGCTCTTGACCGGCGACTCGCTGACCGGCGCCGAGGCGGCGGAGTGGGGGCTGGCGATCGAGGCCGCGCCCGCCGCCGAGCTGGACGAGCGCTTCGAGCGCCTGCTCGAGCGCGTCGCCCGGATGCCGATCAACCAGCTGGTGATGATGAAGCTGCTGGTCAACCAGACTGTCCACGCCCAGGGGCTGACCCAGACCCAGGTCCTCGGCACCTTCTTCGACGGCATCGCCCGCCACACCGAGGAGGGACACGCCTTCGTCCGCCGCGCCTCCGAAGCGGGCTTCCGCGAGGCCGTGCGCGAGCGTGACGAGCCCTACGGCGACCACGGCCTCGAAGGCTTCGGCCTCGACCCAGAGCAATAAGCTGCCGCGGCGATGAATGAGGGCCCGCACCCGAGCTCGATGATCACCCCGGAGTCGGTCCGGGCTTTCCTGCCCGGCAGCTTCCCCGGGGACCTCGGGATCGAGCCGCTCGTGGTCGAGGAATCCCACGCCCGCGGCAGCATCGTCGTCGACAAGCGCCACCTGCACCCCGGCGGCTTCGTCCACGGCGGCGTCTGGACCGCGCTCGGCGACACCGTCGCCGCCTGGTCGACCTTCCGCTGCATCCCGCCCGGCCACAACTTCACGACGATCGAGCTGAAGCTGAACGTCTTCGCCGCCGGCATCCTCGGCGACGAGATCGAGGCCCGGGCCGAGCCCCTGCACGTCGGCAAGAGCACGGTCGTGATCGAGGTCCGGATCGAGCGCCGCCGCGAGGGAAAGGAACCGCGCCTGGCGGCGAACCTGATCGTCAGCCAGTTCGTCCTGCCGCCGCAGAACGACTAAGCCGCGACTGGGCTGAGCCGGCTCGCTTCGACGAAGTGGCGGAACAATGCCGCCTCGTAGGTGCGGTGCACCAGCGTCTCGGCGTGCCACTGGACGCCGATCAGGAACGGGCGGGACGGGTCCTCGATCGCCTCGGCGGTTCCGTCGGGCGCTCGGGCGCTGATCTTCAGCCCCTGGCCGAGCCGCTCGATCCCCTGGTGGTGGAAGGAGTTGACGTCGAGCTCGTCGCGGACCTCGACTTCGTCGTCCCCGAGCGCTGCCGCCAGGCGGCTGCCCGGCTCGATCTCGATCGGGTGGCTCGTCTCGTTGCCCGGGTTCGACTGCCGGTGGGAGATCTCTTCGGAGACCGCCGGCAGGTGCTGGATCAGAGAGCCGCCGCGGGCGACGTTGAGCGCCTGGGTGCCGCGGCAGATCGCCAGGATCGGGATTTCACGCGCGTCGGCGCAGCGCGCGACCGCCAGCTCGAAGCGGTCGAGGTCGGGCTCCGTCGGCCCCAGGTCGGGATGGGGCGAGGCGCCGTAGGTGTCGGGGTCGAGGTCGGGGCCGCCGGAGAGGCAGATGCCGTCGAGCCGATCGAGCAGCGACCCGACCGCCTCCTCCGGCAGCGGCGGCACCACCATCGGCAGCGCCCCAGCCGCCTCGATGGCCCGCAGGTAGGTGAGGCCGAGGACCATCTCGCGGACCTTCGGCTCGCTCTCGGGGGTCTGCTGGATCCGTTTCGGCTCCCGCACCTCCGAGGTCGTCACCCCGATCAGGGGCCGTCCGTGCTCAGCGCCTCGCTTCATCCCGCTGGATTCTCCACTACCCAGGTGTCCTTGCAACCGCCGCCCTGGGAGCTGTTGACGATCATCTCGCCGGCGCCCTGCGCGTAGCGGGTGAGGCCGCCGGTCATTGCCGCCTCTCCGTCGACGCTGCTGATCACGAAGGGACGCAGGTCGACGCGGCGCGGCTGCAGCCCGTCGCCGCAGACCGTTGGATGGGTGGAGAGGCCGACCGGCTCCTGGGCGATGAACTGGTCGGGGTGCCGCCGCATCGCCTCGAGGGCGTCCCGTCGCGCCGCCTCGCTCGCCCGCGGCATGATCGTGACGCCGTGCCCGCCGAAGCTGCCGCGCGGCTTGATCACCAGTTCTCCCAGGCGCTCCATCGCCGCTTCCCTGGCGGCCTCTTCGCCAAGGTCGTAGCTCGGCACCGAGCGAATCAAGGGCTCTTCCCCGAGGTAGAAATCGATCATCCGCTCGACGTAGGCGTGGGTTAGCTTGTCGTCGGCGAGGCCGGTCCCAAAGGCGTTTACGCAACGCAGGCGTCCCGAACGCAGCGCTGGCAGCAGCAGCTCGCCGAGCGGAGTCGGGCCCCCATCCGCCTCCGTTATCTGGTCTGTATCGAGGCGGCGGTAGATGACGTCGACCTGGTGGCGCTCGCGCTCGACCCTGGCGAAGAGGCGGCCGCGGCTCGTCTCGAGCTGGTCGGGGGTGACGATCGGCAGGTCCAGCTCCCGGCCGACCCGCTCGTGCTCATACCAGGCCCCGTTCTCGGGACCGTCGGAGAGGACGACGGCGAACGGCTCTTCGCGCCCGGCCGGCGCGGCGGCCCAGATCGCCTCTCCCAGCTTCTCCAGATAGCCGCCGAGGTCGTGGGGCAGGGCGGCGGCCCTGTGCTCAGGCGCGACGATCTCGCGTATCGCCAACGAGTAGCAGGCGCCCGAAGGCATCCGCAGGTTGTCCTCGAGCACCTGCAGCTCGCCCTCTTGATTCCGAACCAGGTCGAGCCCGGCGATCGTCGCCGCCGGAACCTCGGGGTCCAGCAGCCCCTTCATCGCCGGCGCGTAGCCGCTGGAGGTCTCGAGCAGCCGGCGCGGGACGACGCAGGCGTCGAAGATCCGCTGCGGCCCGTAGGCGTCGGCGATGAAGGCGTTGAGGGCGCGGGCCCGCTGCAGCAGCCCGGCCTCCAGCTTTCCCCACTCCTCGACCGCGATCAGGCGGGGAACCGGGTCGACCGGGATCGGCCTTCCCTCACCGAAGGTGAGGTCGGCGGCGGCGACCTTCGCCCCGATCCGATCGCGCAGCTCGGCGAGATCCTGCCGCGCCAACCCCTCCAGTAACTCCCGGTAGAGCGGTCGCGGCGAGCCGTCGCGCTCGAATCCCTCGTCGACGCAATCCGGTTCAGGCCGGTACGCGGGAGTGCTCACCCTCGGCATCTACCCGTTCCTCGGGAACTTCGAGAGCTTCGATCTGCGGCACTTTCCAGAGCAGGCTGGAGATCGTCAACCCGATCGCGACCGAGAGGAAGACGAGGAACCATTCGCCCGGGCCGAGCAGGACGAGGTCGAAGAAGTCACGCAGGAAGGGGAGGGCGAGGATGCCGGCGTAGACGCCGCCCAGCCCCAGGACCATCGCCAGCATGTTGCTCTGGATCGCGATGTGCTCGCGGCCGGGGCCGCGCTCGAGCAGGAGGATGAAGGCGAGCCCGAGGCCGATCAGGGTCGAGGTCGCCGCCGTCCTGCCCTCGGCGAGGGTGCCGCCGGCGACGGTATCGACGAGGAAGAAGGAGAGGATCGAGGCGAGCGCCGTCGAGATCCCGGCCGGGACCGCGAAAGCGGCCAGCGCCCGCAGCAGGCGGCCGCGGTAGAGCGGCCCCTCGGAGGGCAGCAGCGCCAGGGCGAAGGAGGGGATCCCGATCGTCAGCAGCGCCGCCACGGTCAGGTGCCGCGGCAGGAAGGGGAAGACGAACCCCGGCACCGCGACGAGCAGGATCAGCGTCGCCGCATAGACCGTCTTGGTCAGGTAGAGGCGGCCGAGGCGGTGGATGTTGCGGGCGATCCGCCGCCCCTGGCCGATCGCCTCCGGCAGCCGCGAGAACTCGTCTTTGAGCAGGACGACGTCGGCGACGCCTTTGGTCACCTGCGTCCCCGACCCCATCGCCACCGCCATCCGCGCCCGCTTCAGCGCCGGCACGTCGTTGACGCCGTCGCCGATCATCGCCACGTAGCGCCCGGCGGCGACCAATGCCCCGACCAATGCTTTCTTCTGCTCGGGCTTGATCCGGCAGAAGATCGTGTTCTCGCTCGCGGCCCTGGCCAGGCCCTCCTCGTCCTCTGGCAGGTCCGGCCCCTCGATCACGCCGGCGTCCTGCGGCACCCCGACCGCGTAGGCGACCGCGGTCACGGTCGCGGCGGCGTCGCCGGAGATCAGCTTCAGGTCGACTTCCTCCTCGCGCATGTAGGCGACCGTTTCGGCGGCGTCGGGCCGCAGCGTCTCCTCCAGCACGACCAGCGCCAGCGGCGTCAGCTGCGGCGCCCCCTTGGCGGCCGGGTCCTCGGGCAGCGCCTCGCTGCTCTGGCCGAAGGCGACGACGCGCCGCCCCGCCGCGGTTTCCTGCTTCAGCTTCTCGGCCAGCCGCGGCGGCAGGCTCAGCGCCCCGGACTCGGCGAGGATGTCGGGCGCCCCGAGCACGTACGTCCCCCCGTCGCTGCCGCCGTCGAGCGAGACGCCGCTCCACTTCCACTCCGAGGAGAAGGGGACCTCGCTGCGCACCGTCCCGGCTTGCCCGGGGAACTCCTCGGCGATCGTCTCCAGCGTCCCGTTGCGGTTGCCGGCGCTGGCCGCGAAGCGCCCCAGCGCCGCCGCTCCCGTTTTCGGATCGACGCCGTCGGCGTACTCGACGGTCGTCAGCCGCAGTTCGCCCGCGGTCAGGGTCCCGGTCTTGTCGACGCAGACCGTGTCGACCGAGGCGAGGCTCTCGGTCGCGCTCATCTGTTGCACCAGCGTGTCCCGTTTCGCCAGGTGTTTGGCGGCGACCGCGAAGGTGACGCTCATCAGCAGGACGAGGCCCTCGGGGATCAGGGTCACGAGCCCGGCGGTGGCCGTCTGCGCCGCCTCCTCGAGCGGCACCGCCCGCAGCTTCAGGCTGAGGATGAGGACGATCGCCAGCGGCACCATGATGTAGGTGGAGGCGATGATCACCCGGTTCACCTCCTCCTGCAGGGGGGAGGGCGGGTGGCGGAAGGTCTTCGCCTCGCCCGCGACTTTGCCGGCGTAGCTCTCCTCGCGAACCGCGTCGACGACGTAGTGGCCGGAGCCCGAGACGCAGAAGGAGCCCGACAGCACCCGGTCCCCGTCGTCCTTGCGGATCCCGTCGGACTCGCCGGTCAGCAGGGACTCGTCCATCGTCAGGCCGCGGGATTCGGATACCTCGCCGTCGGCGACGAGCTGGTCGCCGGGCCCGACCGCGATCAGGTCCCCCGGCACGACCTCGTTGGCGATCAGCTCCATCTCGGCGCCGTCGCGGACGACCCGCGCGTGGGGGGCGACGAGGACGGCGATTTCGTCCAGCGTCTCCTTCGCCTTCTTCTCCTGGTAGATGCCGATGCTGGAGTTGACGACGGCGATCAGGCCGAAGATCGCGTCGGCGTAGAGCCCCAGCCCGATGTCGAGGACGAAGAAGCCGGCGATGATCGCGTTGAAGAGGGTGAAGACGTTGGCGGCGACGATGCTCGCCAGCGAGCGCGAGGAGTCCTGGGCCGGCGGCCCCAGCTTGCGCAGGCGCGCTGCCGCCTCCTTGCTGGAGAGTCCCTGGTCCACGCTGGCTTGGCCGCTACCCATTCGACCCCTATTCAATAGGGTGCGGGAACTATGGGGCTGAAGCTTGGACTCAACCTGGGTTACTGGGGGATCGGCCCGGCCGGCACCGACGCCGCGGAAATCGTCCGCACCGCCGAGGGCCTGGGCTACGAGTCCGTCTGGGCGGCGGAGTCCTACGGCTCCGACGTCGTCAGCGTCCTCGCCTGGCTGGCGGCGCAGACCGAGACGATCAACCTCGGCGCGGCGATCATGCAGGTGCCGGCGCGCCCGCCCGCGGCGGCGGCGATGGCCGGGGCGACGATCGACAAACTTTCCGGCGGCCGCTTCCTCTTCGGCTTCGGCCCCTCCGGCCCGCAGGTCTCCGAGGGCTGGTACGGGGTGCCGTACGCGAAGCCGTGGGGGCGGACCCGCGAGTACATCGAAGTGGTGCGGGAGATCATCGCCCGCGAGGGCCCCGTCGACCACCAGGGCGAGCACTACACGCTGCCGCTGCCCGGCGGCGAGGGGAAGCCGCTGAAGCTGAACTTCCACCCGCTCCGCAACGAGATCCCCGTCTTCGTCGGCGCGATCGGGCGCAAATCGGTGGAGATGGCGGCGGAGCTCTGCGACGGCTGGATCCCGATCTTCTTCAGCGTCGACGCCTTCGAGGCGACCTGGGGCGAGCACCTGGAGGCCGGCTTCGCCAAGGGCGGCCGCCAGCGCTCCGACCTCGAGGTCAGCCCCTCGCTGCAGGTGGCGATCGACGGCGACCTCGAGGCGGCGAAGAACGTCGTCAAGGCCGGCCTCGTCCTCTACTTCGGCGGCATGGGCAGCCGCAAGACCAACTTCTACGTCGACCTCGCCCACCGCTTCGGCTTCGGCGAGGTTGCCGACGAGGTCCAGCAGCGCTTCCAGGACGGCGACCGCGCCGGCGCCTTCGAGGCGATGCCCGACGAGATCGTCGAGGCGACCTCGCTGGTCGGGACCGAGGCCGAGGTCGCCGAGCGGATCGAGCGCTTCCGCGGCGCCGGCATCGACCGCCTGATTTGCTCGCCCGTGCACGTCGAGCGCTCCCAGCAGGAGCACACGCTCGAGCGACTGGCCGCTCTGGCGGGCGTCTCTGCCTGATCGGCAGGGGACGGGACACCCTCCTGGCCTGATCGCATATCCTCCCGCGCCGCGCCATGAAGATCGGAGTGCCGAAAGAGACCGCTGATGGGGAGCGCCGCGTCGCGCTGATCCCCGACGTCGTCAAATCGTTGAAGAAAAACGAGAAGGTCGACGTCGTCATCGAGTCCGGGGCCGGCGAGGCCGCGGGCCACACCGACGCCGCCTACCAGGAGGCCGGGGCCACCGTCGGCGCCGCCGACGCCGCCTGGGGCGCCGACATCGTCCTCCACGTCGCCGTCCCCAGCGCCGAGGACATCTCGAAGCTGAACGGCAACCAGCTCTTCATCTCCCACCTCAACCCCTGGGTCGCCGCCGACACCAACAAAGCTCTGGCCAGTGCCGGCGTCACCGCCTTCGCGATGGAGGCGATCCCGCGCACGACCCGCGCCCAGGCGATGGACGCTCTCTCCTCGCAGGCCGCCGCCGCCGGCTACGCCGCGACCCTGATCGGGGCCCGCGAGTCCGGCCGCTTCTTCGGGATGATGACCACCGCCGCCGGCACCGTGCCGCCGGCCAAGGTCCTCGTCCTCGGCGCCGGCGTCGCCGGCCTGCAGGCGGTCGCCACCGCCAAGCGCCTCGGCGCGATCGTCACCGGCTTCGACATCCGCCGCGCCGCCTGGGAGCAGATCGCCTCGCTCGGCGGCCGCCCGCTGGAACTGGACTTCATCCCCGACGCCGAGGGGGAGGGCGGCTACGCCCGGCCGCTGACCGATGAGGAGAACGCGCAGGTCCGCGACGCCCTCGCCGAGAACGCCGCGAAACAGGACATCATCGTCACCACCGCCGCGATCCCGGGCCGCCCGGCGCCGCTGCTGATCACCGCCGAGGGCGTCCGCAACATGGCCCCGGGCTCTGTGATCGTCGACCTCGCCGCCGAGACCGGCGGCAACTGCGAGCTGACCCAGCCCGGCCAGACGGTGGTCGAGAACGGGGTGAAAGTAATCGGCAGCCGCAACCTCCCCTCGGAGATGCCGGCGCCCGCCTCCCAGCTCTACGCCAAGAACCTCGAGAACCTGCTCGGCCTGATCGTCACCGATGAGGGCGAGGCCAAGGTCGACTTCGAGGACGACATCATCGCCGCCGCCTGCATCACCCAGAGCGGCGAGATCAAGAACGAGAGGGCAGCGAAGTAGCCATGAGCCTGATGACCGAGATCACGATCTTCGTCCTCGCCGTCTTCGTCGGCTTCGAGGTGATCTCGAAGGTCCCGACGACCCTGCATACGCCGCTGATGTCGCAGACCAACGCGATCCACGGCATCGTCATGCTCGGCGGCCTGATCGTCCTCGGCTACGCCGACGACGGGCTCGAGTACCTGATCGGGACGATCGCCGTCGCCTTCGGCGCGATCAACATCGTCGGCGGCTTCATGGTCACCGACCGGATGCTCGGCATGTTCACGAAAAAGCCGAAACCGAAGGCTTCCTCTGACGGGAAGGGCGGCTCCTGATGGTCCGCGCCGTGCTCGAGCCGGGCGGCGACGGGGCAACTGCCCTCTACATCGTCGCCTTCTCGCTCTTCATCATCGGGATCAAACAGGGCACCCACCCGACGACGGCGAAGCGCGGCAACCTGATCGCCGCCGGCGGCATGGCGATTGCAGTCGTCACCACCCTGCTGCTCGACGGGATGGGCAACTGGGGCCTGATCTTCCTCGGCCTCGGGATCGGCACCGCGGTCGGCGTCATCGCCTCGATCCGCGTGCAGATGACCGAGATGCCGCAGATGGTCGCCCTCTACAACGGCGTCGGCGGCGGCGCCGTCGCCCTGATCGCCTGGTCTGAGATCCGCCACGGAGGCCATGGGCTTCCCCTTGACGAGCTGATCCCGATCATCTTCGCCGGCGTCGTCGGCTCGGTCTCCTTCTGGGGCTCCAACATCGCCTTCGCCAAGCTCCAGGATTTGATCCCGACGCGGCCGATCGCGGCGCCGGGACAGCAGGTGATCAACGCCGTCCTGCTGATCGCGATCGTCGCCATCTGCGTCATCCTCGCGGTCGACCACGAGTCGCCCTCGCAGGGCCTCTTCATCCTGCTCCTGGTCCTGGCGGCGATCCTCGGCAACCTCGTCGTCCTGCCGATCGGCGGCGCCGACATGCCGGTCGTGATCTCGCTGCTGAACGCCTTCACCGGCCTCTCCGCCGCGGCCGCCGGCTTCGCCCTGGACAACGTCGCCCTGATCGTCGCCGGCACCCTGGTCGGCTCCTCGGGAACGATCCTCACCCTGGAGATGGCGACGGCGATGAACCGCTCCGTCTCCAACATCCTCTTCTCCGGCTTCGGCGGCGCGCCGTCCGGCGGTGGGGGAGGGACCGGCGAGGAAAAGCCCCACGTCTCGATCGGCGCCCAGGACGCGGCGATCAAGCTCGCCTACGCCGACTCGGTCGTGATCGTCCCCGGCTACGGACTCGCCGTCGCCCAGGCCCAGCACGCGATCAAGGAGGTCGCCGACGAGCTGGAAAAGCGCGGGGTGACCGTCAACTACGCGATCCATCCGGTCGCCGGCCGCATGCCCGGCCACATGAACGTGCTTCTCGCCGAGGCAGACGTCGCCTACGAGAACCTGAAGGAGATGGAGGAGATCAACCCGGAGATGTCGCGCACCGACGTCGCCGTGGTCGTCGGCGCCAACGACGTCACCAACCCGGCGGCGAAAAACGACCCCGACTCGCCGATCGCCGGGATGCCGATCATCGAAGTCTCCGAGGCCCAAGAGGTGATCGTGATCAAGCGCTCGCTCAGCCCCGGCTTCGCCGGCATCGACAACGACCTCTTCTACGAACCGAACACCTCGATGCTCTTCGCCGACGCCAAAGCGGCCGCGGCGGAAATCGCCTCCGAGATCGGCAACCTCTAGCGCGGTAGCCTGGCCGCGACGGCTGGGCTCGCAAGCTCGGAGGCGAGCGAGCGCACAGCTGCCGCGCCGCGCTCCACGAGCGCGCCGCTGACACGGTGGGGCAGCTCGACCACGAAGGCGGCGCTCTGCGGGAAGCGGTTGTTCTGCCAGCGGGAGGCGCTGCCGGGGTAGGGGCCGCGGAGGCGGACGAGGGGGAGGCCGATCAGCTGCGAGAAGCGGCGGGCGGCGAAGACGTTGCCGTCGGGGCGGTCGACGAGGCCGAAGGGCTGGTGGAACCAGATCGTCACGTCGGGCTGGTCACGAAGGATGAGGCGGTGGGCGGCGCGGGCCTCGGGCTCGGAGAGTGGCCTCGGGCCGGAGTATTCGCCGCCGCCGAGCGGCCGCCAGCGGAAGGGGAAGTTGCGGTTGAGGTCGACGCCGTGGGCGTTGCCGCGGGTGCCGGCGGCGACGCCGTCGGGGTTCAGGGTGGGGACGACGAGCAGCTCGACGCCGCGCGGCGGCTTCCGAGCGATCAGGCGGCGCGCGATTCTCATCCCCGCCGTCTCGTCGCCGTGGATGTCGCCGATCACCAGTAGCCGAAAGGACGATGCCGCCGCGCCGGCGCGGATGCCGGTGATCGGGCGGCCCTCCACCGAGTGGCCGATGAGCTCCCGATCGGCTGCTGCCGTCCCCGGGAGCAGCAGATGCAGGGAGAAAAGCAGCCCTGCCGCAAACTGGCGCAAGCGGGTTGAGGTCAGGTTCTTGATGACACGGAAGCGTATGCGCGGGGAACCGCCTCGGCCCCGCCAGCGAAATGATTCGTACTGAGTTGACAGGGAAGTTTGCAACTGTAGCTTTTCCTCCACCAGTCAATTTTTCGAGTGATCGGGCCTGCCACAGCCATCCGCCCGTCGCTCATAAGGGAGAGCTCAGATGAAGAAGGCATTCGCGGTTGCCGTCCTGTCGGTCCTGCTCGGGCTCGCTGCTGTCGCCGCCCCGGCCAGCGCCAGCGAAGCGGCCGAAGTCTCCGCCGTTCCGGTGGTCGATCCCCTCAACCGCAGCGAATCGCCGCTCTCCAACAGCGGCAAATGGACGGCGCTCAACTGGAGCACCGGCACGGTCAAAGCCGGTCAGGACACGGCTTCCGGCTGGGGCCCCTCGGATGCCTTCTCCAACGTCAACGGCGCCTCCTGGGCGACCTCGATCCCCTCGGGAGCGAAAAGCGCCGCCGGCGTCACCCTGAACACCTCCCCGGGCAATGCCGAACGCTACGTCTCCGTCTGGCTCGACATGCCCAGTCCCGGCAGCGCCAAGACCGGCTACCAGCTTCGCTGGACGCTCGTCTCGGGCCTCGAAACCTACGCGGTGAAACTGTCGAAGTGGGCCGCGGGGAGCGAGACCGTCCTCGCCTCGAACGCCTCGGTGTCGATCCCCTCCGGCACGCGGTTGATGATCTCCGACAATGGCGGCACCGTCACCGCCTGGAAGGGGGCCAGCGCGCCGTTGACCTCGCTCCTGAGCGCGGCCGACTCCACCTACTCGGGCGGCTACGCCGGCATCGAGGGCTCCGGCAACATCAGCCGCTCGCTCGACTTCCGCTCCGGCTCCTTCGGCGTCCCGACCGCCTACTGGGGCGCCTGGATGGGCGGCAACGTCTACTCGACGCCGGAAAAAACCTACGGCGACGCGCCCTGGGACGCGGAAACCTGGAACACGTTCGAGTCGCACGCGGGCAAGAAAGCCTCCCTGGTCCACTTCGGCCAGCCGGCTCCCTGGAAACAGGCCTTCTCCTCGTCCCCGCTGAAACTCGCCCGCGAACGCGGCGCCCTGCCGGTGCTGTCGATGGGAAGCGACGAAGCGACCCTGAAAGAAATCGCCGAAGGCGCCAAGGACTCCTCGCTCATCGCCTGGGCGCAGGCGGCTCGCAGCTACGCCTACCCCTTCTTCTTCCGCTGGGACTGGGAGATGAACACCACCGGCTACGCGTGGGGCAAAGAGGCATCCGAAAACCCGACGATCTACAAGGAAGCCTGGTGGCACTTCCACGACGTCGTCGAAGCGCAGGGAGCGATCAACGTCACCTGGGTCTGGTGTCCGAAGGCGATCTCCGGCGGCACCTCGCTCTCCAGCCTCTACCCCGGTAAGGAATCGGAAGGCAAAGGCAAGTACGTCGACTGGACCTGCGCCAGCGTTCTCAACTACGGGACCAACCCCTCCCACCCGGAATCCTGGAAGAGCTTCTCGACGATCTTCTCGGGGATCTACAGCGAACTGCTCACCCTCGCTCCCGGCAAGCCGGTGATGGTGGCCGAAGCGATGTCGAGCGAGTACGGCGGCTCGAAGCCGAGCTGGATCACCGACGCGCTCGGCACTCAGATCCCGAGCAACTACCCACAGGTGAAGGCGGTGGCCTGGTACAACAAGCTCGGGAGCGGCCTCGACTGGCCGATCGAGAGCTCGGCCTCGGCCCAGTCGGCCTTTGCCGGATCGATCGAATCCGACTACTACGCGGCCAACACCTACAGCAGCCCGCCTCAGCTGACGCCGATCTCACCGCTGCCCGCCGGCTCGGCCCCGTCGATGCCGACGGTGGGCTCGGTCAGCCCGACCGGGCCGGCGAACAACAACTCCCCGACGGTGAAAGGAACGGCGCCCGCCGGCTCCGCGGTGCACCTGTACACGAACAGCAGCTGCACCGGCACCGCGGTCGGGAACGCTCTCGCGGCGGCGTACGCATCGTCTGGCATCGCCGTCAGCGTCGCCGACAACACGACGACGACGTTCTACGCCAACGCGACCAACTCGTGGGGGGCCTCGGCCTGCTCGTCGACCAGCGTCAGCTACACCGAGGATTCGGCGCCGCCAGCGGCTCCGACGGTGAGCTCGACCGCTCCGCCAAGCCCAGCCAACAACAACGCGCCGAAAGTGCTCGGCAGCGCCGAGGCAGGAAGCACGGTGAAGCTCTACACGAACTCCACCTGCACCAGCGCGCTCGCCGCCACCGGCACCGCGGCGGCATTTGCCTCTCCCGGCCTCGGCGTCAGCGTCGGCGACAACACGACGACGCCGTTCTATGGCACTGCCACCGACGCGGCGGGCAATGTCTCCCCGTGCTCGTCAACCAGCGTCTCCTACGTCGAGGACTCGCTGCCGCCGGGCGCCCCGACCGTCAGCTCGGTCAGCCCGGCCAGCGGCTCCAACAACAATGAACCGAAGCTGATCGGCAGCGCCGCTGCCGGGAGCACGGTGAAGCTCTACACCAACGCGACCTGCACGAGCTCTGTTGCCGGCAGTGGGACCGCGGCGGCGTTCGCCTCGCCTGGCATCGCCGCCACCGTTGCTGACAACACGACCACGACCTTCTACGCGACGGCGACGGACGCGGCCGGGAATGCCTCGACCTGTTCGGCCAGCTCGGTGTCCTACCAGGAGGTGACGCCGAAGGTTTACTGGGGCGCGTGGCTCGGCGGCAACGCCTACTCCACCTCCGAAAAAACCTATGGCGATGGCCCCTGGGACGCGGAAACCTGGAACCTGTTCGAGAAACACGCCAACAAGAAAGTCTCGATCGTCCACTTCGGCCAGCCGGCCCCGTGGAACCAGGCCTTCGCCGCGGGCCCGCTGAACCTGACCCGCGAACGCGGCGCGATCCCGCTGATGGACATGGACCCCGACGGGGTGACGCTGAAAGAAATCGTCGAAGGCAAAAAAGACTCGGACTTCATCACCTGGGCCAAAGCGGTCAAAGCGTGGAGTTACCCGTTGATGTTCCGCTGGACCTGGGAGATGAACGGGACCTGGTTCCAGTGGGGCAAAGAAGCGGCGGCCAACCCCACGCTCTACAAGGAAGCCTGGTGGCACCTGCACGACCTGGTCGCCGAACAGGGGGCGAGCAACGTCACCTGGGTCTGGTGCCCGAACCTCACCTTCTCGGGCAGCACCTCGCTCTCGAGCCTCTACCCCGGTGACTCCTACGTCGACTGGACCTGCCTCGACGGCTACAACTTCGGGACCAACCCGGCGCAGCCGGACACGTGGAAGAGCTTCTCGACGCTCTACACGTCGTCCTACAACGAACTGCTGACGCTGGCGCCAAGCAAGCCGATCATGATCGGCGAGATCGGCTCCAGCGAGTACGGCGGCTCGAAGGCGAGCTGGATCACCGACGCGATCGGGACCCAGATCCCGAAAAACTTCCCGAAAATCAGGGCGGTCGTCTGGTTCAACAAGTGGGACAGCGGCAAAGACTGGCCGATCGAGACCTCGGCCTCGGCGGAATCGGCCTTCGCCGGCTCGATCGCCTCGAATTACTACACCTCGAACAGCTTCGGCAGCCTGCCGGCGCTGACGAAAGTCGCGCCGCTTCCATAGCGGCAGAACCGATGATCGGGAGCCGTCGCAAAGGCGGCTCCTGATCGTCACCTTTGACACCCACGTGTAGGGGGTCGCCTTCTAGCTTCGGCTCATGCGGTCGGAGCGGGGGCAGGGGACGGTCGAGTGGGTCGGGCTGGTGCTGCTCGTCTCGGTCGCGATGCTGGTGCTGGTCGCGGCCGGGGCGCGGGTGCCGGGGGCGCCGCTGGCGCGGGCGCTCGCCGACCGGATCCTTTGCGCGGCGGCGCTGGCGGATGGCTGCGGCGACGAGCCGGCGCTGGTCGCCGCCTACGGCAGTGACGTCGGGAGGCTGGTTCGCCAGCAGATGCCGTCGCTGACCTTCGAGCGGGGGTCACGGGCGGTGCCGGTCGATTTCAGGAAATGCCGCAGCAGCGAATGCGGAGATGCCTCCGGCGAGGGGCTGGTCGATCAGACCGACCAGGGCCTGCCTGTGACGGCCTTCGTCCACGTGATCGATTGCCGCGACGATGCCGCGGGGCGCACCGAAGCGGCGGGCGCCGACTGCTCCGGCGAGCGCGCCGGCAACCTCTATGTCCAGTATTGGACCTACTACGCCGACTCGGCGACGCTGCGCGGGGTGCCCATCGCCGGTGAGAAGGGATACCACGCCGACGATTGGGAGAGCGTCCAGTTCCGGATCGGTGCTGATGGCAGCGTCGACCAGCGCGCCTCTTCCCACCATGGCTACAACTACAAGCGCAACTCGGGCAATTGGGCATCCGACGCCGGGATCGCCTCCCACGATGGCTGGGGCGAAGCAACTCACCTCCTGCTCGTCTCGGGCGGCAGCCATGCGGGCAATGCCTTCGCCTTCGCGGAGATCGACCGATTCACCCCGAGCAGTCGGATCCACCTCATCCCGCTCGAGCCGATTGCCGCCGAGGGCGGCTTCGAGTTCGCGGTCTCGGCGCCCTGGCTGAAGAAGGCATGGCTCGATCCCGAGGCGAGAGGAACCAACTGACTATTCACACACCGGTAAGGATCGGTGTGTAGGGTCGGTTTCATCCCGGCCGACGTCCTCCCCCAGTCGAAGGCAGCGATCGCCGACGCCCTCGCCGAAGCGCGGGAGCGGACGCTGGCGCTGGTGGCGCCGCTTGACGACGAGCAGCTGAACACCGTCTACTCGCCGATCCTCAGCCCGCTCGCCTGGGACCTCGGCCACATCGCCAACTTCGAGGAGCTCTGGCTGGTGCAGACGATCGGCGGGCGCGAGCCGCTGCACGGCGACCTCGGCCGCTTCTACGACGCGATCGAGAACCCCCGCAAGATTCGCGGTGAGCTGCCGATCCTGCGGGATGCGGAGCTGCGCTCCTACATGGCCGACGTCCGCGAGCGCACTCTCGACGTACTGGATGCCGTGGAGATCGACGGCGATGCCGAGGGCCCGCTGCTGCGGGACGGGTTCGTCTACGAGATGCTCCTCGCCCACGAGCTCCAGCACAACGAGACGATGCTGCAGCTGCTGCAGCTGGTCGACGGCTACGAGCTGCCGCCGATGGTCGAGGCCGAACGCAGTTCTCCCCACATGCCGGGGACAAATGCGTCCGGGGCGGGGGAGATGGTCGCGATCGCGGCGGGGGCGTACGAAATCGGGGCTCCCAAGCGTGGCTTCGCATATGACAACGAGCGGCCGCGGCACGTAGTGCAGCTCGCTGCCTTCGAGATCGATCGAGCCCCTGTCAGCAACGCTGCGTACATCTCCTTCATGGAGGACACGGGCGCGAAGCCGCCGCTCTACTGGGACCGCGACGGCGAAGCCTGGGTCGACACCGCCCGCGGCCGCCGCGAGCCGATCGACGCCGCCGATCCCGTCATCCACGTCTCTTGGCAGCAGGCCGAGGCCTTCGCCTGCTGGACGGGTAAGCGGCTGCCGACCGAGCTCGAGTGGGAGGCGGCGAGCCCGCAGCTCGACGGCCTCGGCCACTCCTGGGAATGGACCTCCTCGGACTTCCTCGCCTACCCCGGCTTCGAAGCCTTCCCCTACCGCGAGTACTCCGAGGTCTTCTTCGGCGACGAGCACAAGGTCCTGCGCGGCAGCTCCTGGGCGACGCATCCGCGCGTCGCTCGCCCCAGCTTCCGCAACTGGGACCTGCCGCAGCGCAACCAGATCTTCTCCGGCATCCGCTGCGCGAGGGACGCATGACGATCGCGATCGACGTTCACCTCGACGCCGACGCCGCCGCGAGGATGGCGCGCGACGTGCGGGCCGGCCTCTGCGACTACCCGAAGGAGCTGGCGCCGAAGTACTTCTACGACGACCGCGGCTCGCGCCTCTTCGAGCAGATCACCGAGCTGCCCGAGTACTACCCGACCCGGGCCGAGCGGGAGATCCTCGAGCGCCGCTCGGGGGAGATCCTCGACGCCGCCGGCTGCCCCAGCACGCTGACCGAGCTCGGCTCCGGCTCGGCGGCGAAGACCCGCCACCTGCTGAGCGCGATGCGCGACCGCGACAGCCTCCACACCTACGTCCCGGTCGACATCTCCGAGGAGATCACCCACCGCACCGCCGCCGAGCTGGTCGACGAGTACCCGGGGCTGAACGTGCACGGGCTGGTCTGCGACTTCGAGCAGCACCTGGAGCGGATCCCGCACGGGACCGACCGGCGGATGATCGCCTTCCTCGGCGGCACGATCGGCAACCTCTACCCGCGCCCGCGGCAGGACTTCCTCGAGCGGATCGCCGCCCTGCTGGGCCCTGACGATCACCTGCTTCTCGGCACCGACCTGATCAAGGACCGGGGCCGCCTCGAGGCCGCCTACGACGACGACGCCGGCATCACCGCAGAGTTCAACAAGAACGTCCTCGCCGTCCTCAACGAGGAGTTCGGCGCCGACTTCGACCTCGACGCCTTCGAGCACGTCGCCCGCTACGACGCCGAGGCCGAGCGGATGGACATCCGGCTGCGGTCGCTGGCCGACCAGGAGGTTCGGCTCGAGGGCCTCGACCTCGACGTCTCCTTCGCCGCCGGTGAGGAGATGCGGACCGAGATCTCGACCAAGTTCAGCCGCGAGCGGCTCGAATCCGTCTACGCCGGCGCCGGCCTCGAGATGCGGGGCTGGTTCACCGACGGCGCCGGCGACTACGCCCTCAGCCTCGCCGGCGTCGCCTAGCCCGGCGCCGGGACCGCCGGCACCTGCTGGGTGATGCAGTGGATGTTGCCGCCGCCGAGGAGGATCTCGCGCGCGGGGACGCCGATCACCTCGCGGTCAGGGAAGGCACGGCGCAGGATCGCCGCCGCCTCCTCGTCGTGGCGCGGGTCGAGCAGGGGCATGACGACCCGTGAGTTGGCGAGGTAGAAGTTGACGTAGGAGGCGGCCAGGCGGTCGCCGGCGCGGCGCGGCTGCGTGCCCTCGCCCGTGTCGACGCCCTCCGCCTCCTCGGCCGAGATCTGCAGCGGCCCGGGGGAGGGGAGGAGGACGACTTCGAAGGAGCGCCCCCGCGCGTCGGTCGCGGCTTCGAGCCGCTCGCGGGCGTCGCGGGAGATCGCGTGCTGGGGGTCGTCCTCGTCGTCGGTCCAGGTCAGCAGCACCTTGCCCGGCGCGGCGAAGCAGGCGAGGTTGTCAACGTGGCCGTCGGTCTCGTCTTCGAAGACGCCAGCACCGAGCCAGGCCACCTTTTCGGCGCCCAGGTAGTCCAGCAGGACCCGCTCGATCTGCTCCTTCGAGAGCTCTGGGTTGCGATTGGGGTTGAGCAGGCACTCTTCGGTCGTCAGCACCGTTCCCTCGCCGTCGACGTGGATCGCCCCGCCCTCGAGCACGATCGGCGCCCGGTAGCGGTCGTCGCCCTCGACCTCCAGCACCTTCGCCGCGACCCGTTCGTCGCGGTCCCAGGGGAAGTAGAGGCCGCCGTCGGTCCCGCCCCAGGCGTTGAAGCGCCAGTCGATGCCGCGGCGCCCCGCCTCACCGACGACGAAGGTGGGACCGTGGTCGCGGATCCAGGCGTCGTCGCTGGAGACCTCGACCACCCGCACCTGCGGCGGCAGCAGCGCCCGGCAGTTCTCGAACTGCGCGTCGGAGACAGCCATCGTCACCGGCTCTGAGCCGGCGATCGCCGCCGCCACCGCCGCGTAGGCCTCCTGCGCGGGCTTGGCGCCGAGGCGCCAGTTGTCCGGGCGCTCGGGCCAGGCCATCCAGCAGCCGGCGTGGGGCTCGAACTCGGCCGGCATCCGCAAGCCGTCTTCGGCCGGCGTCGATTTCAGGGTCACGCTCACCGCCCACTATCTTGAACCAGTGGACGAGATCCGCCTGATCCGCGCCCCGGGCCCGCCCGAGTCGCTCGCCCGCACGCGGGAGACGACCCGGCCGCCGTTCCGGATCGCCGCCGTTCAGCACCGCTGGCACCCGGGCCCGGAGGAGCACGAGGCGGCGCTGGAGCAGGGGATCCGCCTCGCCGCCGAGGTGGGAGCGCAGCTGGTCTGCCTGCAGGAGCTGACCCTGAGCCGCTACTTCGCGGTCGACCCCGCCGGCCCCGAAGCCGCCGGTGCCGCGCCCGAGGAGCTGCCGGGCGGTCGCACCTTCGAGTTCGCCGCGCGGATGGCCGCGGCCACCGGCGTCCCCATCCACGCCTCCCTCTACGAGCGCGCCGACGCCGACGACGGCCTCGGCTTCAACACCGCGATCGTCGTCTCCCCGGCGGGTGAGCTTGTCGCCCGCACCCGCAAGCTCCACATCCCGGTCACCGCCGGCTACCACGAGGACCGCTACTTCCGGCCCGGCCCCGGCGACGCCGAGGCCTTCCCGCTCGTCGGCATCGGCGAGGTTAGCCTTGGCCTGCCGACCTGCTGGGACCAGTGGTTCCCGGAGGTCGCCCGCGCCTACAGCCTCGAGGGCGCCGACGTCCTCGTCTACCCGACCGCGATCGGCTCCGAGCCAGACCACCCGGACTTCGACACCCAGCCGCTCTGGCAGCACGTGATCGTCGGCAACGGCATCGCCAACGGCGTCTTCATGGTCGCCGTCAACCGGATCGGCACCGAGCCGCCCCTCACCTTCTACGGCTCCTCCTTCATCTCCGACCCCTACGGCCGAATCCTCGCCCAGGCCCCCCGCGACGAACCAGCGGTCCTAGTAGCCGACCTCGACCTCGACCAGCGCCGAGACTGGCTGGAGCTCTTCCCCTTCCTAAATACGAGGCGCCCGGATGCCTACGCGAGGTTGGCGGAAGAAGCGACGGAGCTTCAGACGGAATAGATGGGGAGGGGGCGTGGGTACCCACGCCCCCTCTGCAACACGTTCCGTGGTTCCTTTGTCCGGCTATACAGGACTAAAGAACCACGGAACTCGAAACGCGTCTGGAATCAACAACTTTTTGAAATAGCTGCCGCTCCTCGGCCGTCTTGCGACTCCCCCTACACAGAAGCGCTCTGTCTAGGCAGGAGCCAGCGCCCCGATCGTCTCCGCCAGCTTGTCCGGCGTCACGATCGGGGTGAGGATCGGGAGGGTGATGCCTCCGGCGACGAAGGCGTCGAGGCGCTCCTTCATCTGCTCGGGGGAGCCGAAGATGAACATCTCCTCGATCAGCTCCCAGGGCGCCGCCGCCGCTGCAGCCTGGCGGTCGCCGGCCTCCCAGGCCTCGACCATCGGCGCGATCTGCTCGCCGTAGCCGAGCCAGCGGTAGAAGTTGGCGTAGACCGGGACGGTGATGTAGGAGGAGAACATGAAGCGGGCGAGCGGCTCGACCTGCTCGCGCTCGCCGGGGATGCAGAAGAAGCGGCAGAGCAGCTCGAAGCCGTCGGGCGCCCCCTGCAGCTGCGCCGTCACCTTCGGCAGGCCCGCCAGCGGCAGGAAGTTGGTGAAGGCCCCGGCGGCCTGCTCGACCGCGAGGTCGAGCATCTTCCCCCGCAGCGCCGCCAGCACGATCGGCACCTCGTGGCGCGGCTTCTGTTCCAGCTTGAAGCCGGTCTCCGTCCGCTCTCCCGCCAGCGCCGGGCGCAGGAACTCGAGCGTCTCGCGCACCTTGCTCAGCGGCCGCTCGAACGGAATCTGGTTCCAGCCTTCGACGATCCGGTCCGAGGAGGAGCCGATCCCGAGCACGAACCTCCCCTCGGAGGCGTCGGCGAGCGCCGCCGCCTGCTGCGCGAGCAGCGCCGGCCCGCGCTGGAAGACGCCGACGATCCCGGTCCCGAGCCGCGCCCGCTCGGTCCAGGCGGCGCTCAGCGCCAGCGGCGTGAAGCCGTCGGGGCCGGCGGTCTCACCCGTCCAGAGGTCGGTGTAGCCGGCGGCCTCGGCGCGCCGGACAAGGTCCTCGTGGTCAGCGAGCGTCAGTCCCGGCAGCGGCAGCGTCAGGCCCCAGCGATCCATCGACCGTGACCCTATCGTCGCCGCGGTCCTGCCGGACCTCGAAGCGCCGGTTCGGCGACCACTGCTGGAAGAACGATTCGGCGTCCTGGGGGCTGAGCGGCCGGGTGAAGAGGAAGCCCTGGCCGTTGTCGCACTCCTTGTCGCGGATCAGCGAGAGGTCCTGGGGACGCTCGATCCCCTCCGCCGTCGTCTCGATCTCCAGCGCTTTGCCGAGCTGGACCAAGGTGTGGAGGAGGATCTCGTTCTCGCCGCCCTCGGCCAGCTGCGAGACGAAGGAGCGGTCGATCTTCAGCACGTCGACCGGGAATTTCCGCAGGTGCGCCATCGAGGAATAGCCGGTGCCGAAATCATCGACGGCGATCCGGACCCCCAGCTCTTTCAGCGCGTATAGCCGCCGCGCCGTTTCCTCGGCGTTGCTCATCAGGCTCGTCTCGGTGATCTCGAGCGTCAGCGCCTCCGGCGGCAGCCCGCTCGCCTCCAGTGCCGCGACGACGTCGTCGATCAGCTCGTCGGTGTCGAGCTGCAGCTGGGAGACGTTGACCGAGAGGCCCAGGGGCCTCTCATCCTGTTGCCAGCGCGCGGCTTGAACACAGGCCTCCTTCAGAACCCAGGCGCCGACCTCGACGATCAGCTTCGAGTCCTCGAGCAGCGGGATGAACTCCTCTGGCTGGACGACTCCGCGGCCCGGCCGCCGCCAGCGGATCAGCGCCTCGACCCCGGTCGGGGTCATCGTCTGCAGGTCGAAGGTCGGCTGGTAGACGAGGAAGAACTCGCCGCTGGCGAGGGCGCTCTGCAGGTCCATCTCGATTTCCAGCCGCGACTGCACCTCGTCCTCCATCCCGGACTCGAAGACGAGGAAGCGGCTCTTGCCGCCCCACTTCGCCCGGTACATGGCGATGTCGGCGTCGCGCAGCATCTCTTCGGCGGAGGCGCGGACCCCGGTTGCGATGCCGATGCTGGCGTTGACGTGGACCAGCGTCTCGGCGTCCTCGCCGAGCGAGAACGGCTCGCTGAACGCTTCCAGCAGGCGCTCGGCGACGAGCTCGGGGCCGGCGGCCAGCGACATCCCCTCGGCGACGACGACGAACTCGTCGCCGCCCATCCGGCCGAGAGCGTCGGTCTCGCGGATCACGCCCTCGAGCCGTTCGGCCACTGCGCAGAGCAGTTCGTCGCCGATCCCGTGCCCGAGCGAGTCGTTGATCGCCTTGAAGTTGTCGAGGTCGACGAACAGCGCCGCCACCGGCTCGGAGTTGTGACGGGCGCGGGTCAGGGTCTGCTCGATCCGGTCGAGGATCAGGGTCCGGTTCGGGAGGCCGGTGAGCGCGTCGTGGGTGGCGAGGAAGACGAGTTCTTTCTCGCGGCTGGTCAGTTCCTCGTGGGCGCGCTGACGCTCGTCCTCGAAGGACTGGCACATCCGCACCAGGGTGACGTCGAGGCTGCGCTGGACCATCGCCCGCGCACACGCCAGCGTCTCCACGGTGAGCCCGAGGTCGGCGGCGCTCTCGTCGAGCACCTCGAGGGTGGCGTCGCGCCAGCGCAGGCAGCGTTTCGTCACCTCGTTCAGCGCCGCCTCGCGCTGGGAGGCGAGCTGGGCGAAGATCCGCCATGACTCCTGCCCGACCTCGCGGGCGACGGCCTCGCCCTCGCCGGCCATCCAGCGGGCGACGGCGACGGTGGAGACGGTGCCGACGTCCTCGAAGCTGTCTTCGACGACGCTGTCCAGTGTCTTCGAGGATTCGGCCGAGCTGCGCATCATCCGCGCGACTACGTCAGCGGTACGTGCGCTCAGCTCGTGCCCCAGCCTCGAAAGCTCGGTAGCGCCCATGCACCGCGCATCGGCCAGCCGCTCAGGGGTCTTTAGGCGAAACCGCCACTTGGCACGGATTTCGATTCGGGCAAACGTCCAGGCGCGGACTCAAATAGGCTCCCGCCGACATGGGGTCCACCGATCAGGAGGCCGGTGCCGCCGCTGCGGCCAAGCCCGACCGCAACCTCGCCCTAGAGCTCGTCCGCGTAACCGAGGCAGCGGCGCTCGCCTCGGCCCGCTGGTCCGGCCGCGGCGACAAGATCGCCGCCGATCAGGCGGCCGTCGACGCGATGCGCCACGTGCTCGACTCGGTCTCGATGGACGGCACCGTCGTCATCGGCGAGGGCGAGAAGGACGAGGCGCCGATGCTCTACAACGGCGAGCAGATCGGCGACGGCACGCCGCCGGTCGTCGACATCGCCGTCGACCCGCTCGAGGGGACCCGGCTCTGCGCGCTGGGGATGCCGAGCGCGATCGCGGTGATCGCCCTCGCCGAGCGCGGGACGATGTTCGACCCCGGCCCCTGCGTCTACATGGAGAAGATGGCGGGCGGGGAGGAGATCGCCGACCTGCTCGACCTCGACCGGCCGCTGCCGGAGACCCTGAAGTTGATCGCCCAGCGCAAGGGCGGCTCGGTCGGCGACGTCGTCGTCGTCATGCTCGACCGCCCGCGCCACGAGGAGGCGATGAAGGAAGTCCGTGACGCCGGCGCCCGGATCCGCCTGATCACCGACGGCGACGTCTCCGCCTCCCTGCTGGCGGTGAGCGAACGCTCGCCGGTCGACCTGCTCTGTGGGATCGGCGGCACGCCCGAGGGCGTGATCTCCGCCGCCGCCCTGAAGTCGATGGGCGGCCAGCTGATCGGCCGCCTTTGGCCGCGCAACGACGAGGAGCGCTCGGCGGCGCTCGACGCCGGCTACGACCTAGACCGCGTCCTCACCGCCAACGACCTCTGTTCCGGCGATGACGTCTTCTTCTCCGCCACCGGCGTCACCGACGGCGACGTCCTCCAGGGGGTTCGCTACCGCGGCCCCGGCGCCACCACCGAGTCGCTGGTAATGCGCTCCCGCTCGGGAACCGTCCGCCGCGTCCACGCCCGGCACGACAGGTCGAAGCTCCGCGAGATCATCGGCGAGCGCTACGGGTAGCCACCGCCTCTGCGGGTAGCGTGGAGGCGTGATCGCAGTTGCCGGCGCGACCGGCTATATCGGCGGCCTGCTCTGCATGCACCTCGCGGAGGAAGGCCAGGAAGTCCGCGCCCTCGCCCGCAATCCGAAGAAGGCTGAGGATCTGAAGGAGGCCGGTTGCGAGGTCTGCCGTGCCGACGTCCTCGAGCCGGAGAGCCTTGGCCCGGCGCTGAAGGGGGTCGAGGTCGCCTACTACCTCGTCCACTCGATGGGCCGGGGGGGCGACGCGGACTTCGCCGAGCGCGACCACCAGGGCGCCGAGAACTTCGCGGCCGCCGCTGCGGATGCCGGGGTGAAGCGGATCGTCTATCTCGGCGGCCTGGGGGAGGGCTCCAAGCACCTCGATAGCCGTCACGAGACCGCCCTGGCGTTGCAGCGCGGAGGAGTTCCTGTCAGCTATTTCCGCGCCGCCGCCGTGATCGGCGCCGGCAGCGAGTCGTTCCGCACCGCCTTCTACCTGGTGCGACGGCTGCCGCTGATGATCACCCCCCGCTGGGTCGAGACGCGGACCCAGCCGATCGCGGTCGCCGACGCGATCGCCTTCCTGGCCGCCGCCTCCGACCTGCAGCTGGACGTCGATCGCGAAATCGAAATCGGCGGCCCGGATCTCACCACCTACGGCGGGATGATCGACGAGCTGGCCGAAGTTCAGGGACGCCGGCCGCCGCTGCGGATCACCGTGCCGCTGTTGACGCCGAGGCTTTCCTCGCTCTGGATCGGGCTGGTGACGCCGGTCGACGCAGGCGTGGCCAAGCCCCTGATCGAGGGCCTCGCGACCGAGACCATCGTCGACGACCCGTCGGGAATGGACCTGATCCCCGCGGTTACGCGCACGCCCCTGGACCGATCCCTGCGCATAGCAGTTGAAAACTCAAACGTTCTCTAGTAGAACATCAAGTACCGAATAAACCCCTCGTAAACGGGCGGAGAACTTTGAGTCTGACGGGTCAGCAGGCAGCGCCGGTGGTGGGCGTAAAAGGGCATCGCTCGGGAGAGCGCACGCTCGCCCTGCTCTCGGTCCCCCTCAACCTCTTCGTGCTGCAGGCGCTGTCGGAGCACCCGATGCGCCTGGCAGAACTGCGCCAGGCGACCGGGCTGCCGGCGCAGACGACCCTCCGAGGCCACCTCAGCGGCCTCGAAAAGATCGGGGCCCTCGCCAAACGGCCGACGCAGCGGATGCCCTACGCGGTCGAGAACCAGCTGACCCCGATGGGGGAGGAGCTGCTCGGCGTCGCGGGCGCGCTCGACGCCTGGCTGGAGAAGGCGCCGGCGGGGCCGGTCTCGCTCCAGTCCGGCACCGCCAAAGGGGTGGTAAAGGCGTTCGTCGACGGTTGGGGCTCCTGCGTTGTCAGCGCCCTGGCGACCCGGCCGATGTCCTTGACCGAGCTCGACCGCGAGATCATGGAGCTCAGCTACCCCGCGCTCGAGCGGCGGCTTTCGAGCATGAGGATGGCGGGGTTGGTCGAAGCCCAGCAAAGCAACGGATCGGGAACGCCCTACGCCCTCACCGAGTGGGCCAGGCGCGGCGTCCGCCCGCTCGCCGCCGCGGCTCGCTGCGAGCGCGTCCACATGCGCGACCTGGCGGGGCCGCTGACCGAGGCCGACGTCGAGGGAGCTTTCTTGCTCGCCACCCCGCTGGCGAGCCTCTCCAAGGACAGCAGTGGAACCTGCCAGCTCCAGGTGGAGGCCGCGCAGGGACTGGCCAGGGGCTCGGGAATACGCGTCGAGGTCGACCACGGGAAGGTGGTCGCCTGCGAGTCAGGCATCAGCGAGGACAGCCCGAGCTACGCGGTCGGTACCAGCGCGATGTGGCTGGCGGCGATCGAAGACGGCGCGATCGAGGAACTGCGCTTCGGCGGTGGCAGGCAGCTGGCGGAAGGCCTCGTCCGCGCCATGCACCTCACCCTGATGCAGACTTGACCGCCTCCTCCTGCTCGGCCCGCGCCACCTCTTCGCCGACGAAGGGGACAAGCAGGTTGTAGGTCAGCTCGGGCAGCAGGCGTGGGAGCTCGGCGGCGCGATCGAGCACGACCTCCTCGTAGATCCTCGCCAGGATCGCCCCCACCGCCAGCTGCGTCGCCTGGGTCAAAGCGGGCGACGGCCCGCCGTCTTCCAGCCCTTCGTCGATCAGCTGGGTGAAGCGGGCGTATTCAGCCCGGAAGGTCGAGCGGAAAGCCGGCCCGACGGTGCTGAGCTCGACGAAGACGAAGCGGGCCGCGGCGGGGTCCGCCGCGAACCAGCTCAGGGTCGTCGCCAGCGCTTCGCGCATCCGTCCTGGCCAAGGCCCAGTTGCGATGTACGCCTCGCGAACGCGCTGCTCGAGGTCGTCGACGAGAACCTTGTGAGCGGCGAGCATGCAGTCGAGCTTGTCGTCGAAGATTTCGTAGAAGCTCTCGCGACCGACCCCGGCCTCGCCGAGGATGTCGGCGACGGTGGTTGCGTCATACCCCTTCCGGGCGGTGACGCGGACGACGGCAACCAGGAGCCGCTCCCGCTGCGAGCGCTCGACGATCTCCCGCGGCAGCCCGTGTCGGCCACGCGGGAGCCGCCACTCACGTAGGTCCTCAGGCTGGTCGATCACCGCTCCGGGCGCCACTGGTCTCGGCGCCGGCCAGCTTCGATTGCCGCAGCGCCTCCTCGTGGCCCCCGTAGGGGCTGACGGCCAGGTAGACGATCTCCGGCAGCAGCTGAGGCAGCTGCACGGAGTTGCCGGTCGCGATCTGGTTGAGGAGAAGAACCTGCGCCTGGCCGAAGGCCAACCGTGGATCCAGATGCGGCTCCGGATCGTCCCCGTCCCTCTCCCAGAGCGCTCCCAGGGCCGGGATGGTCGCCCGGCGGTAGCGCTCGATCACCGCCGGGTCGACGGCGATCGAATCGCCGCTCAGCATCTGGGCCAGGCTGGGTCGCTGGGAGAGGCAGTCGAGCACGGCCGTCGCTGCCTTGCGGGTCGCGTCCGCTGGCCCATCGGTCTCCGAGTGCGCGGAGGCGGCCACCTCCGAGAGCTCGCGGACGCAGTAATCGACGGCCGCGTCGAAACAGGCGCGCTTCTCGGAGAAGTGCTTGTAGAAGGTCGTCCGGGAGATCCGCGCTCGCCCGACGATGTCGGCGATCGTCGTCGCCGCGTAGGTCTTCTCGGCACAGCACTCGATCATCGCGTCGACGATCCGCTGGCGCTGTGTCCGCTCGCTGAAGTCCGGTGGCGTAGTCGGTCGCAGCATGGTGGCTCCGTCTTCAGAACTCTGATGTTTTTGCATCAGTGCGGATTGTTCCAGCCTAGCTTGTCCGGTGGACTCATGGTCCAACCGGCAGCTGGCCGGATCAAGTACTCGACGAGGCGCCGGGAGCGGCGGACTTCCGCTCTTCGTCGCACTCGGCGCACGGCGGGCGCGGCTTCGTCTCGTAGGGAAGTTCGCCGGTCTCGTGGTACTCGAAGCGAAGTGAGTTGATTACCGCTCCGGCCATCAGCGCGAGGCTGAGCACGTAGAACCAGAGCAGGGCGATGAGGATGAAGCCGAGGGTTGAGCCGAACCGCGAGAGACTGGACACGTTGGAGAGATAGATCGGGAAGAGCCAGTTGGCGAGGCCGGCGCCGAGAGTGACGAAGACGGCTCCGGGCCAGACCGCCCGCCAGGGCATATGGCCTTTCGGGACTGCCCAAAAGATCACCGAGCAGATCCCGAAGGTGACGAGCAGCGCCGCCCCCAGCAGCAGGACCGTGTCCAGCGCCTTGATGTCGGAGAGGCCGAGGGGGAGGCGATCGGTGCTGCTGACGAGGCCGCTCTCCAGCGTCGGCACGAAGATGCTGGCGGCGATGAAGAGGAGGACGACGACCAGCATCGCGAAGGAGAAGCGCTTCTGTTCGACCCAGCCGCGGCACTCGACGTGGTAGATCCGGCAGAAGGCGGTGTCCATCGCGCCCCAGAAGGAGGCGCCGATCCAGAGCGAGCCGGCGAAGGCGGCGATCCCGATCGTCGCCGTGTTGCTCTCGATCCGGGTGAGGACGTCCGTGAGCGTCGTCTGCTCGGTGTCGGGGAAGAGGCGCTGGAGGTCGGCGAGGACGCTGCTCTCGACCCCCTCGATCTTCAGCACCTGGCCGAAGACGAAGAGGACCAGGAGGGCGAAGGGGAAGACCGCCAGCATCAGGTTGTAGGCGACCATCGCCGAGAGCCCGGTGACGTTCTCGCGGTAGGCGCGGTTCCAAAAAGCGCGTAGCCAGGGGGTCGGATGGCGGTGGAGGCTGGGCATTGACTTCACAAACTGAAGCGGGTACCATGCGAACAGGCGTTTGACGTAGATGCAGGCGCCGCCCACCAGGGCACAATGACGATCTAGACGCTACTTCGCGGACCACCTGTCGGGTCCGCTTTTTGTCGGTCCGGCGCGACTTTCGGGTTGCGACGGTATTTCATCGGCAGGACTAACTATCGAGCGCAAGGGAAACGAGTAAGAACGGATGCTGGTAGCAGAGCTTCAGGAACTGGAGGAGGTCAAAAACCTCCTCAATCGTGGACAGCAACTCGGCGTGCTGACCTTCGGCGACGTCGCCTCGGCGGTCTCCGAGGTCGATCTCGACGAGTCTGACGTAGAGGACCTCTACGGCCACCTCGAGAAGTCGGGGATCGAGCTTGTGGAGGACATGGACCCGGCGCAGAAAGCCGCGGCCGAAGCGCTTCCCGTCGACACCGGCAAAAAAGGCCGCCGGCGCCAGAAACAGGCGCTCGACCTGAAACCGGACATGACCACCGATTCCTTGCAGCTGTTCCTCAAGGACATCGGCAAAGTCCGCCTCCTGACCGCGGCGGAGGAGGTCGAACTCGCGAAAAGGATCGAGCGAGGCGACCTCGACGCGAAGCAGAAAATGGTCGAGTCGAACCTGCGCCTGGTCGTCTCGATCGCGAAAAATTACCGGAACCAGGGCCTGCCCTTCCTCGATTTGATCCAGGAGGGGACGCTCGGCCTGGTCCGCGCGGCGGAGACGTTCGACTACCGCAAGGGGTTCAAGTTCTCCACCTACGCGACCTGGTGGATCCGCCAGGCGATCGCCCGTGCGCTGGCTGACAAGGCGCGGACGATCCGGATCCCGGTTCACGTCGTCGAGAAGCTGAACAAGATCGGCCGCGCCGAGCGCAAGCTGGTCACCGAGCTGGGTCGTGAGCCCACCCCGGAGGAGATCGCCGAGGTAACGGGGATCGATCCCGAGGAGGTCGACTCGATCAAGCGCTCCGCCCAGGCCCCGGTCTCCCTCGAGAAGCCGGTCGGCGACGAGGAGGAGTCGGAGTTCGGCCAGTTCATCGCCGACGAGAAGGCCGAGAGCCCATTCGACCGGGCCGCGGACCTGCTGACCAAAGAGGCCCTCAAAGAGGCCCTCGAGAACCTCTCCTACCGCGAGCGCCGCGTGCTCGAGCTTCGTTACGGGCTCGGCGGCGAGCACCCGCGGACCCTGGACGAGGTCGGCCGCACCTTCAACGTCACCCGCGAGCGGATCCGCCAGATCGAGAACCAGAGCCTGAAAAAGCTCCAGTCTCTCGGCGAGGCGCAGAAACTGCGCGAGGTTGCGTAACCAGGATTAAGTGATCGAACATCCCGGTCGATATAGGCCGGGATGTTCGAAATTGATTCAGCGCTGCGGACGCTCATCGAGCGGGGGGGGTCGGACCTGCATGTCAAGGTCGGGGTCCCGCCGACGGCGCGGCTGCACGGCGAGCTGGCCCCCTTCGAGGGGTATCAGCCGCTGACGCCGGAGGACACCGAAAAGGCGTTCCACGACATCGCCGAGGTGCGCTCGCTAACCGAGTTCGAGGAGTGCGGCGAGGCCGACTTCTCCTACGCGATCAAAGGGCTTTCGCGCTTTCGCGTCAACGCCTTCAGACAGCGCGGCTCGATCTCGATCGTCTGCCGCGCGATCCCCTTCGACATCCGCTCGGTCGAGGACCTGGGGCTGCCGCCGGTGGTAACCAAACTGGCCGAAGAGCAGCGCGGGATCATCCTCGTCACCGGCACCACCGGCTCGGGCAAGAGCACGACGCTGGCGGCGATGATCGACCACATCAACCGCCACCGGACCGATCACATCGTCACCCTCGAGGACCCGATCGAGTACCTGCACGAAGACAAAAACTCGATCGTCAACCAGCGCGAAGTCGGCTCCGACACCGACAGCGTCGCCCGCGCCAGGCGCCGGGTCCGGCGCCAGGACCCCGACGTGATCCTGATCGGCGAGATGCGCGA
>JBJMKN010000013.1:0-109186 GCA_045805765.1 Solirubrobacterales bacterium
CGCCGCCGAGGGCTAGCCCGAGTCCCGGGCAGCGGGAGGCCATCGAGGCGGCGTTCGCGGGGCGTGACGCGCTCGTCGTGATGCCCACGGGCTCGGGCAAGTCGCTCTGCTATCAGCTCCCGGGGCTCGCGCTCGACGGGCTCACGATCGTCGTCTCGCCGCTCGTCGCGCTGATGCGCGATCAGGGGGATGCGCTGGCGGCGGCCGGGCACGGGGCGGCGCGCGTGCTCAATGCGTCGCTGCCGCCGGGTGAGGCCGAGTCGGCGCTGTCGGCGATCGCCGACGGCTCGTGCGGGCTCGTGCTGGTGGCGCCCGAGCGCTTCGGCGATGCCCGCTTCCGCGCCGCGCTCGAGCGGCGCGAGGTCTCGCTCTTCGCGGTCGACGAGGCGCACTGCCTGAGCGAGTGGGGCCACGACTTCCGGCCCGACTACCTGCGCCTGCCGCAGGTGGTGGAGCGGCTGGGGCGGCCGACGGTGATGGCCTGCACGGCGACGGCGACGGTCCCCGTGGCGAAGGAGATCGCCTCCCGCTTCGGGATGCGGGAACCGCTTCAGGTCCGCTCCGGCTTCGACCGCCCCAACCTCTCCTTCGACGTAATCGCATTGGAGGGCAAGGGCTCGACGGCGCGGCGGCAGGCGGTTCTCGAGGCCGGCCTGAGCGACCCCGCGAACCTGCCGGCGATCGTCTACTGCGGCACCCGCAAGCAGACCGAAGAGGTCGCCGCCGACCTCCGCGACGCCGACATCGCCGCCGTCGCCTACCACGCAGGCCTCGAGCCGCAGCACCGCACCGCGATCCAGGAGCGCTTCATGGCGACCGACAGCGGCGTCATCTGCGCGACCAACGCCTTCGGGATGGGGGTCGACAAGGCCGACGTGCGCTCGGTCTGGCACGTGACGATCCCGACCAGCGTCGAGGCCTACTACCAGGAGGCGGGACGCGCCGGGCGCGACGGGCTGCCCTCGCGGGCGGTGATGCTGGCGCTGAAAGCCGACCTCGGCCGGCTCGTCCGCTTCAACGAACAGCGCGCCGGCGACGATCTCGCGGTCGCCCGCGAGCGCGGCTGGCGCGCCTACCACGCGATCAAGGCCTTCATCTACGGCCTCGACTGCCGCCGCCGCGCCCTCCTCGACCACTTCAGCGACCGCACCGCGGGCGCTCCCCTGGAGCGCTGCTGCGACGTCTGCGACATGCTCGACTGGCTGCCGGACCCGGAGACGATCGCCACCCGCAAGCCGACCCGCGCCAAGGCTGCGGCCGCTCCCACGCCCGACCTCTCCCCCGCCGACGCGCCGCTCTTCGAGGCTTTGAAGGAGTGGCGCCTCGCCGCCGCCGAAGGCAAGCCCGCCTTCACCGTCGCCAGCAACAAAACCCTGACCGCGATCGCCGCGGCCCGCCCCCAGGGCGAGGAGGCCCTGCTGGCGATCAGCGGCGTCGGCCCCGCCTTCATCGAAAAGTACGCGCCCGACGTGCTCACGATCGTCGCCGAGCACTCCCAGCCGCTCGCGGCCTGAGCGCAAACCGGGTTGCATCCCCCGCCCGCGGGGGCGGGGCGGCGGGTCTCCCTTGCCACCATGGAGCGCTCGGTGCCCGGCCCGCTTTCTTTCCGTGCCGCACTTGCGGTCGTCATCTCCAGCGCGCTCTCGCTGGCGCTGCTCGCTGCGCCCGCGCTTGCCTTCAGCCCGCTGAAGCCGCCGGGCAAGAAGATCTACTGGGGCGTCTCCGACACCGGTGACCCGGCCGACTTCGGGCAGTTCTCGAACGACCTCGACAAGCACCCTGCTGTGATCCAGTCCTTCCGCACCTGGGGGACCGACTTCGACGAGGTGATCCGGCGCTGGCAAACCGCGCGGGCGCGGCCGATGATCCACCTCTCGACCGCAGACAACAACACCGGCGCCGAGCTGATCACGCCGGCGCAGATCGCCTCCGGCGCCGGGGACCGTTACCTCGTTCGGCTCAACAAGCTCTTCTACGAAAAGGAAATGCGCGCCTACGTGCGCCCACTCGGGGAGCCGAACCGCTGCCTCAATGTCTGGGCCGCCTACGACTGCGCCGGCGCCTCGCGCGGTCCCGAGCACAGCCCCCTCGCCTACAAAAAGGCCTTCCGCCGCATCTACGTCGTCGTCCACGGCGGCGGCAAGGCCCCGGTGATCAACCGCCGCCTCGCCGAAGCCGGGCTGCCTCCGCTGACCGTCAATGTTCGCGCGATGCCGGTGGCGCCGGTGGCGATCGTCTGGAGCCCCCTCCCCGCCGGCTCCCCCACCACCCCCCAGAACCGGCCGAAACACTTCTACCCCGGCTCCCGCTGGACCGACTGGGTCGGCACCGACTTCTACTCCGGCTACCCGGAATGGAAGGCACTGACGGGGCTCTACAAACGCTTCTCCGGCAAGCCCTTCGCGATCACCGAGTGGGCGGTGGAAAGCGGTGACGACCCAGGCTTCGTCAACAAGCTCTTCGCCTGGGTGAAAAGCCACCGCCGCACGCGGATGCTCGTCTACTACCAGGACTTCGGCGACAGCAACAGCTACCGGATCCAGAACTACGGATCTAGCCTCGACGTCCTCCGCGCCCGCCTCCACTCCGGGCTTTTCCCGGCTTACGCGCGGGGCGCGCCTCACCTACCGCCGCCACCCCCCGGTGGGGTTGGAGCGCGGTGATCGAGGAGTAGCCGGTCAGGTAGATGCGGCGGCCGTCGGAGATCACCGGCGTGTAGGTCCCCTTCGGGTAGCGGAAGACGCGCTTGCCGCTCCGCATCATGAGGCCGCTCGTCGTTTTGTTCGTGAACTCGGCGACGTAGACGATGTCCCCGATCGCCGAGAGCGATCCCACCACCTGGCCGCCGGCCGAGCGGCTCCAGCGGACGCTGCCGTCCTTGGCGTCGAGGGCGTAGACGTTGCCGTCGAAGGAGCCGATGAAGACGGTCGGCGGGCTGTGCTTGGTGTTGGCGACGGTCGGGCCCGAGTAGGCGTAGCCGCCGGTCGAGTAGGACCAGGCGAGCTCCCCGTCGGAGGTGTCGTAGCTATAGACGCGGCTGTCGTTGTTGCCGGCGTAGACGCGGCCGTAGGCGACGGCGGGGGTCGAGTAGAAGGCGCCGGAGCCGCCGAAGCCGGGGCCGAGCGAGCCGCTCTGCCAGACCAGCTCGCCGCTCTTGGCGTCGAGCGCGTTCATGTAGCCGCCGTAGTCGCCGACGAAGAGCTTGCCGTCGGAGTAGGCCGGCGCCGACTTGATCGGGCCGCCGAGCGGAGTCGACCAGCGGACCTGCCCTTTGCCGGTGCTCATCGCGAACAGTTCGCCGTTCTCGCAGCCGAAGTAGACGGTGCGGTTGATGATCACGGGCGAGGACTCGGCCCGTCCCGGCAGGCTCCGTTTCCAGATCACCCTGCCGGTTTTCGCATCGAGCTTGACGATGTGGCCGGGGACGAGGTTGACGATGTAGAGGCGGTGGTTGTAATAGGCCGGCGAGGAGGCGTTGAGGCGGCCGATCCGCCGTTTCCACAGTGGGTTGCCGGTGTCGGCGTCGAGCGCGTAGGCGTAGCCGCTGTTGTTGACGAAATAGAGCTTGCCGCCGACGTAGATCGGCGGGAACTCGAGCAGCGGCCGGTCGGTGAAGCGCCAGAGTTTGTCGAAGGGCGGTTTGATCCCCTTCACCGGCAGGTACCGCGTGCGGGCAGGATTGAGCCCGAAAAAAGGCCAGTTGACGGTTTTGGGCTCCTTCGGCGGCGGCGGTTTCTGCGGCTTGAAGCGTTCGATCGCCTGCGCGTTGTGGACGTCCCCCGGCCGCTTCAGTTGCTCGTAGGCGAAGATCGCGCCGCTGACCAGGATTGCCAAGGCCAGCAGGGCCACGGCCAGCATCTGGTTGGAGCGATGCTGGAGGTGGTGGTCGAAGAAGCGCTTAACGCGCATCGGCGGCGCGGCGCTCTGACTCTTTGGCGACCCCGCCGATCAGGTCCCGGATCGCTTTCTTCAGGCCGAGCATGAAGACAGGGCCGGCGAGCGGGATCGTCGGCGTCGTCTTCACCGCGTAGACGATCTCCGTTCCCCCCTTCGAGGGCTGCAGTTCGACGGTGCCGACGTGATCGCGAACCGGCAGCCCGGAGAGGATCTTGTAGGCGAAGCGGTAGGGCGGCTCGTAGGCGATCACCTCCTCGCGCATCGGCGGCCCGGCGACGGTAAGGGAGCGGATCGCGCCGAGGCCGTTCGGCGCCGGCTCGCCTTCGCGCTCGAGCTCTGCCTTGCGCAGGGCGGTGATCTCGGGGTAGCGGCGGTGGTCGGTGAGGACGTCGAAGACGACCTCAGGCGGGGCGGCCACCTCGCGCACGTATCTGAAGCTCGCCATCGCCGACAGGCTACGTGAGGCGCCAGCGCTGGGGGTCGGTGCCCTCGACCCGCTCGACCCGGCCGGCGAGCGCTAGGTGGTCGAGGCAGGAGAGGACGATCTGCAGGACCCAGGCGCTGGCGGGGGTTTTGACCATCTCCGGGCCGATTATCTCTGCGACGATCTCGAAGGCGGGCCTCTCCTCACCGCCGGCCAGCGCCGCCGGCACTTTCCGCAGCAGCTCCCCGACCTGGCGGCGGGACTCGGCGATCTTCGCCTCGGGGTCGCGGAAGGTGCGGCCGTGGCCGGGGATGACGAGGCCGACGTCGAGCTTCTCGACGGTCTCGAGGCTCGAGAGGAATTCGCCGACCGGGTCGGGGCTGTGGCCGTGGTCGAAGAAGAGGACCGTGCGCCCCAGCAGGTGGTCGCCGGAGATCAGCAGCTTGCGCTCGGGCTGGTGGAGGACGACGTGCGAGGGAGCATGGCCCGGGGTCTCGTGGACCTGCCAGGTGCCGAGGTCGGTCTCGACCTCCACACCGGGAACGAGGTCGAGGTCGGGCGCCTTGAGGATGTCGATCCCGGTCTCGTCGTCTTCTTCGCGACGCTCGCGGTAGCGCTCGAGCGACGCCGGCGGCACCCCGCTCTGGCGCGCGACCTCGATCCGCGCCTCCAGCGCCGCCGCCGAGTCTTCGGCGAGCGGTCGCACGTGCTCCCAGCGCGGGTGCATCCAGAGCTCGCAGCCGGCCTCCTCGACGATCGAGCCGGCGAGGCCGTAGTGGTCGGTGTGGGAGTGGGTGCAGACGACGAGGCGGACGTCCTCGACTCCGAACCCCGCCTGCGCCAGGGCCAGATCGAGCTGCCGCAGCCGCCCCTTGCCGCCCATTCCGGTATCGAACATGACGATGCCGCCGTCCTGCGCGACCGCCCAGGCGTTGCCGTGGGGTACGCCGGGCCAGGGCAACGGCAGCCGCAGCCGCCAGATCCCAGGCATCAGTTTTTCGGTCCGCGGCGCCTCCGCGCGTCCATCACTGGCCACGCGGCCAATCCTTTCAGGCTCGCCCGAACTCCTGCCCGCCGACTGATTCAAGGCGAGATCCGACTCAGCAATAACCTCCCTCGGAGGCGGCGCCGAGGGCGGTGGCACCGCCGGCGGTGAGGACCGCGGCATCTTTTATGTAGACACTGGCCCTCTTTGCAAAGGGATTACTGACTCTACCTGCCCAATGCGCTGCCGAACCTATGGCGCCTGCTGCTATGCCCCATCTCTTTGCCGCCTCCGCGCAAGTCTCCCCCCCAGCAAAAACGATGTTAGTGACCTGCTTGAGCGCATCATTGACCTCGTTGAGTGCACTATTGATGTCGTCCATCCACGGAGGATCGGGGAAGTTGATACCGGAGGCCTTCGCTTTCGGCTTCCCCTTGGCCTTCATCAGTGCGCTTCTGGCGCCACGCAGTTTCCTGAGCGCGTCGGCCCTCTTCTGACTATTAAGTCTCCCGCACGCTCTCCTGCTCCTGCAGCTCTCTCTCCCGTCGAGGTCGAAGGCGTTGATCGGATCCTGGTTGGCGTAGTCGTAAGCGTTGGCCGAGCCGCCGCGAACCGGATCCGGACTGAGGAAGCGACCGAGCGTCGGAACGTAGCTCCGCCCCCCCATCTGGATTACGCCGGACGAGAATTCCGTGCGGCGCGTCTTCCCTCCCACCCAGCCGAACTGTGGCGTGGTCGCCTGTTTGGGAACCCCGAACTCGTCGAACTCGAAGGTCGACACCGGTTTGGTCGCCGTAGTGCTCAGCGATGCGGTGGCTACGACGTCGCCGTGCAGGTTGGTCAGCTGGAGCAGGGTGCCGGAGGCGCTGTCCTGGACAGCTGCCAGTTCTCCGCCGATGCCGCCGATGTTGCGCGACCATTTGGATCCGAACTGGGTCCATACCGGCGAATCCGAGCCGCCCCCGAAATGCCACACTTCGGTGCCCTGCAGGCCGCCTCCCTGCGTGCGCTGGCGCTGGCGCAGAGAGCTATCCAGCCCAAAGGTGTTAGTGACTCCGTTCTGGGTCTGTTCAGCAACCATGTTGCTGCTGAAGTAGCTCGTCGTCAGCGCTTTACCGCCGGCGAACGCGGCCGGAAGGGCGGTGATGCGGCCGAAGTTGTCGTAGGTCAAGCCCGTCCCGAGCAGCCGGTCGGCGGCGTCATAGCTATAGCTCTGGGTGGTCCCGGCCGAAGTGGTGTCGCAGGCTCCGCCCGCGCCGGCAGACCGGGTGACGAGCGCGGTGCGATTCGAGTCGGCGTCATAGCTGTAGGTCCGGGTAGTACAGGGGCCGCCCCGCAGCGCGTCGCGGACCTGCGTCAGGCGCCCGACTTTGTCGTACGAATAGATCTGGCTTGAGAGCGTGCTGCTCTGCGAGACGACTTGGCCGAACACCGAGTAGTCCTGGTTGAAATAGAGCCAGGTGCATTCCGCCATACAGCCACTCGTCTTCAAGTAGGCGCGGTGGGTCGGAGCCCCGGTTGAGTCGTAGCTCGTCTTCGAGACGAGGCCGTTGGGAAGGACCTGAGAGGTTATATTCCCGTCGGCGTCGTAGGTGGCGGTGAAGGTGCCGGCCGCGGAGTCCTGCAGTTCGGTGGGCACCCCGGTCGAGGGGTCGTAGACCATCGTCTGCGTGCCTTTGCCGTCGTTGACGGTCGCCGGGCGGCCCATCAGGTCGTACGTCGTCGTCGCTTTGTTGCCGTCGGCATCCGCATATTCCTTTACTCGGCCGAGGAGGTCGTAGGTGGTGACCAGCGCCTGGCTGTCGAAACCGGTACAGGATGCCTGGCAGACGAACTTGGTTTCGGTCGGCAGTCCCGTCGTGGCGTCGTAGACGGTTTGCGTCGGCGGGACGTTGAGTCCGCCGCCCGTTTCGGACCTCTGAGTTTCCCGGCCCGCTCCGTCGTAGCTGATGACGCTGCGGCGGATATTGGCTTCCGTGCCACCGGGGCTTTCGACGATTTCGACCGGCTTGTCGAGAACCGAGTAGGACTTGTACCGGGTGACGAGAAGTTCGGGCTGGCCCGACGTTCCCGGCTGCGCAGCGGGCTTCACTTCGCAGGGGAGACCCGCCCACTCCGGGTGGCCGCCGCAGGCCGGACTCGGATTCGCTTCCTTGGTGTAGTAAACCGTCCTCGTCGAGTGGGCGTCGCCGCCGGCAGGGTTCCCGGGGAGGTTGTATTCGGCCTCCTGGCCAGTTGCCGGGTCGTAAGAGATGTGGGTGTCAAGACCGGTCGTGGAGCTGGTTTTTTCGATTATGTCGATCGGCTTGCGCAGTTCCCAGTTGTATTTCGTTTCGGTGATTTGCCAGTCGAAATATCCTCCACTCGGGGTCATCGCGATCGTCTGTTCCCGCGTCGGCAGATGAGGTGCCGGGGTGCCGGCGGTAGCCGCCGGCGCTCCTTGGTCGTATTGGATGGATCGGGAGGCTCGCGCCAGCACGGTGGCCCCTGATTCATTGCGAACCTCGTGCAGGGGCCCGAGGGAACCTGTCATGACGATGCCGTTCCCATAGGTCATCTGAGTGTCGAGCAGGCGCGATTTCGCGGCCGATTCCGGCCCGGCGGCGAGCGCGGCCAGGCGGTTCTGGGGGGTGAGGGTCCTGACGACGTTCCCCGCCATGTCGGTTTCGGAGGTCGAAATCGACGGCCCGCCGGCGCCGGGAAGCTGCGGAGACGCAGTGTTGACGGCGTAGCCGTCGGCGTCCATGTAGGTGATCGAGGCCTGCGAGTAATCGGTCGGCTGTTCCGCCGGGACCTGGGTCGGCGGGAAGACCGCGGTCGCGTTGACCGGCAGGTCGGTCTGGCCCCACGTCGCCACGTTCGCAGGGCTGAAGTCATAGGGGGCGCCCGAACCGCTGATCGGGACTTCGTAGGCAAGCGTGGTGGTGGCTTGCGGCGGGCTCGTCAGCATGGTGTGGCGGCTGACGCTGCGCAGCCGGTTGGACGGATAGCCCGCTTTCTGCGGGTAATAGCTGAATTCCCAGGGCTGCAGGCCCGGCGGGGTGAGCGAAGTCAGTGCGCCGCCGACGTTGTAGGTGTACCACTCCTTCAGGTTCGGCAGCCGCGGATCCGACTGTTCAACGAGGTGGAAGTGCCCGCCTACTTCGGAGTACCCGTATTTGGCGACGGTTTGGGCGGTGGCGGGGTTGCCAGACGCGTTGAAGTACCGGATCGTCGAGATGTTCTTCGTCCCCGGGGGCAAGAGCGGCCCCCCGGGCCAGTAGGTCGAGAATTGGTAGTCGAACACCAGCGTGCGGCAGCCGGGCGTTTCCACGGAGGTGATGTCCCCGCAGGTGACGCCGGCCGGCGCCGGGGCGATCTCCCTCACCAAGCGCAGGGTTTCGCCGTTACCGGGGTTTTCGTAGACCATCCGCATGGACTTCGGACTCGCCTGCCAGGAGACTTCCTTCGGCAGGTATTCGCGTTCGCCGTTCTTGATGAAGGCGGTGTGGGTGCCGTCAGGCGTGCCGAGGACTATCCGATCGGCGTTCTCCCGCACCAGGGAGTATTCGCTGGCGAATTGCGGCGCGACGAAGGCGCCGTTGACGATGTCGAAGGAAATTCCGCTGCCGTCGCTGGCGATCAGTTCCATCCACCTCACCTCAGGCTGGGCTTCTTCGGTTTCCCAGCGTTCGCAGAATTCCGACGGGCAAGGGGCCCCTGGCGCGCAAGGCGCATCTTCGAATTCTTCATCCCAGCATTCCTGTTCGAAAGTGGCGGGCCGCGCTGGAATCACCCGTTCTTGAACCGCCTTCCAGGCTTCCCCTTGGTATTCCGCTTCCAAGGGCGTCGAAGGCTGCCAAGCCCCCCCAAGCGCGAGCGTATAGCCGGGCAGGTTTTTTTCGACGGAGGAGTCGTAGACGCGGGTGAATTCGAGGTTGGCTTCGGTGCCGGGAACCGGGATGGAGACGTCCGTGCGCTTGACCGTGTACGTGCCCGTCAGCAGATCGACCGTGACCGGTCCGATTTCTTCCTTCGCGTCGGTAGGGATGCGACTGTTGTTGTATTGGGCGACGAATTCGGTGGTCACGGATTCAGAGGCCCCCGCTGACGAGGTCACAGATCCTGGTCGCCCGTCGAAGACTGCGCGGAACTTGACTTCTGCCGGGTACCCGGCGGCCACAAACGGCTGGCACCCTCGTACCTTCAGATAGAATTTCTCCCCCTGCGCGGGAGACGTGGGTTCGATCGGCCAGGAGATCGTCTGCCCGGCGCCGTTCGTCACGCATTCGGCCGGGATGGTCCGGAATTCATTCCAGCCGGGCAGCTGGACCTGGAATTCGTAGCTGGCGACCTCGTCCCCGGTCCAGTCCGCCTTCAACGTGTAGTAGCTGGCCGTCTTCTTTCCCTCTTCGGGGTAGACGAGCACGCCGCGCGTCGTCGGCGCATAGATATCGGGGTTGAACTGATAGCGGACGGGCGTCGGGTCTTCGACGCCGAGCGAGTTGATGGCGGCGACGTTGAAGTAGTGCCACCCGTTGGGGAGGTTGGCCGGCACCTTGAACGGCGACGTGCAGGGTTTGGTCGGTTTCGCCATTTCCCCTTCGTCGAAGGCGCATTTGAAGGTGGAGTTGATGTGATTCGAAGCGAAGGAGATCGACGACATTTCGTGGGACGTGTAGCTGGGGTGGCGCGAGGTGATCGTCGTCTGCGGGGCGGGGGAGGTGTAAAAGGTCCTGTCGGGGCTGTAGGTGGTGCCGGTTCCGTTTTTGGCGACAACGCGGAAGTGGTATTGGCCCGACTCGAGATTGGAAAGGCTGAGTTTGATCGGGACGGCGGTGGTTCCAGCCGACAGGGAGCTCCAATACGCTTCCGGCAGTTCCCATTCGAGTTTGTTCATCTCGTAGTTCGTGGTCTTCCCGTACTGGAAGACATATCTGGTCGTCTGCCCGGAGGGGTTGATCGTCGCTTGCAGCTTCGCCGCGTTGGTGGTGATTTCGGTCGCGGTTTCACCGGCCACCACCGGAGGCGATTTTCCGGTCGTGAAGGTCTTGTCAGCTCCGTAGGTCGTCCCGGACGCGTTCGTCGCCGAGATGCGGAAGTGGTAGAGAGTTTTGGCCAGGAGGCCGGTCAGCGCTTCGCTGACGGGTATTTCGACGCTTGCTCCCACCAACGATTTCGTAGTCGTGGTTTTCCCGTATGCGGTCGTGGTCCCGTATTCGAATTTGTAAGTGGTGCTTTTCCCGTTGGGGTTGACGCCGCCGCTGAGCGTGGCCGACGTTTCCCCGATCGAGCTGGCGTCCTTGGTGGTGACGATCGGCGCTTTGACTTCGTAGGCGATCGAGAGGTAGGGGCGGTTGTTCGAATCGAAGGAGGCGCTGGAATCGAACCGCGCCACGCGCTGCGTGCAGCTCGTGGTCCCACATTCCCTCGATCCGTCATCCACGAGCTTCGCGATGAAGCTGATGGGCGCATTTTTCGTCACTTCTTCCTGGACCACCGACGCTTTCAGCGGGAAGGTCCACCAGCCGGCGTCGGCTCCCCGGGCGCTGGTGAGCAGTTCGCCGAGGCTCTGGGAGTAGTCGCCCCCCGCGGTGGTCCAAGGGTTGGCCGATCCGTCGAACTGGAGCCAGTTCGCCGCTTCGGTCCAAGGCTTGGTCACCTGCCGCAGCTCGATGCCCGCCGTGTGTTCGACCGGGTCGATGCCGTGGATGCCAAAGGTCGCCGAACTCACGGTGGCGGCCGCGGGGATGGCTTCGGTTGCGAACCGCAGGAGAATCCGGGACCAGCGATCTCCGGTGGCGTTCAGTTTGGGGAACGATTCAGCCACGAGAGCTGGCGCGCCCGAGGCGCCGCAGCTGTGCCAGCCGGGCTGGCCGGCTTCCAGTTCCGATTTGACGGCGCCGATCGTGCAATCCAGTTTCGGCGAGGAGACCGTAAACGTCGGGTCGAGGACAACCGGCCAGACCCGGTCCGGATCGTCGAGCCAGCTCCGGTCGACTGCCACGACGAGCCGCCATTCCCCGGCGTTGTCGGTGGGCTTTAGCTGGTAGCTGACGTCGCGGGATTCCGCGGGGCTCGGGGCGCTGTCGAACATCACCGGCGCCGGCAGGGAGAACACGGTCGCACCGTCGGCACGCTGGAACTCGATGCTCCCTTCAGGCTCGACGTGCGGCTTCAGTCCGCTCGCTGCCCTGAGTACGAACGCGTAGCGATTCGGCTGGGACCGATCGTCGATGGTGATGTCCTCCTTCACCCCGGTGGCGAGGCCCTTGAAGCCGAACGAGACTCCGCCCTCCTCCGCCTCGTAGGTAGCGACAGCCTTATCGAGGTTCACCGCCTCGGTCTCGGGACCCACGTATTGGCTGGTCAACCAGAGGCCGCCGGTCGCGATTTCCACCGGGTCGTCGTCGAGCTCCTGGGGCAGGCTGAGCGCGAAGTTGTTGCGACCGTTGACGACGGTGCCGTCGTCCGCTTCCTCGAGCCCTTCTTCGATCGGCTGCCAGTTGCCTTCGGCGTCGAGGTAATTGATCGGAGTCCCGTAGATGTGAGCTTCGCGCGATCCGTCGGGAAGCTGGAGGGTCACGGAGGTGGCCGTCCGTTCGGCGGGAAGCTCCTCAGGCTGCGAGCCCTGCCGCTCGCCCGATCCTTCGTCCGCGAAAGCAATGCCGGCGCCGACGATCATCAAGAGGGCGAAGGCTGCGCCAAGCCACGCCAGCCTTCCAAAACCGCGACGGTCGCGGGGAACCGGAACACCACTCATCGTCAACTCTCCCTAGTCGACAGCGCCGCGATTCCCCGTCACGAGACAACTGTGTTTACTGATCGAGCGGCATCCTAATACGACGGTTCGGACAAACGCAAGTCGAAAGTTTCGACACAGCCCAAAAATCAGCCGTAAGTCAAGTGTCAACGGGGGCTAGGCGCGCTCGAACTCTTGCATCGCGCCGGCGACGGCGAAACAGGATGAGCCGGCGAAACAGGCCCAGTTGGCGATACCCACCGCGAGCTCGTCTCCGGTGGCCGGGCGGACGAAGGCGGCGATCGCCGAGACCATGAACAGGGCCGAGCCGACCTGGTTGACGACGACGATCCACCAGCCCAGGTCGGCGCGGCGACCGCGCGGGCGGTCGCGGTGCATCTCGGTCAGGGCGAGGTGGCCGGAGACGAGGAAGAGGATGCAGCCGACGAATTCTGGCGCCCAGACGAGGCGGTGCTCCTGCGCCTCGGTGATGTCGCCGAACAGCGCCACGGCGAGGCTGGCGCCGAAGTAGAGCGTGCCGACGAAGAGGACGACGGCACTTGCCCAGTCCAGCCGCCCCGGCTCGGTCGACCACCAACGCCACTTCGACGCGCGCACGACGCCGTCGGTGTCGGCACCGCGCGGCGCATTCGCGACCTGCAGCACCGATGCGTAGCCACCGGTGGTGAAGAAGATGCCGCCGACCATGAAGACGGCGGCCGCGAGCCGAGGTCCGCCGACGTGCGCCTGCGCCAGCAACGCCCCCAGCGCGAAGAGCGAGCCGCCGACGAGGAACGCCGTCGCGGCGATCGAATTGACCCGAGTCAGCCGCCGATCGAGCTTCATCGGCGGCAGCGTATTGAGAGGTCAGGCGGCGCTGAAGGTGCCGGGATCCGGCCCGATCCGCTCACCCGTCTCCAACCGCTCGATCGCCGCCAAATCGTCCTCGCTCAGCTCGAAGTCGAACAACTCGAAGTTCTCCCGGATCCGCTCCGGCGTCGCCGATTTTGGAATCACCACGTTGCCGATCAACAAGTGCCAGCGGAGGATTACCTGGGCAGGGGTGCGGTCGTGGTGGGCGGCGATCGTTTCGATCGTCCCGTCTTCGAGCAGGTCGCCCTGGGCGAGCGGGCTCCAGGCCTCGGTGGCGATCCCGTGCTCGGAGTGCCAGGCGCGGAGCTCGGCCTGCTGGAGGCGGGGATGGAGCTCGATCTGGTTGACGGTCGGCCGGCGCTCCGCCTCGGCTTCGAGCCGCTCGAGGTCCTCGACGCGGAAGTTGGAGACGCCGATCGATCGGGCTCCGCCTTCTTCCTGGATACGTTCGAAAGCCCGCCAGGTCTCGAGGAAGAGGCCGGCATCCGGGCGCGGCCAGTGGATCAGGTAGAGGTCGACGTTGCCGGTGCCGAGCCGCTCCAGGCTCTTCTCGAAGGCGCGCAGGGTCGAGTCGTAGCCCTGCTCGGAATTCCAGAGCTTGGTGGTGACGAAGACGTCCTCGCGGCGGACTCCGGTGGCCGCGATCGCAGCCCCGACCCCGGCCTCGTTGCCGTAAGCGGCGGCGGTGTCGATGTGGCGATAGCCGACCCCGAGCGCCTCCTCGACCGCCTCCTGCGTGTCCTCCGGCGGGATCTGGAAAACCCCGAACCCCAGTTGCGGGATCTCGACGCCGTCGTGCAGGGTGAGGGCGGGAACATCGGTCGCGTTGGTCATGCGCCCTCGGCTACCCCTGGGGCAGCGTCTTCATGCGGCCCTCCGTTGAAGGACTAGGAAGTCGCTAAGCCAATTGCGAGCAGCGGGAAGCCCGCCATCAAGCCCAGGTAAGCGCCCATCGCGGCGCCGCTGCCGAGGCTTGCGGTGCGCGAGCGGGCACCGGAGATCGCGCCGACGAGGAAGAAGGCGGCGGCGATTCCGAATCCGAGCCAGAAGACCTGAGGCATGCGGCGGCGAGAATACCCGAAGGCGGGGAGGAATCGCCGCGCGAACGGCAAAAGGCGGCGGCATGAACCAGTCGTCATCCCAGAACAGCAAGCTGATCCTCGCGGCGATGATCTTCGCCGTCGCGATGACCTTCATCGACCAGACGATCGTCGCGATCGCGATCCCGACGATCCAGGACGACCTCTCGCTCTCGGCGACGGGCGTGCAGTGGATCATCAACGGCTACCTGCTCTCGCTCTCGGCGCTCTTCGCCTTCGGCGGCCGCCTCGCCGACATAGCCGGCCACCGGCGCATGGTCGTCACCGGCGTCGTCATCTTCGCCGTCGCCTCCGCCCTCTGCGGCGCCACCCCGACCGGCTCCCTGGACGAGCCATGGCTGATCGTCTTCCGCGTGATCCAGGGCGCCGGCGCCGCGATCATGTTCCCGGCGGCGCTGGCGATCGTCCTCAACGCCTTCCCGGTCGCCCGGCGCGGCCAGGCGATGGCGATCTTCTTCGCCGCCGCCGGTGGCCTCACCGCGGTCGGCCCGCTCGCCGGCGGCTTCCTCGTCGAGTGGAGCTGGCGGGCGATCTTCTGGGTCAACATCCCCGTCGCGATCATCGCCCTCGCCCTGATCGCCAAGTCGAAGCCCGACGACGAGAAGCACCCGGCGCCGCTCGACTACAACGGCACGGCGCTGATCACCCTCGGCATGGGCCTCTCGGTGCTGGCGCTGCAGCAGTCGAGCATCTGGGGCTGGGGCGACGCCAAGACCTGGATCTGCCTCGCCGCCGGGTTGGCGATCCTCGCCGCCTTCGTCCGCTACGAGCTGCGTGTCGCCAACCCGCTGCTGCGACTCGAGGTCTTCAAGGACAGGGCGTTTGCGATCGACAACGTCGTCCTCTTCTTCCTGATGATCGCCTTCGTGCCGCTCTTCTTCTTCGCCAGCATGTACGCGCAGATCTCGCTCGGCGAAAGCGCCTCGGAAACGGGGCTCTACCTGCTGATTTTCTTCGCCGGCTTCGCGACCGCCTCGCAGTGGGGCGGCAAGCTGCTCGACCGCGTCGGCGCCCGTCCCTCGGTGGTGCTCGGCTGCGCCGTCGCCGCGGTTGGCTTCTTCCTCTGGGGCCGCTCGCTGACGGAGCTCTCGGTCTCCGACCAGTGGTACTACATCGTCATTGCCGGAGCCGGGGTCGGGCTCGTCCTCAGCCCCGCCAACACCGACGCGCTGAACCGGGTCTCACGCGAGCGCTACGGCGAGGCGACCGGGATTACCCAGACGGTCCGCAACTTCGGCTCCAGCCTCGGGCTCGCCGTCCTCGGCTCGATCCTGATCCTCGAGAACCGCTCCAACCTGGAAGCGACGGCCGCCTCCAGCGGCATCCCGAAGCGGGTCGGCAGCGAAATCGCCGACGCGATCAGCCAGGGCAGCACCGCCGGCGAATCGCCCCAGCACTTGCCGCCGAAGGTGCAGAAGGTCGTCGACAGCATCCCCCACGACTTTGCCCTCGCCTCGCGCACCGTCTTCTACGCGATGGCCGGGGTGATGGTCATCGCCTTCCTCGTCTCGCTTGTCGGGATGCCGGGCGGCAAGGTAGAAGAAGAGGCGTGATCCGCCGTCTCGCCGCGCTCAGCACCGCCGTGCTGGCGGTGCTGGCGGCCCCGGCGGGCGCGGCCGTCACCGAAGCGCCGCCGGTTGACCAGGCGGCCCAGCGGCTGGCCGAGAAGTACGTGCCGATCACGATGCTGCGCGAACAGCGCGACCCTCCCTGCGACAAGAAGGAGGAGCAGTACCAGCCGACCAGCGTCGAGACCGTCCTCGGCAACCCGACCGTCACCCTCACCCACGAAGACCCCGACGGCCGGCTGGTCGACGTGAAGAAGGCGCCGACCGCCGCCGACATCGCCGGCCTCCGCGACGGCTACTACCTCGACTACGAAGGCAAGGTCCTCGGCGACACCTGCGTCTACGCGCGCGCCTTCCGCAAGCTGGTCGAGGAAGGCAGAGCGCCGGCGATCACCTACGCCCACGTCGCCCGGGAGCCGAACCACGACGGGTTCGCGCTGCAGTTCTGGTTCTACTGGTACTTCAACCAGTTCAACGACCTCCACGAGGGCGACTGGGAGGGGATGCAGATCACCTTCGAGTCGAACACGACGGCGGGGGCGCTGGAAGAAGAGCCGAGTGAGGTGATCGTCTTCCAGCACGCCGGCGGCGAGCGCGCCGACTGGGAAGACGGCAAGGTGCGCAAGCAGGGGACGCACCCGGTCGTCTACCCCGCCGCGGGGTCGCACGCGACCTTCTACGACTCCGCCGTCTACCTCGGCAACGGCCAGAACGGGTCCGGGGTCGGCTGCGACAACACTTCCGAACCGCTGCGCGAACTGAAGCTGCGGCCGGTCCTGCTGCCGGAAACGGCGCCCGAACGCGGGGCTTTCCAGTGGCTCAGCTACCGCGGCCGCTGGGGCGAAAGGGAAAAGGGCTACAACAACGGACCGACCGGGCCGGTGACGAAGACGGCCTGGCGCGAACCGTTCGCCTGGATGGAGGGCCAACGCTCGACCAGCCCACGGCTTCCGGGCGGCTCGGTCGTCGGCGGCCCTGCCGCCGCCGCCTTCTGCGGCGCCGTCGTCGCCGCGACCGACCTCACCCACCTGGCAACGAAGTCGCGCCCGGCGGCGATCGCGCTCATCGTCGGCGTCCTCCTCGCCCTGGTCCTGCTCTTCGGCCTCACCCGCTGGGGGCCGATCGACCTCACGCACCTGCGCGCGCGGCGCGCCTTCGGCCAGATCCTGCGCACGGCGCGGCGGCTCTACCGGCGCCACTGGTGGCCGCTGATCCCGATCGGCCTGATCGCCTTCCCGATCGTCGGCGGCGTCAAGCTGCTCGGCGAAGCGGTCGCCAACGGACGCGGCGTCGACGACACCGCCGGGCGGGCGGGGGTCCACCTCGCCTTCGCCGACCTCCTCGAAACGCTCGGCCCGCCGATCGCCTACACGCTCGTCGCCGCGATCGTGATCGTCTTCGTCCGCGAACTGGCGCGGGGCCATCGGCCCGGCGTGCGCGACTCGATCCGGGGGATGCTGGCTCGGTTCTGGCGAGTGGTCGCCGCCCAGCTGATGGTCACGTTCGCCCTCCTCCTGCTCCTGCTGACGGTGGTCGGGATCCCGATCGCCGCCTGGAAATACGTCAGCTGGCTCTTCGTCCAGCAGGAGGTCCTCTTCACCGACAAGTCGATCCGCGAGGCCTTCCGCGGCAGCTCGGCCCTGGTCCGCGGCCGCTGGTGGCACACGGTGCGGGTCGCCGGCGTCCTCTGGCTGCTCAGCGTCGCCGCCGGGCCGCTGCTCGGCTTCGCGCTGATCTTCAGCGGCTTCGACCTCGTCTGGATCAACCTCCTCGGCTCGGTCGTCTTCGCCCTCTTCATCCCCTACGTAGCCGTCGGCCAGACGCTCCTCTACTTCGACCTCCAGGTGCGGGCTGAAGAGGAACCGGCGCCGAAGCGGCGGCTGCTGCGGCGGCTGCGTCCGAGCCCGGCCACCAGCTAGGTTTTCAGGCGTGAAGATCCTCGCCTTCAGCGACCTGCACTGCGACCTCGAGCAGGCGGCGAAGCTGGTCGCGATGTCAGACGAGGCCGACGTAGTCATCGGAGCGGGCGACTTCGCCTCGATGCACGAGGGCCTTGCCGGGACGATCGGGGCGCTCTCGGAAATCGTCAAGCCGACCGTCCTCGTCCCCGGCAACAACGAGACCGTCGACGCCCTGCGCGAGGCGGCCGCCGAGTGGGAGGCCGCCACCGTCCTCCACGGCGAGGGGACGACGATCGACGGCACCGAGTTCTTCGGCCTCGGCGCCGGCATCCCGGTCACGCCGTGGGACTGGAGCTTCGACCTCGACGACGAGGCCGCGACCGAGAGGCTCGCCGGCTGCCCCGAGGGCGCCGTCCTAGTCCTCCACTCCCCGCCCAAGGACCACTGCGATTCCGCCGGGGGCGGCGGCAACTTCGGCAGCCCAGCCCTCCTCCACGCGATCGAAGAAAAGCGCCCCCGCCTCGCCGTCTGCGGCCACATCCACGAGTCCTGGGGCTGCGAGAGCCAGATCGGCGAGACGCCGGTCAGCAACCTCGGCCCCAAAGGCACCTGGCTCGAGGTCTAAGCGGTCGCGAGCTGGTGCAGCGTCTCGGGAGCGATGTCGGCCCCGTTCGGCCAGACGATCGTGCCTAGCTGCTCGTCTAGCTGCACCTTCGCGAAAAAGTCTGGGTCCGCAAGAGGGGCGAAAACTCCGACCCACTCCTCGTCGGAGAAGTCGACTACCCCCGAGGTTCCGTCATCGAAGCGCACGCGAAGTCGATGACCCCCGACGTAATCCACTCCAGTTGCATGAACGATCTTCTCCACGACGTCGATGCTAGGGAAGAGGATCAATGCTTTCCAACACCTCCCCCTCTTCTGCAAGATTCCAGTCTCGGAGCAACTCCTCCCGGTGCAACGAAGCCCACTGCTTGACTAGGCGCATTGCCCTCGGCGGCAGGTCGCCGACGATGATGTCTAGTGATTCGATTGAGATCGATGCCTCGCACCCGGCATAGAGAGCGTGGAAGTGCGGCACACCGTGCTCGCGGTAGTACATCGCGATGACGATCCCGTAGAAGCTGCTGATTCGCGGCATCGGCCGAAGCTAAAAGATGAAGGCGCACAGGTGGCGCGCAGGATGTGCTGATTGTGGAACGGCATACTTGCGGGCATGTCACATCGCCTTCTCAGAGCCGCAGACGCCTACTGGCGTCGCTCGAACCAGACGAAGACGCCGAATACGGACCTTGGCGGGCAGCTGGAGGCTTCGCAGATCGGGGCGCGGATGTGGCGGATCGAGCCGGGGAAAGCTTCGACCAGGCACCGGCACTTCACGCAGGAGGAGCTCTATGTCCTGCTCGAGGGCGAGGGGCGGGTGCGGATCGGCGAAGAGGTGCTGACGCTGGCGCCGCTGGACTCGCTCCTGGTCGAGCCGGACACCGACCGCCAGCTCTTCAACGACACCGCCGCCGACCAGCTCTGGCTTGTCGTCGGGGCGCCGCGGGAAGAGATCACCAGCACCCTGGAGATGAGCGAGGAGCAGCTGCGGCACATGTACCCCGAAGGGCCGAAGGCGCTGCCGCCGGAGCTCGGCGGCGGCCAGGCGGACTACCCCGACGAGGGCTAGAGCGCGAGGGAGACAGGCTCCTCGAGGAGCTGCTTGACGCGGGCGAGGAATTCGGCGCCCTCCGCCCCGTAGAGGATGCGGTGGTCGCAGGAGAGGGTCGCTTTCATCAGCTGCGCCGGGACGACCTGCCCGTCGCGGACCGCCGGGGCCTCGCGGATCGCGCCGACAGCGAGGATCGCCGCCTGGCCCATGTTGATGACGGCGCCGAACTCGTCGATCCCGAACATGCCGAGGTTGGAGACGGTGAAGGTGCCGCCGGAGAGCTCCGGCGGGGTGACCGAGCCGTCGCGGACCTTGGCGGCGACGGCGCGGGTGTCGGCGGCGATCTGCCGCAGGCCCTTGCGGTCGGCGTCGAAGACAGTCGGCACGACGAGGGCTTCCTCGGCGGCGACCGCGACCCCGACGTTGACGCGCGAATAGAGCTCGAAGCGGCCGTCGCGGTAGCCGCCGTTGGCTTTCGGGAACTCGCGCAGGGCGATCGCGCACGCCTTGACGATCATGTCGTTGAACGAGGGCACGAGGTCCCCCTCTTTCGTGGCAGATTTGATCGCCGCCCGCGCCTCAACCGCCTTGCCCATGTCGATCTCGATCGTCAGGTAGAAGTGCGGCGCGGTCGCCTTCGACTCCGCCATGCGGCGGGCGATGGTCTGCTGCAGCTTGTTCGGCTCGCGGGTCTCGACCTCGCCCTTTGCCGTTTGGGACGAAGGTGGTTGGCCGGCGGGTCCTGCCGCTGCAGGGGACCCACCCCCCCTTCCGGTAGCTAAAGCTTCCTCAGGGGGGGTCCCCCCTACAGCGTCACCCGCCGGAGGGGCCGCCTCCTCGACATCGTGTTTCACGATCCGACCCCCCGGACCGGAGCCATGAAGAGCTTTGAGGTCAAGGCCTTTGTCTCGGGCCAAGCGCCTTGCAAGCGGTGACGCTTTGACTCGCTCCCCGTCAGTTTTCTCCGCCTCTGCCGTGGGTGACGTCGTAGGGGGGACCCCCTGCTGCTCTGCAGCTGGGGGTGGGTCCCCTGCGGCGGCAGGACCCGCGGGCCGAGCGGCCGGTCCCTCGCCATTCGAACCCTCTCCGATCCGCGCAATAGGACTGCCGATCGGAAGCGTCTCCCCCTCCTGGGCCAGGATCTCCGTCAGCGTCCCAGCGGTATCGGATTCGTAGGCCATGTTCGCCTTGTCGGTCTCGATTTCGACCAGCTCGTCGCCGACGGCGACCTCGTCCCCGACCTGTTTCAGCCAGGTGAGGATGGTTCCCTCCTCCATCGAGTCCGAGAGTCGGGGCATCACCACCTCACTCATGGGGCAGCTCCATGCCTACAGATTGCCACTTCGGCCCGGCGGCCCTCAGCCGCGGGTGAGGAGCGCGCCGGCGAAGAGCGACGCGGCAGCTTGACGGAGGATGTCGGAGCGGATTTCGCCCATCACCGCCTCTTCGCGCGCCTGCAGCTTCCCGACGGTCGCGATCGGCTCGACGTCGGTGCGCGGTTCCGGCGACGCCGTCGCCACCGCCTCCCCGTAGGCGAGACAGCCCTGGACCCCCTGGGCGATCAGCTGGGCGCGGTAGTCGGCCCCCTCTTCGATCGGGTGCAGGTTGTCGGCCTGCATCAGGTCGGGGCGGGTGGCGACCGTGCGTTGCCAATCGGGCACCTGCGTCCCCGGCCGCGAGGCGGCGAATTCCGCCACCACCCGGTTCTTGCCGGTGTCGTCGACGCCGCCGGGATGGAGGCCGTGGATCGTCGGCACGACAATGCAGCGGTCGCCGGCGGTTTCCGCCACCTTCTCCAGGTTGCCGGCGAGGATCTCCGGATAGGAGGGGTTGTCGTTGGTGCCGGCGTCGAAGACGACGACGTCGACGGACGGGTCGTAGCTGTCCTGGAAGAGGTCGAAGATCTGGTAGCTGTTGTAGCCGCCGACCGCGTTGACGGTGAGTTCGACGCCGGGCAGGTAGCGGGCGAGGTACGGGGAAGTCAGCTCCTCGAGGCTGTCGCCGACGACGAGGACGTGCGGGCGGGCCTGGGCCGCGGGCGCGCAGAGGCAGAGGACGAGCACCGCCGCCGCCACCGTCCCGAAGCCGCTGATCCACCGCACGGTGAGGTTTCTACACGACGCGCTCCTCCTAAACTGCGCGCGTGCCCGTCGCCGCCCGCCTTCAGCTGCTCGGCTGTGCGTTGCTGGCGGCACTGCTGCTCGCGGGCTGCGGAGGCGTCGACTCGAGCTTGACCGAGCCGCCTGACGTGACCGGCGCCGAAGATGGTCATCTCCGAAGTTCTCCTCCCCATAGCGAGGAAAAGTTCGGAAACGTCAAGGGTCCGACTGCGAAGAGAGGGGCCGCAGGGGCCCACGTCCCCGCCGGCGACCTCTGCCAGAGCCAGCTCGGCGGCTTCGTCGGCTCGATGGACGGGCTGCGGCGGCGGCTAGCCGTCGGCGTCACCTACGACCAGTACGTCGCCGAGGTCCGCGGCATCCGCTCGACCTACGGCGAGATCCCGGTCGGCAAGCTTCAGGTCGACTGCCTCGCCCGCGTCGCGACGCCGGGCGAGAAGGCCTTCAACCGCTACATCGAAGGCGCCAACGACTGGGGCGAATGCGTCTCCGAGCTCGGCTGCGGGACGACCAAAATCGAACCGGTCCTGCAGCGGCACTGGCGCGTCGCCTCCCACTTCCTCACCGAAGCAAAAGACGGCCTCCAGGCGATCGCCCGCTGAGGAAATGCGAGAGCCGCCCCGGGGGGCGGCTCTCGCCTGGTGCAAAGGAACGGACGCGGGAACTGCTACCGAGCGGGACAAGACCCGGCTCCCAACGAACCGCCGGTGCCCGGGGTGGATTCCGCCGGGCGCCCAAACCAGTGCGGCGCCTAGCGGCCCTGCACCTCCAGAGTCCCATCAAGCATGTGAATCAAGTTAGGACCACCTCCTTTCTCTGGTCTCAGAAGTGAAGCAAACCCGGAAGTCGGCCTCTACACCCTGGACATTGCGGCCGGGTGACCTGCCCTCCAAGATGGGCCGATGCAGGGCAGCGGCTCGACGATCGTCTTCTTCCCCGAGGGGGCGTTCGGGCCGACCAACAACTGCGTCGGCATCGGCGCGGTCCTGCGCCAGCGCGGCCACCGGGTCGTCTTCATCGTCGAGGAGTCCTTCGCCGGCACGCTCGAGGCCCAGGGCTTCGAGGAGCGGCTGATGCGGCTGACGCCGCCGCCGGAGAGCGAGGAAGCGCCGGGGCAGTTCTGGAAGGACTTCATCCGCGACACCGCCCCCGTCTTCCGCAGATCGACGACCGAGCAGCTGGGCGAGTTCATCGCCCCCACCTTCGAGGCACTCGTCGACGGCGCCCGCTACGTCGACGACCGCCTGCGCGAGATCATCGACGAGCTGCAGCCCGACATCGTCGTCGAGGACAACGTCATCAGCTTCCCGGCGCTGCCGGCGAGCGGCCGGCGCTGGGCACGGATCGCCTCCTGCAATCCGGCGGAGATCAAGGACCCGGAGGTGCCGCCGGTCTTCTCCGGCTTCCCGAGCGTCGACCGCAGCGGCTGGGAGGAGTTCCGGGCCGCCTACCGCGACGCCCACCGGGACCTGCACGCCTCCTTCAGCGAGTTCTGCACCGAACGCGGGGCGCCATCGCTGCCCGCCGAAGACTTCATCCACGAGAGCGAGTGGCTCAACCTCTACCTCTATCCCGACGAGGTCGACTACCCGCGGGCGCAGCCGCTCGGGGAGCGCTGGCACAACCTGCAGACGAGCGTGCGGACGACCGACCCGGCCTGGGAGCTGCCGCCGGCGCTGCGCGACCCCGAGGGGCCGCTCGTCTACCTCAGCCTCGGCTCGCTCGGCTCCGCCGACGTCGAGCTGATGCGGAAGCTGATTGCCGAGCTGGCCGAGGCGCCCTACCGCGTCGTCGTCTCGATGGGCCCCCAGCACGCGGAGCTGGAGCTGGCCGAGAACATGGCGGGCGCGGAGTTCCTGCCGCAGACGGAAGTCCTGCCGCAGGTCGACCTGGTGATCACCCACGGCGGCAACAACACCGTCACCGAGTGCCTGCACTTCGGCAAGCCAATGGTGGTGCTGCCGATCTTCTGGGACCAGCACGACAACGCCCAGCGGATCTCGGAGACTGGCTTCGGCGCCCGCCTCGACACCTACCGCCACAGCGGCGAGGAGCTGACCGGGGCGATCGACCGCCTGCTCGCCGACACGCAGCTGCGCTCCCGCCTCGCCGCCACCTCGGCGCGGCTGCAGGGCGCTCGCGGGACCGAGCGGGCCGCCGACCTGATCGAGGCGGCCGCGCGGGCATGAGCGAGCTGCCCGAGCACGTCGCCCGCAACCGCGCCTTCTGGGACCAGGCCGCGGAGGAGTGGGTGCAGCCCGGTCGCGATGACTGGGCCGCGCCCGAACCGCGCTGGGGCATCTTCCGCGTCCCGGAGGCCGAAGTCGGGATGCTGCCGGCCGACCTGGACGGCACCGACGCGATCGAGCTCGGCTGCGGTACCGGGTACGTCTCCAGCTGGCTCGCCCGCCGCGGCGCCCACCCGACGGGGATCGACAACAGCGAAGAGCAGCTGGCGGCGGCGCGGGCGCTGCAGCGGGAGTTCGGGATCGAGTTCCCGCTCCTCCACGGCAACGCCGAGGAGGTGCCGCTGCCGGACGAGAGCTTCGACCTCGCGATCTCCGAGTACGGGGCGAGCATCTGGTGCGACCCCTACCGCTGGATCCCGGAGGCGGCGCGGCTGCTGCGGCCCGGCGGCGAGCTCGTCTTCCTCGTCAACTCCGTCTTCACGATGCTCTGCGGGCCCGACGACGAGAACGAGCCGGCGACCGAGCGGATGATCCGGCCCTACTTCGGCATGCACCGGTACGAGTGGCCCGACGGCTCGGTCGAATTCCACCTCCCCCACGGCGAGATGATTCGCCTCCTGCGCGACAGCGGCTTCGAGGTCGAAGAGCTGATCGAGCTCCGCCCGCCGGGGAGAGCGACCACCCGCTTCTCTCAGATAAGCCTCGAGTGGGCGCGGCGCTGGCCGGTCGAGGAGGTCTGGCGGGCGCGCAAGCGGGCCTAAGGGTCAGACCCCACCGCTGCTTGGATCGGCTTGGTTTACCAATCCGTGGGCGGGTAGAGAAGAAGCTATGTCCACCGGATTGATCATCGCCATCGTCATCGTGGTCGCCATCCTCCTGGTCCTGGCCGTAATGGCCGCGCGCAAGCGCAAGGTCGAGCGGGAACGGGAACGGCAGCGCCTCTCAGAACAGGCCGGCGGCCACCGCCAGGAGGCGGACCTCCACGCCAGCAAGGCGCAGGAGCACGAGGAAACCGCCCAGGAAGCCGCGGAGCGCGCAGAGCGCGAGCGCCGGTTGTCTCAGCGCCATGGCGAGAAAGCTGACGACCTAGAGCAGAAGCTCTAGGTCAACACAAAGGGAGAACCAATGGTTATCGGTGTCGTCGTCGGAATCTGCGTCCTGCTCCTGATCCTCGGCTTCCTCGTGCCCAGGCTCTCCAACCACGCCAAGCACGGCACCGACAAAGGCTTCGGCGCGGGCCAGCGCGCCGGCAGCAAGGCCCCAGGCCCGATCGGCACCCTCCTCAGCAAGTCCTTCGGCAAATCCCAGCGCGCCGCCGACAAGAGCCATTCGACCGGCAAGTCGGCACGCGAGAAGCTGCCTTTCTGAGCAGCTTCGAAAAACTGGCCAGCTAGCCAGTATGCTTGCTCGGCGTGGCCGACCAAGCAAAGATCCAAGCTGAGATCGCCGCTGGAGGGGGGAACGTCGAGGACGCTCTCGTCCTAGAGCGCGAGCACTGGGAGAACGGGCCGCCGATCGAGTTGTTCGAGCGGATGCGGAGTGAATGTCCCGTCCACTGGACCTCGGAGGTGACCGAGCTGCCGCAGGCCAAAGGCTTCTGGTCGGTTACCCGCGCCGACGACATCCACAAAGTCAGCCGCGAGTGGGAGACCTACTCCTCCGAACGCGGCGGCGTCGTCGTCATCGACGAGGTCTTCCCGATCGAGCTGGCGCGGGCGATGTTCATCGGCATGGACCCGCCCAAGCACGACCGGCTGAAGGCGCTCTTCCAGGCCGGGTTCACGCCGAAGCGGATCGCCGCCCACGAGGAGGAGATCCGCGCGATCGTCGTCGGCGTCCTCGACCGCCTCGAGGGCCGTGAGGAGTGCGACCTCGTCACCGACGTCGCCCAGCCCGCCGTCTCCCGCGTGATCGGCAGCTTCATGGGCATCCCCGAGGAGGACGATGTCGCCTGGGCGGAGCTGATGAACATGGCCCTGGCCGCCAACGACCCCGACTACAGCCCAGATGTCGACAGCGTCGAAGCGACGATCCAGGAGGCGATCGGGCAGATCTTCGCCCGCTGCGGGGCGATGATCGCCGAGCGCCGCGAGAGCCCGACCGACGACCTCACCAGCGTCCTCGTCCACGCCGAAGTCGAAGGGCAGAAGCTGGAGGAGCACGAGATCGTGATGGGCTTCTTCCTCCTCGTCGCCGCCGGCAACGACAGCACCAAGGCGACCTACTGCAGCGCGATGCGGGCGCTGATGCAGCACCCCGACCAGCGCCGGCTCCTGGTCGACGACCCCTCGCTGGTTCCGGGCGCGGTCGAGGAGTCGCTGCGGATGTTCCCCGCCTTCGCCCACTTCCGCCGCACCGCAACCAAAGACGTCGAGCTCGGCGGCCAGCAGATCAAAGAGGGCGACAAGGTGGTCATGTGGTACCCGTCCTCCAACCGGGACGAGAGCCGCTACGAGGACCCCAACCGCTTCGACGTCCTCCGCAACCCCGATCACCAGGCCTTCGGCGCCGGCGGCCGCCACTTCTGCCTCGGCGCCGCCCTCGCCCGCCTCGAGCTGAAGATCCTGCTCGAGGAGACCCTCGCCCGCTACCCCGAGATGGAGATCGCGGGCGACCAGACCTACGTCGAGTCCGGCTTCCTCAACCAGCTGAAATGCCTGCCGGTCCGCCTCGGGCCGCGCGCCTGAGCCTGTGGGAAAGCTAATCGCGACCACGCAGGCGACGGTCGACGGGGTGATCGACCCGGTCGGCGAGTGGGTGCAGCCGGATGGGGACCACGGGGTCTACTCCTTCGAACGCCAGGCGAAATCCGCGGGCATGGTTCTCGGCCGCAAAACCTTCAAAGGGCTTGCCAGCTACTGGCCGAGCAAAACCGGCAAATGGGCGGACATGGTCAACGAGATCCCGAAGTACGTCGGCTCGAAGACCCTCTCCGGCGAGCTCGAGTGGAACGGAACCCTGCTCGAAGGAGACCTCGAGGACTCGATCCCGAAGCTGAAGGAGAAAGTCGAGGGAGATCTCTTCATGCACGGCAGCGGAGAGTTCGCCCACGCCCTCGCAGAGAAGGGCCTGATCGATGAGTACGAGGTCTACGTCAATCCCCTCGTATGGGGTGAGGGCAACCTCCACGTGCTCGGCGACCGTGGGACCGTCTGGCTTGAGCTGGCCGACGTGAAGCGGTTCAACTCCGGCGTGGTCCTGCTCACCTATTCGCCTAATTCCCGCAGGCAGCCCTGAAGGTCGCAAACCCTGACGCCTTCCAGGGCGCTCGAGAGCCTCTTCTTCTCCGCTGAGGCCCGGAGTTGGGCAGAGGCCGTCCCGGGAGCACCCCCTGTACTCCCCGGACCCTCGCGCCCTTGGGCGGGCATGCAGATGAGGTGAGGCGGTGGAGCCGGTCAGGGGCTGACGACTTCTTCCTCTTCCTGCACGGCGCTGCTTTCGCAATCTTCGACGCTAGGGTCCCGTACGACCGAACTCACCTTCGCGAATTCTTCGCTGGTCACGCCCCCACGCCTTTCGATGGTCTTGGTTACCACCACGACCCCGATCACCAAGCGGCTTTCCGACGAGCCGCCGCCACTCGCTCTCTGGACACCGCCCGGTGCTCGCACCGTGACTTCTACAAATCCATCGCAGGACACCACCTGAACCCGCTGCCGCCTAACGGTCACTGATGAAGCCGTCGCGCCAGAAGGCGGCGGACTCTTATAAAGAAATGATCCATCTGCCCTCAATTCGATCGGACACCGATCGATGCGGCCGCAACCGATCCGGACGCGACTTGGGAGACGGTTCCAACACGAAGCCGAGCCCCGACTCTGAGTGAAGATCGCGTCCCCCCGCAGGCCATCAGGAATTACTTCGCTTACTTCGTTCAGCGTGCAGTTCGCCCGGTCTCCGAAAGTCAGTCGGGCACTGCTTTGTACCCCCGTCGCCAAGCGCCTGTTGTTAATCGGCACGGGCACCTGCAGGCGCAAGGGCCGTTTCGCCGCATAAACGCTTCCCTCAAGAGGACAAATCCAGTCTTGGGCGGTATCCCCACCGCACCAATCCCCTTCAGCCTTGGCTACCGAGGTTGAGAGAAGCAGCGACAAGACAAGGATGACTGATACACCTACAGACAGGCAAGCGAGCGGTCGCATGAGTCACATTATCCGTGGTGCGATGACGGATGTGCCGGTTTCGGTTTCCAACCTCACTTCTCCTCCACTCATGCGGATTTGCGCCGCCCTCGCCTTCCCCAGGAGGCCGTCTTCCCCATCAAAAGCGCCTCGAACAGGAGCGCAACACCAGCAGAAATGAGGATGCCAGCGAAGAAGATGCGCTCGTTGAGGGTTTCGGCGGCCCCGGCTCTTCGAAACGTCTGAACGCTGCCACATGATGATTCTTCGAGAGCTTGGCGAAAGGACGCGAACGGATCCTCACGAGGACCGGAGGAGGCGATGGGCGACGTGCTGCTGCAGGTGACCAGCACCCGACCGGCAACGACCCTGCTCCCGTGATCGAGGAGCCCCCGATCAGGCTGATGATCCTTCACGGACATCCAGACCAACGCGTCATCCACATTGAATGCTTCAACCTCTCCCGTTCCGTAAAGGTGGTGGTCATATAGATACGTGATTGCATTGGTCGCACGTTCGAATTCGGGCTCGCCGCCTTGATATTCGAGGACGGCCGGACTAGTGGTACTACAGGCTTCAAAGCCGGCAGACGAGGCCGCATCTAGAGAGAGACGAAATCGGACCTCAGCCAACCCGAGGCCGCTTCCGTCGACGCGACTATCGAGTACCGAGATGCCTTCGAAGGGCGTCACTGCGACATGGCGCCACCGGCTTTTTCTGAAATCTCGAACCTCTGCCCATAGAACCTTCACTCCCGCGATGCCAAGTACGAGACGACTAGGTATTAGATCGTCAGGGGAATGCCGAGCAACCCATCGATCACTTGGCTCCCACTCTATTTGTCCTTTTACCGTCACGGGTCCCCCACACCCGTTCTTAGCTTCTATTTCGAGCAGCAGCAAGCGACCAACGACAGGCGACGGAGTCAAGGCTCCATCGGTGCCAATCCATAGGCCCCAGGGTTGGGGGGGATCGGAGGCACGCTCGAATGAAGGCGCGACAAGAAAGAAACCTGCGATCAACGCAAGTGCCCCAGCCACGGCCCACACAGATCGCACCCTCCAAGAGCTAAAGATCACAGTTCGAAGACGCTGGCGACTGTCATCCCGTTCGAGGGAGCGCGTGCGCAGGCGGGCCCTGCTGCGCTTCACAGCCTGCTTCAGATTACGGGGCGGGATTCCGGCCTCCGGAAAGCTCGTTGAACCAGATCGTCGGTGTAGGCACCATTCTTGGGCGGAGCTTCATTGTGCTCGGCTGCCGGGTCGCGGCTCCAGAAGATCCACCAGGCTCCCAGACGGGGTGGACACGCGTCCCCTCCAAGAAGAACAGCAAGGAGCGCGCCCGACAGGATTTGAACCTGTGACCTTCGGTTTCGTAGACCGAGGGCCTGGCCTCAAGAAGCGCTTTACAGAGCCATCTAGAGCCGAATCTTGCCGCTCAGAACCTCAAAGGGAAGGCCGAAGGGAAGGTGGAACAACTTCGATGTCATCGGCCGCCGCGTCTTCCGCTGCTTCACGGTCGGCGAGAAAGGCATCCAGCTGGTCACGGGCCCGCTGGAGCTCGCCGGGCAGCACATGCGTGTAGCGCCGAAGGGTGATCGGAGCGGCACCGGGATTGAGATCGCGGCCGGGCGCCTTGTGCCCCACGAAGGCCGAGGCCACTTTCGGCGTAACCCCGGCGTGATCGAGCCAGGTGGCAGCCGTGTGGCGGGAGTCCTGCAGGCCGATCGGGATCAGGCCCAGCTTCTGCCACAACCGGTTGACGCGCTTTTGCATCTGATCGAGCGAGACCATGCCCGAGCGAGATCTATGCCGCGGCGGACAAACCCGGCCCCCTTTCGGCCTGCCCTGCCTGACCCACTCCGCCTCCAAGCGCTTCTGCAACGGCCTGGCGATGGGCACGATCCTCCTCGCCGTCTCCGACTTCCGGGCATCCTCGTCATCGGCAAGCAGGAGCACCCTGAGAGTGAGGTCGACCTGCGGCCAGCAAAGAGCGCGTCTCCTGCGAGCGGGCTGTGCCGTAGGCGGCGAGCGCGAACGGCAGCGCGTCCGCCGGCACCAGCCGGCCGATCAACTCGGCGAACTCGCCTGGCTTGGCGAACCGGTCGCGCTCCTTCGAATCGGATGCCGGCAGCTGTATCTGTGACGCGGGGCTCTCGAGGGCCATCTCACGGCAGATCGCCCACCTGTAGAGAGAGCGGACGGCGTTAACGATGGACCCGATCCTCGAGCTCGAAAGGCCTTCGCGCAGGAAGTCGTCGACGGCCCTCTGGATCTCGCCGCGACCGAGATCAGCGAGGAGTGTCTGACGGGTCTCGCTGGGCAGCCTCTTCAGCGAAGAGTCGAGGTCGAGGATCGCCTTGGCCTTATAGAGCTTGCCTCGCTTGTTTCGCGCGATACCGGCTCGCAGTCTGCGATGAACCGGCTGTGTGCCTGTCCGAGGCTGAGTCCTCCTAGACGTTGAGGACCTTCCTTCCGATTGGTTTCACGATCGACCCACGCTTCGAGCTCTCGTCTGCGGTAGAGCTTCAATCGGCCCGAGCAGACGCACGGCATCTGCGCCTGCACGTGACGCTGGAAGTGACTGAGGCTTACGCCCAGGGACCTGGCTGCCTCTTCGCGGGACATCAGCAGTGGCTGATCCATGACTCTCTCCTTCGGCGCCGCCGCTGCCTTGCCATGGCTGATCTTGCTCGGGCCGCCGATCGGCAGGACCCTTATGAGACCAGCGTAGAGACTCGCCAGCACGTCGCCGAAGCCAGCCCGAGACTCTGGAGGGATGACATGGATGCTTCTACCTCGGCCGCCGATCGGATCACAGGCCAGCAGCTCCGCGAAGCCCGAGAAGGACTGACCCGCCTTCTTCACAAGAAGCGGTTCCCCCGGGAATGGATCGAGCGGGAGGTTCCTGACGCGATTGCCGAAGCGGAAAAGGACTTCGCGGCACGACTCGCCGCCGGCAAGGAAGACGACATCGTCAACCTCCTGGTCGTGATCGCCTACAGGCGGGCGATCAAGATGCTGCGCGCGCAGCTCGCCGAGCCGACTACCTCGATCGAGACCGTCTTCCATCTGAGGGATGAATCGACGCCCTCGCCGGAGGAGGAGGCAATCCGGCACGACCAGAATGAGCGAGTCATGGAGGCGATGGGCCACCTACCCGAGCGGGAGCGAATGCTGCTGACCTTCTGCTACTACGACGACATGAGCATTCGTGAGGCAGGACGAAAGGTTGGCTGGGGCAAGTCCTCCGCCGACCGCCACCACCGCGCCGCGTTGGAGAAACTGAGAGCGCTGCTCGACCCCCGCCCGTAGGCCTTATTAAGCCAAATCGACTAGCTCCGTTAATAAGCGCCATTCTCAGGAGGAGTTAATAACGCTGGCGATAGCAAAGCTCCCGCTGAAGCAGCGCTATGAAAGGGGATCTCCAAAGCCTAATTAGGTCTCGATGGCGGTCGGCATTTGGTTTCTGCAAATCTCCTCTCAACTCAAGCCCACTTGAATTGCTGAGTTGGAATCGACTTGTTATTAACGAAATAAAGCGATAACGTTAATTAGCTCATGGTTCCCAAAAAGGGCAGAGACACGCGCTCAGGCCGGTTCGTAGCCCAGGGGGAGAGCTATGCAGCCTTTGTTCCGAAGCCGCTGCCACCCTCCCCGCCTCTGCAGCTCGAGGCCGAGTTGCTCGGCCTGTTGGAGCAGGCCGGCACCGAGCTCGGCCGGCTCGACGGGATCGCCCGCGTTATTCCCGACCCCGACTTCTTCGTCAGCATGTACGTCCGACGCGAGGCGGTGCTCAGCTCCCAGATCGAGGGAACTCAAAGCACGCTCGAGGACCTCCTTGAGCGTGAAATCGGAGCGGGAGCCGATGACCATCGCTCAGACGTCCTCGACATCGTCAACTACGTACAGGCGATGAACTTCGGGCTTGAGCGCCTGCAGACGCTTCCCGTCTCATTGCGACTGATTCGCGAAATCCACCGGGAACTCCTGAAGGACGGACGTGGCTCCCACGCAACTCCAGGAGAGTTCCGCAAGACGCAGAACTGGATCGGCCCCGACGGTGCGAGAATCGAGCAGGCAACCTTCGTGCCGCCACCGGTGCCAGAGATGGAAGAGGCCCTGGGTGAGCTGGAGAGCTTCCTGAACGAAGAGGGGCGCTACTCGACCCTGATCGAGGTCGGGCTGGCCCACGCCCAATTCGAGACCATCCACCCTTTTCTCGACGGCAATGGCCGCGTCGGCCGCCTCCTGAACACGTTCCTTTTGGTGCAGCGAGGTGTCCTTCGCAGGCCGCTCCTCTACCTCAGCTACTACTTCAAACTGCACCGGACCGAGTACTACGACCGCTTGATGGCAATTCGCCTGAAAGGCGACTGGGAGGGTTGGCTTCGGTTCTTCCTGCAGGGGGTCGTCCAAACCGCCCGGGAAGCCACGTCGACCGCCAGCAGCATCTTTGAGCTACGCGAAACCCACCGGGCGCAGATCATCGAGAGCGGGCTGGGCGACAACGCGCTGCGCCTGCTATCCGAGCTCTTCCAGCGCCCCCTCGTCACGGTGAACCTCGCCGCCAAAACTTTGGGAACGGCGTATCCCACGGCAAGCCGCCTCGTCTTGGGCCTCGAGGAGATGGGGATCCTGGAAGAGATAACCGGGCGCAGGCGTTCGCGGATCTACCGCTATGAGCCGTATGTGAGCCTCTTCGACGACCCGCAGCCCGACGACGACGAGCCTGCTCCGCTCGAGGTGACCGAAGCCTCCCCCTAGGTTGAATCCCCCGCCGATAACTGGCATTACGTAGACCCTCGGCTCCAGCGGATCTGCGGGGAGCCACTGATGCGACATTCTCAACAGGTATTCGGGCTAGGGATCGGCGTCGATCAGCCGATGTCGCATTTTCTTCACGTACTCCTCCAGAGCGGCGAGCTCGTCTCGTCCCGTTAGCTCCCACACCACGGCCGGCCTCCCGGGCGTGCCGTCCTTTATCGCCCTGTAGCGGACAAGACCGACCAAAAGCAGCGCATCGAGAGTCCCGGCAACCTCGCGGTTCTGCAGACCGAGCTCCTCAACCAACTCGGTCTTGGTGGCCGGGGTCACTTCCAGGCGCTCGCAGATCGCGCCGCAGATATCGCTGCCAAGCACCCCAAGAAGTTTTCGCGTCGGCTGGTTCATCTACGTTATCCCGGTTATATGGCAATTAATCCAGATAACTCTTCAAACAATGATCGCGATCGCGAAATCGCTGCTCAGCCATTCGCGAGATCGTTGGTGCTCAGGCGCGAATGCGTACCGCGATGGCGGGCGCGGCCAAATGGAGATCAGCGGTGGATTCGGTTGCCAATCCAACGGGCGCAGGCCTCCGAGATACGTCGTCGGGCCGGGGCGGCCGGCGTCACCGTCGATGCCTGGCTCGGGATTGCCCTTGCCTACGAGAAGGTTCGAGCCGAGTTGGCGCACATTTCGCTCGCTCAGGAGCTTCAAGCTGCGCTCCCGGCAAATCCGCTTGATTTCGGTAGGACCGAGATGGTGCGGGCTTGGCAGCGCTACCTTCTTCGGGCTGACGCCCCCGGCCTCGGCGACGAGCTGCCCGAAGTGGTCCTGGGCAGGGGTATCAGCTGTGAGATGGCTGCCCGGCTGCTACCAGCGGCACTTCGGCTCCCCTCGGATGAGTGGGATCTTGCTCGCGAGTGCGAGCTACGAGCTGCGGCCGTAGAGCTGCCGCTTCCCGACTACATCCGGGCGCTGGCTCGAGCTTAAGTGGGGCGCTTCAGCGTTCCGAACGGCTCGAGAACACCGCGTTGGGTCAATAGCTCGAGCGCCTCGCGAAGCTTGGTGACGTGGCGCTTGGATCCCCTGCCCCTGGAGAGGGTCCCCTTCGCTTCACCGAGCAATACTTCGGCCTCGGTGAAGCGCTCGCGCAGCCGCTCTACCCGATCCGCAATCCGCATCCCGACCATTTCTTCTCGCAGGCCTCCCCAAACGGATAGGTCATGGGAGTCGGCCGCCTCGATTCGGTCGCGGAGCGTTCCGCCGAGCTGACAGGTGGGGCAACCGCAGCCCGACTCCGGGAGCAATCCGAGTTCGAGAAGTGCCCCTGCGTCTTCGGGGGCGAAGGAGCCGAAGATGGAAGGAAACTCGAAGCGTGGTCGCCGATCGGCATTTGGCATCGGCTTGGTACGAGGCGCGTAAGCTCCGCCGACCCGGCCGAGCTTTACCTCTGCGCCCGCGACTCCGATGCTCCAAGCGAGCTCGACCAAGGGACCGGGAAGCGAGGCAATCGTCGGTACCCCGCGCTCCTGCATCAGCAAGAACATCTCAAGTGCCCCGGCGATCGCCTCGACCGGCGAGTGAATCGAGAGCTGGTAGGTCTCGAACCAGAAACCGTCTGGTGCCCCGCGAGTAAGCCGGTTCGCGATCGCAAGCCGGTCCTCCTCCCGAGCGAGCGCGTCCACGTCGCACCTTACGGTCGCGAACAAGGGAGCGTCGGCGTTGATGGCGTCGCGGGCAGCCAGCTGGTCGCCGAGGAGCCGAGCATTCCTCTTCAGCCAGTCGTCATCGGATCTGTTGAACGGCAGGCACGCGCTGCGCAGGATCGAGGCCCCCTCAACATCCTGCTCCTGCAGATCGCCACGCGCGACGCGTCGACAGGCATCAGGGCTGCGCAGGTCGGTGTGGCGGTAGGGCTCGGTCCCTTCCGGAGCGAAGCGGCGCACGGCGACGGTCTTGGGCATCCCGATGGCGACGGTGGTCTCCACCCTGGTGTCGACGACAAGCCCGATTCCGGGCGCCAGACTCGTGGCCCTTACGAGCTCCTCAAGGATCGGCGGGGTGGTGATCGCGCCCACCGCGATTTGCGGCGCCTCCCCGAGCATCGCGGCTCCGACCACGGCGCGGGCTGCAGTAGAGGTGCTTGCTCTGACCGCGAGGATCGGGTCCGAGCCCCGGTCGTAGGGAGCCGGCTTGAGGGCAGCGGCATGGTGCGGCCGGCGGAGCGACGTCGCGACGGCGGCTGCATCCGCGGGGCGCTGAAGCGGCTCCTTCGCCAGTAGCGCCAGCACAAGCTCATCCAAATCAGCGGGCGTCCTCGGATTCAAGACGCTGGGTGGCTCAGGATCCTCACACCTGATCATCTCGACGAAGGCAGCGGCGCTGGTGGCGAGGAATGGCGGGCGGCCCGTCAACGCGTGATAGATCGTCGCGCCGAGTCCGTAGAGATCAGTGTGAAGGTCAGTCTGGTTCCGCAGCTGCTCCGGCGCGCAGTAGGGCCACGTGCCAAGGACCTGGCCCCGCATGGTCAGCGAGCTGTGGTCCATCAACTTGACCAGACCGAAGTCGAGGATCAGCACGTCCCCAGCACCGGTCAAATAGATGTTCTTGGGGTTCAAGTCGCGGTGGGCGACGTTGTGCTGGTGCAGAAATGCAAGGCCGTCAGCGGTTGCTGCAGCGATCCTCAGGACCGCATCCATCGAGAGCGGCCGCTCCGTGCTCTCGATGGCCTCGCGTAGCGTTCGCCCTGGCAGATAGGGCATCGCGATGAAAGGCCGCCTCAGACCGCCATACTCGTCAATCCCGCTGTCGACATAACGGACCAGGTTCGGATGCTCGAGCTTCAACGCGGCGATCTCCCGTTCAAAGCGGACCGCGTTCGCACCCATCGGTACCTCCCGCAGGACCTTTACCGCGTACTCCTGGCCGTCCTTGACGGCTTTGAACGTGTCCGCGAAACCGCCGCTGCCGAGCAGCCCAAGAAGCCTGTAGCCGGCGATCGCTTCGAACGGGCCGGGGGGCGCAACCTCCGTTCTGGCTCGATCCATTGCCGTGAATCTTGAATATCGATTCGGATGCTCAGTCACGGTGAGTGCCTCATATGTGTGGCAGCCAGCGCTTCGTGGGCCCCCTACGCCGGTGCCCGAAGACTCGGCTGCGACCCGACGTCGACAACAACGTCGAGCTCGTTGACCCATTTCCGCTTCCTGGCGCGGTCGTGGAACTTCTGCGCGTGCGCCCGTCTTACCGACCGTTCGGCGGTCGCTCGGTCATAGGTCGGGTCGATGAACCGAGAAAGCGGCGAGAAGATGTCATCCACGAGCTCGGGCTCGCCCCTGGGACGGTGCATCCATTCGGCCTGAGCTTGCGAGATCGTAAAAGCGTTCAGCTCGGCCGCTGCACGGCGCTTCATCGGCACCCCCACCTCGTCACTTCGGTCGATCCAGTTCATCAGGACCGCGGCGTCGGGCGCGATCGGGACGCGGATCTCCAGCATCGTCAGCGGGCCTAGCCCTTGACGGGTGAAGGGCCTGGCGCGTTCCACGTTCATCGGCCATAGGACGACTGGGTGGTCGGAATAGGCCAGTAAAGGCCCTTCGAAGCGCAGGACCTGCCAGCGCATAAGCGAGAGGATGCCGGCGACTTTGATCGCGTAGGTCAGCATCGTCACGAGGCGGTAGGTCGAATCGAGATGTACGTCAATGACCTGGCGCCGGGCGAGATCGAGGTCGCCACCGACGGCGGCTAGGTGCTTCGGTTTGAGGTCGCTCTCCTTCAGTCCCTCGAGCACCGAGCGATGGAGCTCCTCATGGTGTTCGAAGAAGGCAGGCCCGCGCATCATCTGGGTACCGAAGAGCTGGGCTAGCGCTCCCTTCCGCTCGATCGTCAGCGGCTCGCCGGCGATCAACTGCCGTAGGGCCGGCGTCGCTTTGTTCTCGACGTGGGCGAGGGATGCCTCCATGTCGTCGGTCTGCGTGCCGTGTCGAGGCCGAGTGCGCCGGTAGAAGGGACCGCGGGCGCCAGCGGCCTTGGTCGACTTGAGCTCGCACCCCGAACGCCCTGGCTCATGTACGGCGACCTGGCGGTCTTCCCCCTCCCAGGCCCGCTGATACATCCGCGGCACGACATGGCCGTTCTCGACCTTCGGGCAATCGGCGGCAGAGATCACCAGCGTCGGCCTGTCGGGCGTGCGGGTGGCCTGTGCGTGCTGGATGCGGCGCTGATGCTTGCGCTTTTGCTGGCGACGCTTCACGGATTGAAGATAGGAAGCCGGGCGGCGGTTCGCGTTCGACCCTCCTAGCCGGATCCCCCGGCAGACTGCCTCATGTGGATCTCTACCGCGACGACGAGGTCGGCTTCTGGAAGCTGGAGGCCACCGATGAAGAGTGGAATCTGAAACCGGACTACATCAGGGCGCTCCCGCTCTACCTAAACGGCCTCGATTCGCTTTTCGCGCGTGCCCAGCAGCAAGACGAGGCGCAGCTGATCCTCTCGCTGCTCGGAATCAAGGGATTGCAGGCGGCGGGGTGGGATCCCTACGACACCACGATCGACGCCATCCGGGCCGCGACTCGGCTGCATAACGAAACCGAGGACCGCGTCGCGGCTTGGCACCTCTCCCTCTGGGTCTACGGCCATATCGTGGAGGCAGCGACGCCCTACGACCTGCTCGCCAACCTCATCCACGTCGCCAAGGGAGGGCAGGCCCGTATGGCGCCCTTCTCCTCCGAGGGTGGCCGCCTTCTCTCACCCGGGCGCAAGCTTGAGCTGATCGGGCTCGGAGCCGAGGAGATCGGCAACCAGGCGGCGCGCGCCCTCCTCGCCGCCATTTGGCACCGCCAGCTTCGCAACGGTGTCTTCCATGCCGACTACACCATCCACGGCTCCGAAATCCGTCTTGTCGGCGACGGTGAGGTGCTCACCTTGGAGGAGTTCGCGGCATTCAGTGGTCGCGCTCACGGCTACCACGACGCGATGATCGGCCTGCGTCGCTACTACCGCAGCCTCTACACAGAGCCCAAGATCGTCCCAGCCGGTCCGATCTCCCCCGGCCAGAACCTGACCATCATCGTCCGCGGGGGCTACGGCGCCGTCGGGATCAAGGATGCGCTCACCCCCGCCGAACGCGCCGCCGGAGGAATCCCATTTCGCTACGCCCGGTTGTTCCCCGACGAGATGGCGATGATCAACGCTGACCCGGAGCTGGCGCTACTGCCGGCGCGTCCCGAGCCCGAGAAACGCTAGGCGTCCTGCACTCCAACCGCCTGTCCCGTTTCAGGCACTTCTGGCCAAGAGTGCCTGACTCCCTGCATTCGCCGCATATCCGTGCATATCTGGCGCTTCGCGAGCATTAGCTGGCACCCAGTAATTTCCTGGAAATGGGCACTTTCGCGTGACCTCACTTCGGACTGACCCTGGATCGCACCCAAGAGGTCGTTAGTTCGAAGGTTCTGAGGGGAAGGTGACCCCGAGATTCGATCACTCTAGGCGTGGAATGACGGAAGACGGTGGCCTCGAAACCGACGCTCTAAGTAGGTTGGAAGGCGCGCAAACCGCTCTAGCAAGCCAACATAACGCGCCCGACAGGATTTGAACCTGTGACCTTCGGTTTCGTAGACCGACGCTCTATCCAGCTGAGCTACGGGCGCGAGAGGCCGGGTGGTGCCGGCGAGGGTCGAGATTAAAGGATGGGGGCCGGTTTTAGGCGAGTCGGGCGTTGATGGTGATCTCCGGCACGCCGGCCAGGGCGCGGGAGACTACGCAGCCGTCCTTGGCTTTCTCGGCGTAGGAGCGGAAGGCGTCGTCGTCGATGCCCGGGACCGCGCCCTCTACGTCGAGGTCGATCTTGGCGATCGTCGGAAGCTCGTCGACGATGCGGAGGTGGACCCGGGCTTGGGACTTGATCGACTCGGGCGGGTGGTCGGCTTCGCCGAGGATCAGGCTCAGGGCCATCGCGAAGCAGCCGGCGTGGGCTGCGCCGATCAGCTCCTCGGGGTTGGTCCCCTCGCCCTCCTCGAACCTGGAGCTGAAGGAGTACTTGCCCTCGAAGACGCCGTCGCCGACCTTGACGGTGCCGCTGCCGCCTTTGAGGTCTCCCCTCCACTCCGCGCTGCCGTTCCTCGTTGCCATGCTCGCTCCTTCGATTCGGTTTGCCGGACCCAGCTACCCGGTTTGGGCGGTCCCATCTTCGGCGGCGTAACCGGCGAGGAGCTTCTCCTCTTCCTCCTTGCCGGGGAAGCGGGTGGCGACGAGGAGGGCGCCGAGGCAGATGGCGACGATCCCGGCCACATAGGCCCAGGAGTCTCCCTGCAGGAACGCGCCGCGCGCCCCTTCGACGATCGACTCGGCGTAGCGCGGGTGCTGTTCGGCCACCGCGGCGGCGCTGGAGAAGGACTTCGTCAGCTCACCTTCGACGCTGCTCGAGACCGACTGCGGCGCGGTCTGCACGGCCGTTGCCGCGGCCGCCGCGTAGCCCGCCGTCAGCAGGGCGCCGAGGATCGACTGCATGATCGCGCCGCCGAGGTCCCGCTGCAGATCGGCGGTCGCCGAGGCCATCCCCGCCCGGCGCACAGGGACCGACGCGGTCAGCGAGTGCGACGCCGGGGTGCCGGCGAAGCCGACGCCGATGCCGATCAGCAGGTAGCCGAGGCCGATGTGCCAGTACTGGGCGCTCTCGTCCCAGAGCAGGAGCATGACCACGAACCCCGCCAGGCAGAACGCATAGCCGACCAGGAGGGTGAAGCGCGCGCCCCTGGTCTCGACCAGGTGGGCCGAGCGCGGCGCGACGAGGACCATCCCGATCGCCCCCGGCAGGATCGCCAGGCCGGCGTCCAGGGTCGAGTACTCCAGCACGTTCTGCAGGTACTGCTGGCCGATGAACATCGCCGCCATCAGCGAGCCGAAGACGATGATCCCGGCGCAGGCGGCGACCCAGAAGATGCGCCGGCCGGCGACCTCGAGGTCATAGAGCGGCGACGCGACGCGACGCTGACGGAGGACGAAGGCGACAATCGCGGCGACGGCGACGATCGCGAGGCCGGCGGTCGCCGCGCCCGCCCCCGGGACCGGCGCGAAGTTGATCGCCAAAACGAGGGCGGCGACCATCAGCACCGAGAGGATGCCGCCGAGGTTGTCGACGCGGTCGGAGGTCTCGTTGACGTGGGCGGGCACGAAGCGCCAGGCGAGATAGAGGGCGACGAAGGCCAGCGGCAGGGTGACGAAGAAGACGGAGTCCCAGTCGAACTGGGTCAGCAGCGCGCCGGAGACCAGCGGCCCGAGGGCCGAGATCCCGCCCCCCAGCGCCGACCAGAGCGCGATCGCCCTGGTCCGCTCTGCCCCGCTCCAGAGCGCGGTGATCAGCGCCAGCGTGGTCGGGAAGGCCATTCCCGCGGCGATGCCACCGAGCAGGCGGGCGAAGAAGAGAACCTCGATCGAGGGCGCGAAGCCAGCCAGCAACGAGGCGGGGATCGCCAGCGCCGTTCCCGCCAGCAGCATCTGCTTGCGCCCGTGGGCGTCGCCTAGGGCGCCGAGGTAGAGGACCGACGCCGCCAGCCCGAGCGAGTAGCCGACGGCGACGAGGTCGAGGCCCGTCTGGCCGGCGTCGAAGGCCTTGCCGATGTCCGGCAGGGCGACGTTGGCGACCGCGAGGTTGAGGTTCGCGACCGCGGCAACCGCGATCAGCGCCGTGAGGACAAGCTTCGCCCGCGGCGGTGCCGACGGCCTCGGCTCAGACGGCGCGGCCTTGGCGGTCAAGTCCATCTATCCAAACCCTATTCGCCCCGCCAGCGCATAGGCTGGCCCCCGTGACCAAGTGGGCGGTACTCGTGGTTCTGTCGGCGGCGCAGTTCCTGATGGTCCTCGACCAAGCGGTGATGAACGTCGCGATCAGCCAGCTGGTCGAGGACTTCGACACCACGGTGACGACGATCCAGGCGGTGATCGCCCTCTATGCCCTGGTGATGGCGGGGCTGATGCTGACCGGCGGCAAGCTCGGCGACATCTTCGGCCGGCGCCGCGTCTTCGCCGTCGGGCTCGTCATCTACGGGATCGGCTCGGGGCTGACCGCCGCCTCTTGGAACGTCCCTTCGCTGATGTTCGGCTGGTCGATCCTGGAGGGGATCGGCGCGGCGCTGGTCCTGCCGGCGCTGGTCGCCCTCGTCGCCGGCACCTACCGCGGCAGCGACCGCGCCGTCGCCTACGGCGTGCTCGGTGGCGTCGCCGGGGCCGGCATCGCGGTCGGCCCGATCCTCGGCGGCTGGGCCACGACCGACTTCACCTGGCGGATCGTCTTCGTCGGCGAGGTGCTGGTCGCGATCGGCATCCTCTTCGGCACCCGGATGATGGCCGAGCCCGAGCGCGCGCCGGGCAAGCCGACTCTCGACTGGGTCGGCAGCGTCCTCTCCGCCGCCGGCCTCGCCGTTCTCGTCTTCGGCGTCCTGCAGGCGAGCAACTGGGGCTGGCTGGCGCCGCGCAGCTCGCCGATAACCCCGTTCGGCTTCTCGCTGACCCCGTTCGTGATCGCCGCCGGCGGGGTTCTCCTCGCCGCATTCGTCAGCTGGGAGCGCCGCCGCGAGGCGCGGGGCGAGGAACCGCTGCTGCGCCTCGACCTGTTGAAGATCTCGACGCTGCGCGGCGGCGTCGCCATGTTCCTCGCCCAGAACCTGGTCCTGATGGGGGTCTTCTTCACGATCCCGCTCTTTCTGCAGATCGTCCAGGGCCTCGACGCGCTCGAAACCGGCATCCGCATGCTCCCCGCCTCGGTCGGCCTTTTCGTCAGCGCGATCGTCGGCTCGGCGCTGGCCTCCCGCTTCGCGCCGAAGCCGCTGGTCCGGGCCGGACTAGGCCTCGTCTTCGTCTCCACCCTGCTGCTGATGGGGACGATCGAGCCAGAGCTCGACAACGCCTCCTTCCTCTTCGCGATGGGAGTGCTCGGGGTCGGAATGGGCCTCGTCGTCTCCCAGCTCGGCAACGTCGTCCAGTCGGCGATCGGCGACGAACAGCGAAGCGAAGCCGGCGGCCTGCAGAACACCGCCCAGCAGCTCGGCTCCTCGCTCGGCACGGCGCTGCTCGGGGCGATCGTGATCACCGGCCTGATCACCGCCTTCACCGGCAACATCGCCGACGACCCGCAGGTCTCGAACCGGGTCCAGCAGCAGGTCGAGGTCCAGCTCAGCGCCGGCGGCAGCTTCGTCCCCTCCGACGAGGTGCGGGAAGCGGCCGAGGAGGAGCGCCTCTCGCCACGCGCCACGGACGCGCTCGTCTCGCACTACGAAGACGCGCAGCTGGATGCACTCAAGCTCGCCTTCCTCGTTGCCGCCCTGCTCGTGCTCGGCTCGCTGTGGTCGACCCGGCGGCTGCCGGGCGAACGCCTTACCGCTTGACGATCGCGCGCGTCAGCCTTTGAGGCGGACGTGCCAGTGGACGGTGGCGGTGGCGACCCGCTGCCCGTCGCCGTCGCTCAGCTCGACCTCGCAGGGGAACTCGACCTTGCCCTCGGCGTCGAGAGTGGCGAGAGCCTCGTCGGCGTCGACTCCGAGCCGCGCCTTCGCCGTGATCTCGCCGTTGGCGATCTTTTCGTAGGCGATCTCGGCGCTGCGGGCGAGCGGCGTGACGTCGCCCATCCGCGCCGCGAAGGCGCCGACGAAGGCCGCGCCCGAGGCGGTCTCGGCGGCGGTGAAGAGCGCGCCGGCGTGCTGGGAGCCGACGTGGTTTTTCAGCTCCGGCAGGTCGGGCAGGAGGACCGTCGCCTCGCCCTCGGAGATCTCGGTGATCTCGACGTTGAGGTGGCCGGCGAAGGGGACGGCCTGCGTCATCCCTTTGGCGATCAGGTCGAAGTCGGTCATCGGCTCACCCTACTCAGCGGCCGTGGAACTCGGCGTGCCCAGGGCCGCCCTGCTCGAGGAAGGTCTGAACGGCGTTCTGCAGGTCCTCGCTGGCGAAGAGCTCGCCGGCTTCGGTCCGCACCACCTCGTCTGCGGCCGGGATCCCCTCTTCGCGGAAGCGGCGGAGGATGTGCTTGGTCATCGCATGCGCCTTCGTCGGCCCCGCCGCCAGCTCATCGGCGAGCTTGCGCGAGGCGACCTCGAAATCGTGGTCCTCGAAGATCAGGTTGACGACGCCCCAGCGCTCCATCTCCTCGGCGCCGAAGATCCCGCCCGACATCACGAAGTGACGGGCGCGGCCGCTGCCGGCGCGCTCGGCCAGGCGCTGCGTCCCGCCCATCGACGGCGTCAGGCCGACCACTTTCTCGACCAGCCCGAACTTCGCCTTCGGCGAGGCGACGATCAGGTCGCAGGCGAGCGCCAGCTCGAAGGCCGCGGTCAGGGTCAGCGCATGTGCCGCGAAGACGACCGGCGCCGGCAGCGTTTCGACCTTCTCGATCATCTCCAGCAGGTCGGTCCAGAGCGCGCTCCCCTGCTCCGGCGTCAGGCCGGCGAAGACGTGGACGTCGACGCCGCCGGAGACCGCCCGCCCCTCGGCCCGGATCAGCAGCGCCCGCGGCGGCTCCGCCGCGACCGCGTCGATCGCCGCCCGCAGGTCGTCGATCATCCGCTGGTCGAAGAGGTTCAGCGGCGGGCTATCGAGGGTGATCACGGCGAGGTCGCCCTCCCGCTCCAGTCTCGCAGCCGCGCTCATAGCTCCGGCACCCTATGGACCTCGAACAGGTTCGTGCCCAGTTCCTGGCCGTCGAGCCCGGCGGTGATCGCGACCAGCTCGCCCGGCTCGGCGATCCCGTGCTTGGCCGCCTCCCCGGCGCAGTGCCCCAGCAACCCCCGCAGCTCGGTCCCAAAGTCGCTCTGCACCGCCGTGATCCCAAAGAGCAAGGAGACCCGCCGCACGGTCTCTATATAAGGGGAGACCGCGAGCACTGGAACGTCGGGCCGGTGGGCGGAGACGAGGCGGGCGGTGCGGCCGGTGTTGGTCGGCACCACCAGCGCCTTCAGGCCGAGGCGGTAGACGGCGCCGACGGCGCTCTGGGCGACCGAGTCGGCGACGTCCTGCGTCGCCTGGTCGGTGCGGGTGAAGAGCCACTCGGTGTAGGGCAGGTCCGGCTCGGTCGCGCGGGCGATCCGGTCCATCACTTCGACCGCCTCGACCGGGTGCTGGCCGACCGCCGTCTCCTCGGAGAGCATCACCGCGTCGGTGCCGTCCCAGATCGCGTTGGCGACGTCGGTCACCTCGGCCCGGGTCGGCCGCCGGGCGCTCACCATCGAGGCCAGCATCTGCGTCGCCGTGATCGCCGGTTTCGAGACTTTGCCGGCGGCGCGGATCAGCCGCTTCTGCTCGACCGGCAGCTTCTCCAGCGGGACTTCGATCCCGAGATCACCGCGGGCGACCATGATCCCGCCGGTGGCGGCGCGGACGATCTCCTCGACGTTCTCGGCCGCCTGCTGGCGCTCGATCTTGGCGATCACCGGAATGCGCGAGCCAAGCTCCTTCAGGCGCGCCGTCACCGGCTCGAGGTCGGCGGCGGTGGAGACGAAGGAGACCGCGAGCAGGTCGACCCCATGCTCGACCGCGAATTCGACCCAGCCGAGGTCGGTGCCGGTGGTCGCCGGCAGGTCGGCGCCGCCGGGGATGTTCATCCCCTTGTGGGAGGAGAGGGTTCCCCCGACCTCGACCTCGGCGTCGACGCCCGCGTTCTCGCGGTCGCCGACCCGCAGCCGGATCGCCCCATCGGCGAGGTAGACGAGCTGATCCTCGCTGAGGTCGGAGACGCCGGCCCACTGGACCGGGATCGTGTCGCGATCGCCCTCGATGTCCTCCGGCGTCAGCGTCACGTGCGTCCCCGTCTCCAGGATCGCGAAGTCGTCGCGCAGCGACCCAATTCGCAGCTTCGGCCCCGGCAGGTCGCCGAGGATCGCCACCTCGCGCCCGACCCGCTCTGCCGCGGCGCGGATCGCCCCGATCGTCTCCGCCTGGCGCTCGGGCCCGGAGTGGGAGAAGTTGAGGCGGAAGACGTCGGTCCCGGCCGCGACCAGCTTCTCCAGCACCTCCGGGGCCCAGCTGGCGGGGCCGACGGTGGCGATGATCTTGGTCCGCCGCTCGAGGTGGGCGCCAGGGCTCTGGCTCAGGTCTGCGTGCATCCCCGCTGAGACTAGAGGTAGCCGTCCCGCTCCCGCCTCAGTACCTACAATCGGTCCCAGCGCCGCGCGCGCACATGGAGAGGTGGCCGAGTGGCTGAAGGCACTCGCCTGCTAAGCGAGTAGGGGGCGCAAGCTCTCTCGAGGGTTCGAATCCCTCCCTCTCCGTATCTACCATCAGGCGGTGACCAAAGATCGCGCCAAGGCGATTGTCCTGGAAGTCAGGGCTGATCTGAAAGACCTCGATGCACCGTCCATCCCTGCGACGATCTTCGGCTCCGCGCGGACCAGGTTCGAGGGAATGAAATACGGCGTCGAAGTCGCCACGATGCTCGCGAACCTGCACGCCAGGCATATCGAGCTGGCGTTGGTCGTCTGCGAAAACTTCTTGGCCGGGAGGCGGACGATTGGTTTCGTGGCGGTGAGGCCGATCTTCGAGACGGCGATGACGCTGACCTGGATTTTGACTTCGTCCGACGACCCGGATGACCAATACCCGCGACTGTTGACGTTGCTCGACAGGGATGCCGTGCAGCTGGCAGGACGCCTCAGATCAAGAAAACCTGCCGTAGTCCGTCAAGCCGAAGAAGACCTAGAGGCCCGCGACGAGGATGGAAGGGAGGTCGTCGAAGAGGCCATCGCGATCGGCAGTCGAAACCTGCCCGGATTGCGTACTCGGATCGAGGAGGCGGAGGAGGTATTGCGCGAGAGCCTTGGCGGGCCCTCCCGTCTGGCCGACGCTTACGAGGACTACCGCGTGCTTTCCGGTCGCGGACACCCGACCGGGGACGGCGACCCTTACGAGATCGACGAGGAGGGGGCACTCAGGGAAGAACCGCGTGATCTCGACATTTTGGTGCCGATGTTGATCCTCCTCCGAGAGATGCCGTTGCTGGTGTTGGCCCTGACGGAGATCGCCGACTGGGAGCGAGGCACGGAGATCGGAAGGGCGATGGATGACGGTTGGCGCTTCGCACGCCAGAAGCTCCTCGAGAGCTACGACGGGATCCTCCCGGACATCGTGCTTCAAATCTGGGGATGGCGGGCGGGCGCTCGACCGCGCGGTTAGGCTGGCGCCGTGTCCGTCCCTGAGCAGTCGCACGAGCGCTACGAGCGGATCTTCGCTGAGGTCGAGGCTCCGTTTGCCTTTGTGGACCTGGAGGCGATGTGGGCTAACGCCGATTCGATGCTGGAGCGGAGCGGTGGGAAGAGGATCAGGGTCGCTTCGAAGTCGATCCGCTGCCGGGCGTTGATGGAGGCGATCCTGCGTCGCGATCCGCGCTTTCAGGGGCTGATGACCTACACCCTGCCGGAGACTTTGTGGCTGGCCGAGCAGGGGTTCGAGGACCTGCTGCTCGCCTATCCGACGGCCGACGCCGGGGCACTGGAAGAGCTGGCGCTGCGCTCGGCGGCCAACTCCGAGGGGGCGCCGATCGTGATGGTCGACTGTGTCGAGCATCTGGAGATGATCGAGTCGGTGCTGGGCAAGGGGGCGACGCCGCTGCGGGTCTGCATCGACGTCGACGCCAGCTGGTGGTGGCTCGGCGGCCGGGTCAAGGTCGGGCCGAAGCGCTCGCCGATCCACACCGTCGAGCAGGCCGCGGCGCTGGCGCGGGAGATCGAGAAGCGCCCGCAGATCGAACTCGACGCGCTGATGGCATACGAGGGGCAGATCTCCGGGGTCGGCGACCTGCCACCGGGGCAGCGCCTGCGCGGCGCCGCGATCCGCTTCATGCAGAAGCGCTCCGCGGCTGACATTGCCGAACGGCGGAGGGCGATCGTCTCCGCGCTGAGCGAATTCGTCGAGCTGGAGATCGTCAACGGCGGCGGCACCGGCAGCCTTGAAATGACCGCGGCCGAGGAGGCGGTGACCGAGGTCACCGCTGGCTCGGGCTTCTACGCGCCGGTCCTCTTCGACCACTACAGCCGCTTCAGCCTCACCCCGGCGGCGGCCTTCGCCCTGCCGGTGACCCGCAAGCCCTCCGAGTGGGTGGCGACGGCGCTCGGCGGCGGCTACCTCGCCTCCGGACCCGGCAATCCGGGCCGGCTCCCTGCCCCCTGGCTCCCCGAGGGCCTGCGGTTCGACGACGAGGAGGGCGCCGGCGAGGTGCAGACGCCGCTCATCGGCGAGCCCGCCGGGTCGCTCACGGTGGGCGACCGGGTCTACCTCCGGCACGCCAAAGCCGGCGAGCTCTGCGAGCGCTTCGACACCCTCCTCCTCGTCGAAGGCGACCGCATCGTCGACGAGGTGCCCACCTACCGCGGCGAGGGAAAAACCTTTCTCTAAGGGCCGAGGACTCGGTCGGTGTACTCGTTGGCGAAGGTGCGGCCGGGGTCGAGCTGGTCGCGGGCGCGCTGGAACTCTTCCCAGGCGGGGTAGCGCGGCGCGAGGGTCGAAGCGGTTTGGAAGTGCCGCTTGCCCCAGTGCGGGCGCCCGCCGTAGTCGTCCATGATCGCCTCCACCGCCTCGAAGTACCGGCGCCACTCCATCCCCCGGTACTGGTGGACGGCGATGTAGGCGGTGTCGCGTTCGTGCGCGGAGCTGAGGCAGGCGTCGTCGCCGGCGGCGACCCGGATCTCGATCGGGAAGAAGACCGGGCACTCGTTCGAGCGCACCCACTCGATCACCCGCCGCACCGCCTCCGGGCCGTGCTCGCGCGGCACCCCGTACTCCATCTCGGTGAAGCGCACCCGCCGCTCGTTGGCGAAGACGCGGTCGCTGCGGTCGCTGGTGCGGCTGCCGGAGGCGAGGCGGCCGGCGAGGCGGGAGAGCGCCGGGATCGTCCGCGGCGCCAGCTTGCCGGCCCCCGCCAGCAGCCCCAGCGCCCAGTTCTCGAAGACGATGTCGTTGAGGTAGGCGGCGGCGCGGCCACGAGGACGCGGCGGCTCCTCGGTGCGGTTGCGCTCGAGGACCAGGGCCGAATCGTCGTAGGGGAAGGTGAATAGCTCGAAGTGCTCGTGCGCCGCGGCCCGCTCCTCGAAGCTGTCGAGGACCTCCTCGCGCGGGTGCGGCGAGTCGACCCGGAGCAGGGTGAAGGCGGGGACGCAGCGCAGCGTCACCGCCGTGATCGCCCCCAGCGCCCCGACCCCCACCCGCGCCGCGCGGAGCAGCTCGGGATGGGTCTCGGCACTGAGGTGGCGGACGCTGCCGTCGGCGAGGACCAGCTCCATCCCCTCGACCTGGGCGGAGATGTTGCGCAGCCGCGCCCCGGTCCCGTGGGTGCCCGTCGAGATCGCGCCGGAGATCGTCTGGCGATCGATGTCTCCGAGGTTCTCCATCGCCAGCCCCAGCCGGGCCAGCTCCTCGTTCAACTCGGCGAGGACGGTGCCGCCGCCGACCTTGACGAGCCCGGTGCCGGGGTCGGCGTCGAGCACGCCGCTCAGCTCCTCGACGCGCAGCATCACCCCGTCGGTCAACGCGGTCTCGGTGAACGAGTGGCCGGAGCCGGCGACCCGGGCCTTCTGGCCTACGGCCGTGGCGGCGGCAACCGTCTCCGCCAGCTCATCGCGGTTGCGGGGACGGATCAGCGTCGCGGGACGGCAGCGCTGATCGCCGGCCCAGTTGACCCACTCGCCCCCCGCCGCCCGCCGCCGCCGTGCCATCGATCAGCTCGCCGCCGGGTGCGGCTCGGCCTCGGAGGGCATCGCCCGGAACGCATAACCGACGGTGACGGTCAGCAGGAGCGTGATCGCGATGCTGGGCGCGGCATTGCCGGTGAGGCTGGCGACGACGCCTCCGCCGACGCCTCCGATCACCTGCCCCGAGGCCCAGGCCATGTTGGACACCCCAGCGGCGAACCCCTGGTGCAGGGTGCTCGCCTCGGCGATGTCGGAGATCAAGGTCAAAGCCGGGGCGAAGCAAAGCCCGGCGCCGAGCGAGGTGATGATCAAGCTGGCGAGAACGGCGCCCAGGGTGGCCGCCAGGGCGATCGCGACCATTGCCACGGCACAGACCGAGAGCCCGGCCACATATGGCAGGCGCCGCCCGACCCGATCGGAGATACGGCCGGCTATCGGGGCCAAAACCGCCTCCAGCGCGGCACCGGCGATGAACCCACCGGCAATCAGCCCGTGACTGCCACCGAGCTCGTCGATCCGCAGCGGCACCAGCACCTCGATCGCCCCGAACATCACCGATGGAACGGCAACGAAAGCGGCGGCTCTGAGAATCGGCGGGCTGACCAGGGTCGCCACAACTTCGCCCAGGCTCTGGCGCTCCGGCGCCCGCGACTCCGGCAGCCGTGAGGCGGCGATCGAGAGCAGGATCGTGATCACCAGGACGGAGCTGAAAACCGGCTCGGTCCCGATTGCGCCGGCGATCGCGCCCAAAGCGGGGCCGAGCAGCGCCCCGGCGATCGCGGTCCCAAGCGCCGCTCCGATGACCGACCCCCGTTTCTCCTCGGGCGCGGCCGTGACCAGCCAGGTGAGAGCGCCGGACCAGATCAGAGCGCCCGCGATCCCCTGGACGAATCTGGTGCCGTCCAGCAGCGAGATGTCGTTGGCAAAACCGAAGACGAAGCTGGCGCAGCCAAGCAGGAGCAGCCCGGCGATGACCGTCCGCTTCGGCCCGACGCGGCTGGCGACGAAACCGGCCGGCAGTGAGCCCAGCAGGGTCCCCGCCGCGTAGGCAGCGGAGAGGATCCCGGCTTCGGCCTTGGTCAGCCCGAGCTCATCGACGTACTCGGGAAGCAGCGGCGCGATCGCCGCGAAGAAGGCGACGTCGAAGAAGATCATCGCCGAGGCGAGGATGAGGAGCCGGCGCATGCCCGCATACAATCAGTGAGGAAGCCTGAACGCTCTGGGAGGGGTGGCAGAGCGGTTGAATGCGGCGGCCTTGAAAGCCGTTAGGCGTCTTTCGGCGTCTCGTGGGTTCGAATCCCACCCCCTCCGCTTCCGTCGCGCAGCAGGAAAGGCGTCGTCGCGGACGAACGAGCAAGCCATGGAGAGCGCCGACAGGCGCACGGACCGCGGCGATGTCTGGCGGCAGCGTGCGGAGAGGGTCAGAGACGCGTTCGGCCTCGTCCTCGCCCTCGTCCTGCTCACCTACGTCCTCGCCTCGCTGCTCAGCAACCGCGGCTGGTCGGCGGTCGTGCTGATCCTGGCGACCAGCGCCACCTCGGTTGTCGCCCTGGCCAGCTCGCACGTCCGGCGGCAGGTCGTCCGGGCATCCCTCTGGCTCTCGGCGCTGACCGTCCTCCTCGCGGTGGGCGCCGCCGCCTCCGACGAGCAGACGCTCCTCAACCTCGCCTCGCTGATCCAGATCTGCCTGCTCGCGGTGGCGATGGCCGCCGTGCTCTGGCGGGTGGTCTCCAGCGCCGAAGTCGGCTCACGCACGATCCTCGGCGCGATCAGCGTCTACGCCGTGCTCGGGATCCTCTTCACCTTCGCCTTCGGGACGATCGACCGGATTCAGGGTGGGCCGTTCTTCGAAGAGGTCGCCCACCCCAGCGGCAGCGACTTCATCTTCTTCAGCTACACGACGCTGACCACGACCGGGTACGGCAACCTCGTCCCGGGCGGACAGCCAGGTCGGATGATCGCCGGCCTGGAGATGATGCTGGGCCAGATCTTCCTGGTCACCCTGGTCGCCGGGCTGGTCAGCCTCTGGCGCCCGGGCGAGGCGCTGCGGCGGCGGCGCGAGCGCCGCGAGGCGCCCGGCGAGACCGCCTGACGCTCTCCAGCTAAGCCTCGTCGAGCTCGACGTGTTCGATCTGCTGCGCCTCGAGCGGCTTGTCGCCGGCATCGGTCGGGACCGACTCGATCGCGTCGACGACGTCCATGCCGTCGATCACCTCGCCGAAGACGGTGTGCTTGCCATCGAGCCACGGCGCCGCCCCAGTGGTGACGATGAAGAACTGGGAGCCGTTGGTGTTCGGCCCCGCGTTCGCCATCGCCAGCGCCCCGCGAACGACCTTGTGGTCGTTGATCTCGTCCTCGAAGGTGTAGCCGGGGCCGCCGGTTCCGGTGCCTTCCGGGCAGCCGCCCTGGATCATGAAGTCCGGGATCACCCGGTGGAAGACGAGCTGGTCGTAGAACCCGTCGGCGGAGAGCTTGCGGAAGTTCTCGACGGTTTTCGGCGCGTCCTCGTCGTGTAGCTCGAGCACGATCGCCCCGGCGCTGGTGTGAAGGGTTGCTTGGGACATGGCCCGAACCCTAGCTCAGCCCTGGACCCGGACCGTGGCCGGCGCCGAGGAGCCCGGAGCGTACGGCCAGCGCTCCTCCGCCAGCGCCGTCGCCCGCAGCCGGATCGTGGCCTGGCCGCTGACGTAGCGGAATCGGTAGTGGGCGCGGAAGCGGCCGTGGTGGTCGGTGCGGGTGACGAGGACCGGCCGCCAGCGGCGGGTCGCCTCCTCCAGGTACTGGATCGCGACGAGCTTGCCGCGGCGCGGGATCGGCGCGCCGCTGCTCTTCACCTTGCCGCTGAGAGCGACGGCCTGTCTGGTGCGCAGTTGCCGAGGCTTGGCTCGCAAGGTGAGTCCCGAGCGGACCCGCAGCTCCAGCCCCTCCCGCCGCGCCTCCTCCTGGCCGCCATCGCCGAGGAAGGTGACGGTGACGCGGCGCGAGGGGCCGGGCGGCAGGCGCAGCTCGAAGCCGCCCTGCTCGCCGGTCCGCACCGCCTCCACAGCGGCCGGCTGCAGCGCCCCCCGGGAGGGGCGGGAGACGACTCGCAGCTGGCGGTCGCCGAGCCCCGCTCCGTCGGCGCGGGTGAGCCGGCCGCTGATCAGCGCAGGAGCGCCGAAGGACACGGTTAGAGAGTCGCCGCGGCCGTGGCCCCCGCGCAGGCGGGCGAAGAGCCGCGACTTCGCCCTCGCGGCCGGCTTCGCTTTGGCGATGGGAGGCGGCGGCACCCGGCGGATCGCCATCTGGGTGCCGTCAGCGCGCAAGGTGGTCGAGGCGGTATTGCCCGCGACGTCGGCGGCGTCGGCGCGGAAGACGAAGGTGCCGAGGCCGAGCTCCGGCATCGGGGCGACGAGGTCGGCGGCGCCCGCGGCACCGGGGACGAGCTTGGTCGGCAGCTCGATCCACTGCTCCGCGTCGACCCGCCGGTAGAGGATCTGGCCGGAGCCGGGGCCGGAGTGCTCGTCGCCGACCGTCGCCTTCACCTGCTCCTCGGAGGCCTCGGTCGAGAAGGCAACCTTCGGCTGGACGTCGTCGAAGCGCAGCGGGACCGTTACGGCCGACGCCGGCGCCTCGTTGCCGGCCTCGTCCCGCAGCCACAGCTGCAGCGAGTAGCTGCCGGCGGCGGGGACGCTGAGGTCAGCCAGGGAGCGGCGATTGCGGCCGCCCGCGAAGCGGACGCCGGTGTCGAACCCGGCGCCTCCGGAGAGCCGCCAGGAGGCGCCGGCGATCGGGCTCGCCGGGCCCTGGTCCGGGTTGTCCCAGCTGAGATCGAAGTCGTTCGTGCGTCGCCAGCCCTCGCCGCCGGCGAGCGTCAGCGCGCGCGGATGCGCCGGCGGGTTGTTGTCGATCAGGACCTCGCGGCCGGGCACACAGGAGACGTTGCCGGCGAAGTCCGTGGTGCAGTGGCCGAGCAGGTGGGGGCCGTCGCTGAAGCTGGTCGTGGCGACGGTCTGGGCGGTGTCGACCTTGGTCAGGCACGGCTGCATCCGCGTGCCCCGCCACTCGCCGCCGATGGAGGCCTTCTCGCAGGGGTACTCGACGAGGCCGACGCGGACGCCGTCGAGGCCGACCTCGCTGAAGCGGACGCCGCTGCCGGCGTCGTAGCCGACGACGTGGACCCACTGGCTGCCGCGGCGCCAGCCGCCGTCGGTGAGCGTGCCACCGTCGATCCAGGCGCCGGGGGCGGTCGGGTCATCGACCGTGATCGTGAGGGCGCGCAGCCCCGACCATGAGGCCTGGTCGAGCGAGCACCACCTGTCCTCGCCGCGGGCGCAGAGGAGCCGGTCCTCGATCGCCGCCACCGGCGCCGGGAAGCCCTTGCTGAACTCGCGCGGCGTGGTGTCGGTCCCGGAGGCGCTGAGGAAGGGGTCGAACCCGCCGCTGGCCGAGGCGGCGCCGACCCGCTGCTCGAGGCCGTCGTGCAGGGCGTGCCACCAGGTGCCGCGAACCTGGGTGATGCCGGTTCCGGGCGGCGCCGTCCAGCGCCAGCGGGCGAAGCGGGTGCCGGTGACGGTCGACTGGCCGTCGCGGGTGAGGCTCTTGAGGTGGGCGCCGGCGAAGGGGTCGCTGCCGGCCGGCGGCACGCAGTAGGCGTCGGAGCGGAACTTGGCGCCGCCCGTGGTATCGGCCCAGCTCGCGTCGGCGCCGACGTACCAGCCGCACTGGGCGACGGCGTACTTCCCCGCCTCCGCCTTCGACGCCACCAGCAGCAGCGCGCTCAGCGCCAGCAAGATCCCCAGCGTCACCGTCCGTCCAACTGCAAGCCTTCCCAACATCGGTCCTCCTTCGCTCGTTGCGTACCGAGGACCAAGGGCTGGAGCGGGTCGATCTCTCCCCCCCGCGCGGCTTCCCGCGGCGGCGCTTTGCGAGAATCGGGTCAATGCCACTTCCCACTGAAGATCAGATCACCGAGAAGCTTCGCGCCGTCATCGATCCCGAGCTGCGGCGCTCGATCGTCGAGCTGGGCATGGTCCGCTCGATCGACGTCAAAGAGAGCGGCCGGGTCGAGGTAATCGTCTCGCTGACGACCGCCGGCTGCCCGATCCGCTCCCACTTCGAACAGGCCGTCGCCCAGAACGTCTCCCAGCTCGAAGGGGTGACCGAGGTCGGCGTCGGCTTCGACGTCCTCTCCGACGAGGAGAAAGGCAACCTCCAGCAGACGCTTGGGCGCAACAAGCTGCCGCAGGGCGCGCTGGCCAAAGTCAAGAACGTGATCTGCGTCTCCTCCGGCAAGGGCGGCGTCGGCAAGTCGACGATGACCGCCAACCTCGCCGCGGCGCTGACCGCCGAAGGCCATCCTGCCGGCGCGCTCGACTGCGACGTCTACGGCTACTCGATCCCGCGCATGCTCGGGGTCAACCGCAAACCGGAGGTGAACGGGGAGCGGAAGATCCTGCCGCTGGACTCGCCGAGCGGGGTGAAGGTGATGTCGATCGGCTTCTTCGTCGAGGACAACTCCGCCGTCGTCTGGCGCGGGCCGATGCTGCACAAGGCAATCCAGCAGTTCCTCGAGGACGTCGCCTGGGAAGAGCTCGAGTACCTGCTGCTGGACCTGCCGCCGGGGACCGGCGACGTCTCGATGACGCTCGCCCAGCTGCTGCCGCAGGCCAAGTTCCTCGTCGTCACCACGCCGCAGCCGGCGGCCCAGTCCGTCGCCCAGCGCGGCGCTGAGATGGCGAAGAAGTTCGACCTCGAGATCCTCGGCGTGATCGAGAACATGTCCGGGTTCACGACGCCCGACGGCGAGCGCTTCACGATCTTCGGCGAGGGCGGCGGCCAGCTCCTCTCCGACGAGCTCGACGTGCCGCTGCTGGGCAAGGTCCCGCTCTCCGAGCCGCTGCGCGAGCACGCCGACAACGGCTCGCCGCTGGTCATCGACGAGCCCGACGCCCCCGCCTCGCAGGCGATCCGGCAGGCCGCCCGCGGCATCGTCGCGGCGACGCCGCAGGAGCTGCCGGTGCTGCAGGCGACGCCGAACGCAGCCGAAGCGCCCCCGGTCAGCGGCACCCCGCTGCCGGTCGTCCAGTAGCGCCTGCGTGATCAAGGACACACAAGCGGCCGAAACTTCCTTCATCCTCCTGCATTAAGGAATGCACATAAACGCCTAATCCTCGGCTCAGAGAGTCGAGGAGCGGGGGACCCAGGTTTCTGGGGCTAACCCACCTTCGAGTGGGGGCGCAGGCTCCTTCAGCGCCAGCCCGACAGCTAACCCCGCCGGCCGACGAAGGAGGAGTGAATGACGAACGCCTTTGGGGCGGCCAGGAAAACGCCCGCCCTTTGCATCTCCATAGCTCTGCTGGCCGTATTCGCGATCGCAGCGACCTTCGCGGCTTCGGTCCAGGCGGAAACCCCGGGTGGAGTCTCCACGACTACCCCGGAAGTCGCACCCCCAACCGCGCCTGCCGGAAAGGCGATCCTGGTCAACGGCCGCGCCGTCCCGCCGGCCGACGCGCCGCCCGCCGTCAAAAAGGTGATCGCAGCGGCGAACAAGATCCGCACCAAGCCCTATATCTACGGCGGCGGCCACGGCCGCTGGTGGGACGCGGGCTACGACTGCTCCGGCGCGGTCAGCTTCGCCCTCCACGGCGGCAGCCTGATCGACACCCCAATGCCCTCCGGCTCCCTCGCCGGCTGGGGCAGCACCGGCAAAGGCCGCTGGATTACGGTCTACGCCAACGGCGGCCACGCCTACGCAGTAATAGCCGGCCTCCGCTGGGACACGGCCGGAAACACCAGCGGCACCGGCCCCCGCTGGCACAAAAGCCTAAGAGCAGCAGCGAGTGGGCCGTTCACTGCCCGCCACCCCGACGGGTACTAACAGCTACAGGCGACCCAAACCGATTGCAGGGAGGGGCGGATGACCCCTCTCCAGACACTCAGCATGAGCCATAGGCGAGCTGCGTCTGGGGAGGGGTTATCCGCCCCTCCCCTACTAGCTACGCAGCCTGATTCTTGAAGTAGTTCGCGTTGATCTCCGCGTATTTCGCCCACTCAGCCGGAAGCTGATCCTCAGCAAAGCAAGCATCAACCGGACAAGCCTCAACACAGGCATCACAGTCGATGCACTCGTCGGGATCGATGTAGAGCTGCTCGACGTTGTCGTAGTCGGGCTCATCAGGAGTCGGGTGGATGCAGTCGACCGGGCACACCTCGACGCACGAGTTGTCCTTCTGGCCTATGCATGGCTCGGCGATGACGTAGGTCATTCGGGCAGTTCTCCTAGCTTCGATTTCCGGGTGCCTGCCGGGGGCCCCGGCCAAGCGCGAGCGCACATTTTAGGGATGATGCGGACATGCTGCTCTTGACGGGGGCGACTGGAAGCATCGGCTCGCGGCTGCTGCCGCTGCTGCTCGAGCAGGGCGAGGAGGTTCGCTGCCTGGTTCGGGAGCCGCGGCGGCTCGGCTCGCGGCGGGTCGACGTGCAGATCGCGCTCGGCGACCTGGGCGAGATGTCGGACCCCTACCTGGTGCGCCAGGCGCTGCGCGGGGTCGACCGGGTGATCCACCTCGCCGCCTCGATCCGCGACCAGCCGCCGAAGCGGATCGAGGAGCTGAACGGGCTGGCGACGGTTCGGCTGCTGCGGGCGGCCGAGCGCAGCAGCGTCCAGAGCTTCCACTTCTTCAGCGCCCTCGACGCGCAGGCAGCGCAGCGCACCCGCTTCTTCCGCGCCAAGTGGCTGGCCGAGCAGGCGGTCCTCTCCTCCTCGCTGCGGACGACGGTCTTCGCGCCCTCGATCGTCTACGACCACAGCGATCCCTGGATCACGCTGCTGCGCCGCTTCTCCTTCCTGCCGGTGCTGCCGGTCTCCGGCGAGGGCATCGCCTCCTTCCAGCCGATCTGGGCGGCCGACGTGGCGCGCTGCGTCACCGGGGCGCTGGCGTTGGAGCGCGAGGACGGCGAGAACACCCGGCGCTACGAGCTGGCGGGGCCGGAAACGCTCACCTACGACCAGATGTCCGACCTGGTCAGCCGCATCGCCGGCCGGCCGCGGCCGCTGGTGCACATGCCGCTGCCTTTCGTGCGGGCGGGGCTGATCGCGCTCCGCAACCTCTTCGGGGAGGGCGTGTTCGCAACCTGGGAGGAGGCCGAGTTGATGGAGGTCTCGATGGTGAGCGAGCGGGGGCCGGCAGACGCGCAGGCACTCGGGGTCGAACCGCGAAGAATGAGCGATGTCCTGGAGGACGCTTAAAAGAGCGACGCCGGCGCGACGACTCCTCGTCGTCGCTCTCGCCGTGGGCGCGTTCCTGGCTCCGGCCCAGGCGTCCGCCCTCTCCTTGGTGCCGCCGAAGCCCAGCGTCTTCCTCGGCGTCAGCGACCGGGGAACGACGACCGAGTTCAACGAATTCGCCGAATTCACCGGCAAGCACCCGGCTCTGCTGCAGACCTTCCATCCCTGGGGCAACAGCCTCAACGCCGCCTACGAACGCTGGCGGGAAACGGCGACGCGGCCGATCCTCGCGATCTCGACCATCGACGACCAGACGCTGGCGGAGCTGATCACGCCGCAGCAGATCGCCCTCGGCTACGGGGACGACTACCTGCTGCAGCTGAACCAGTTCTTCGCCGAACGGGCCCTCCCGGCCTACATCCGCCCGCTGGGAGAGCCGAACCGATGCCTCAATGCCTGGTCGGCGGTCAACTGCGACGGCTCCCAGAAAGGCGGCGAACACACGACCGGCTGGTACAAGCAGGCCTTCCGCCGCATCGTCGCGATCGTTCGCGGCGGCCAGAGCCTGGAAGGGGTGAACGCGACCCTGGCGGAAATCGGGCTGCCGCCGGTGGCCCGGACCAAAGGGCCGCCGCCGACCGAGCTGCCGGCGACGCCGGTGAGCATCATCTGGAGCCCGCTGCCCGGCGGCTCTCCCCGCGTCAAAGGCAACTTCCCGGGGAACTACTGGCCGGGAAGCCGCTGGATCGACTGGGTCGGCACCGACTTCTACTCCGAGTATCCGGTCTGGAAAGACCTCAACCACTTCTACGCGGGCAAGCAGTGGAAGGGCAAGCCGGTGGCAATGACCGAGTGGGCCGTCTCCGGCGTCGACGAACCGCGCTGGGTCAAGCAGACGATCGCCTGGACGGTCAAGCACCCGCGGGTGAGGATGCTCGTCTATTACCAGGGCTTCGGCCCCGGCAACGCCTACGACCTGCGCCTCTATCCCCGCACCGCCAACACCCTGCGCCTGAAGATCCGCCGGCCCAACTTCCTCGAAACCGCCGAATCCAACGCCGGCTCCTACCCCCCGCTGCCGCCCAAGCCGCGGAAAAAATAGCCCCACGTCCCCCGCGGCCCACTCCTCCGCCGACGGGCCGATTTCCGGATACATAGGTCGGTTTTCGTCCCGTCGCCGGTTAGCCGTGCGAGCGGGCCAGGAGGGTGCGGATCGTGTGGGCCAGCGCCTCCGGTTCGTCGCGGAGCTGGCGCCAGGTGCAGCGGATCACCGTCCAGCCTGCGGCGGTGAGGATCTGGTCGCGGCGGCGGTCTTTCTCAAATGCCGCAACCGTGCCGTGCACACGGCGGCTGTCGGTTTCGACGATCAGGCGGGACTCTCGCCAGAGGAAGTCAGGCATCATCGAGATTCCGTCGATCAGGAGGTGGCTGTTCACCTCAGGTCGAAGCAACTGGAACGTTCGACAGAACCGGAAGAATCTTGCCTCCAGCGCCTGGCGGGTCACCTGTTCGCGAGGATCGTGGAGTGAGATTTCGAGCTTCAGCCGTCGGACCCCGCGCAGCCCCTTGCTCCTACCGAGCAGCTCCTCGATCTCCCTCAGATCGAACTTCCGTTCAACTTCAGCTTGGGAGATCGCGTAGCGGAGGTGGCGGTCTTTCGCTCCAGCCATATCGAGAAGCGTCCGCGCGATGGTCGTACAAGGAATGCCCTGCACAGCGGTCCGATCCTTCGGCGTGAGGGTCCCATCCCTATGAGCCGCAATCCCCATCGGTGACCGGCCTCGCCGGTTCGGGGCGATGACATGAAGCCGGGTGCCGACCTCATCCAGTAGTCCATGCAGGACCGCTGCAGACCGGTGCGAGAGAACTGCACCCGGCCCGCAGGTTAGGACCGCTGCGAGCAGGTGGCCGTTTCGGGGTAGAACTCGGTGCCCGACCGAATAGACCCCTTGCCGGACCCGGTGAAGCTTCCCAACTGCCGCCCTCTTCCGAGCCAGCTCCTCATCCAAATCCGACAGCTGCCACAGAGCGACCAGCCCGTATTGGGCCGACGCCAAGTCACTCATCCGTCGATCGAATTCCACCCGCCCCCTCCGCCGACGGGCCGATTTCCGGATACATAGGTCGGTTTTCGTCCCGTCGGCTGAAGGGGGCTGGGGTGTGCTCTCGCTCATGCGGCGAGGTTGAAGGGTGGAAGCGCACGGGTGGGGCGCGGATCGTGACGTTTCAGGGATGCGTCACACGCGGGAGCGTGACTTGGCCGCGGGGGCGGGCAAAAAGAGAGGCCCGGTTGCCCGGGCCTCTCGAAACACTCGCCTGTTAGCGCCAGTGTGGCGCAACGGGCTGCCTACATCATGCCGCCCATACCGCCCATGTCGGGCATGCCGCCACCGCCGCCGCCGTTCTCCTCCGGCGGTTCGGCGATGATCGCCTCGGTCACGAGGATGTTCTTCGCGATCGAGGCGGCGTTCTCCAGAGCGGAGCGGGTGACCTTGGTCGGGTCGATGACGCCGGCACCGATCAGGTCGGTGTACTCGCCGGTCGCCGCGTTCAGGCCTTCGCCTTCCTTCAGCTCCCGGACCTTGTTGACGACGACCGAGCCCTCGAGGCCCGAGTTCTCGGCGATCTGCCGTACCGGCTCCTCCAGCGAGCGGTGGATGATCCGCGCGCCGGTGACCTCGTCGGGCTCATCGAGCTTGTCCGGGTCGAGGGCGGCCTGCGCGTTCAGCAGAGCCACGCCACCACCCGGCACGACACCCTCCTCGAGGGCGGCGCGGGTCGCCTGCAGCGCGTCCTCGACGCGGTGCTTTTTCTCCTTCATCTCGGTCTCGGTGGCGGCGCCGACCTTGACGACGGCAACGCCTCCGGCGAGTTTGGCCAGACGCTCCTGGAGCTTCTCGCGATCGAAGTCGGAGTCGGTGTTCTCGACCTCGTTTTTGATCTGGTTGATCCGGCCTTTGATGTCCTCGGCCTCGCCGGCTCCGTCGATGATCGTCGTGTTGTCTTTGGCGACGACGACACGGCGGGCTTTACCGAGCTGGGAGATCTGGGTGTTCTCCAGTTTCAGGCCCATCTCCTCGGTGATGACCTCGCCGCCGGTGAGGATCGCGATGTCCTCGAGCATCCGCTTGCGGCGGTCGCCGAAGCCGGGGGCTTTGACGGCGACGCCGGTGAAGGTGCCGCGGAGCTTGTTCACGACCAGGGTCGCGAGGCACTCGCCCTCGACGTCCTCGGCCACGATCAGCAGCGGTTTCCCGCCCTGCATAACCTGCTCGAGCACCGGCAGGATGTCCCGCACGGAGCCGATTTTCTGGTTGGCGATGAGGATGTAGGGGTCGTCCAGCACAGCCTCCATGCGGTCCTGGTCGGTGACCATGTACGGCGAGATGTAGCCCTTGTCGAACTGCATCCCCTCGGTGAACTCGAGCTCCATCCCGAAGGTCTGGCCCTCCTCGACGTTCACCACACCGTCTTTGCCGACTTTCTCGATCGCGTCGGCGATCACGTTGCCGATGTCGTCGTCACCGGCGGAGATGGCGGCGACGCGGGCGATCTGGTCTTTGCCCGCGACCTCTTTGCTCTGCGTGTTGCGCAGGTTGTCGACGACCTCCTCGACAGCCTTCTCGATCCCGCGGCGCAGGGCCAGCGGGTTGGCGCCGGCGGCCACGTTCTTCAGCCCCTGGCGGACGATCGTCTGCGCCAGCAGGGTGGCGGTGGTGGTGCCGTCACCGGCGACGTCGTTGGTCGCCGTGGCGACCTCGCGGACGAGCTGGGCGCCCTGGTTCTCGAAGACGTCCTCGACCTCGACCTCGCGGGCGATGGTGACGCCGTCGTTGGTGATCGTCGGCGCGCCGAACTTTTTGTCGAGCACGACGTAGCGGCCTTTCGGGCCGAGCGTGACCTTGACGGCATTGGCGACGGAATCGACGCCGGCCTGCAGGGCCCCGCGGGCATCCTCTGCGTACTTCAGCTCCTTGTGAGCCATTTGTGTTCAGTCCTCCTTGGTTACGTAAGTCTGGTGGGAGCTCAACCGAGCTTGGCCAGGACGTCCGACTCGCGCAGGACGAGCAGCTCGTCGCCCTCGACGGTCACCTCGGTGCCGCCGTATTTGGAGTAGAGGACCTCGTCCCCCTCCGCGACGTCGAGCGGGATGCGCTTCTCCCCGTCCTCGTCCCATTTGCCGTCGCCGACAGCCACGACCTGACCCTTCTGGGGCTTCTCTTTGGCCGTGTCTGGGAGGACGATGCCGCTAGCGGTCGTCTCCTCCTCCTCGATCGGCTTGACGATCAGCCGGTCCCCGAGGGGCTTCAGCTTCATCCGTGAACCTCCGTTATCGGTAAGTGATGTGATGGAAAATCGAGAAACGCCGCTCTAGAGCCAAGAACTGGGTGTCGCGGCGTTTGGCACTCTCAGGGTCAGAGTGCCAACAGGGAGAAAGATAGCGAACTGTCAGTCGATCGCCAAGAGGCGGCAGCCCAGCAGCTGCGAAATCCCCTCGCCGCCGCGGCGCATCACCCAGTCGTGGTTCCACTCAAAGACCGGCCGCAGCAGCGGCGCCATCAGGTTCATCCAGGCCTTCGTCGTCCGCACGTTCCACTCGTAGAGGACAGCGGTGACCCCGTCCTGCTCGTAGAGCCGCCAGCGGCCGATGCCTTCGAGCTCACCGACGGCGTGCCCCTCCATGAGCGTCGGATGCTCGATTCGCGTCGTCGTCACCTCGAAGGAGACCCGGTAGGGCAGGAGGCTCTTCCAGACCATCCTCGAGACGCTGCCGACGCCGCTCTCGTCATCGCCCTTGCGCAGCTCCTGCGCCTCCTCCACCCCGCGCCACCAGCTCGGCCACCGCGCCTGGTCGTGGATCGCCTCCCAGACCGGCTGGCGCGGAGACTCGAGCAGCCAGGTGGTGAGGAAGGCGTACTCCGCCATCTAGTTCTGGTGCGGCGTCTCTCCGTTGCCCAGGTGCGCGCGCGGCGGCTCGACGATCTGTGAGAAGCGGATCACGGTGACGAGGTCGTCGTCGGAGACCGGCCGGCTGTAGATCTGCTCGAGGAAGCGCTTGGTCTCCTCGAGGCGGCGGAACTCGGGGTTGTCGTGCTCGATGTCGCGGCGACTGAGATCGGCGACGCGCTTCACCTCGACGTCGTCGATCACCGCGGTGAAGATCTTCTCCCGGGGGCTGTGGCGGAAACCGACGGTGATCCAGACGACCTGGCCGCGCTCGTACTTGTTGCTCTTGTCGCCGAGCCGGATCGTCGCGCTCTTGCGGCCGCGCTTGAGCTGGTCGATGAAGACCGCCGAATAGAAGTTCAAGACGTAGATGCCGCCCCTCATGCGAGCGAGCGTATAGCACCAGCCTCTGGACGCATGTCTGATGGTTGGGTCTCAGTTTTTCCGCTGGGTATCCGATGAGAGACAGGCATGGCAAGGGGTTCTCTCAACACTCGGTTGCTCTTCGGCGTCCTCGCTTGCGCGGTCGGGCTGCTGCTGATCGCCTCCACCGGCGTCGCCCAGGCGGCCAAGTGCGACGGCAAGAAGGTGACGATCAAGGGCACGCCTGGGGACGACCACATCGTCGGCAAAAAGGCGAGCGACGTGATCGACGGCGGTGGCGGCGACGACGTCATCACCGGCGGCCCGAACGGGAACGACACGATCTGCGGCGGCGCCGGCAACGACTCGATCGACGGCGGCCGCGGCTTCGACAACCTCAACGGCGAAGGCGGCAACGACCACCTCGAAGGCGACACCGGCTCCGACAACCTCGACGGCGGCGAAGGCGACGACGACCTCTCCGGCTCCAAAGGCGCCGACGGCCTCAACGGCGGCGGCGGAGACGACGTCCTGATCGGGTTCAAGGGACCGGACAGGCTCGGCGGCGGCGGCGGCAACGACTACGTCGACGGCCAGCAGGGCAGCGACGAGATCGACGGCGACGGCGGCGACGACAAACTTCTCGGCGACAAGGGCAACGACCAGATCGACGGCGGGCCCGGCGCAGACCACATCGAAGGCGGCCCTGGGGACGAGCCCGACCTGCAGGGCGGGCCTGACGCCGACGAAGTCTTCGGCGGCGCCGGCATCGACCATGCCGACGGCGGGCCCGGCGACGGGGACATCGTCCGCGGCGACTCCGGCACCGACGACCTTTCGGGCGGCGAGGGCGCCAATGACATCGTCTCCTACGCCAGCGCCACCCGCGGCGGCGTCATCGTCAACCTCGCCGCCAACGCGTCGAAAGGCGACGGCCACGACAAGCTCGGCGGCTTCGAGGACGTGGTCGGCTCGCCCCAGGGTGACGAGATCGTCGGCGACGGCAACTCGAACCGGATCGACGGCGGCGTCGGCAATGACTCGCTTCAGAGCGGCGGAGGCGGCGGCCAGGCCTACGGCGGCCCCGGCACCGACTCCTGCGACGGCTTCGCCGCCGAGACCTCCTGCGGCCCCGAAGCGGCGCCGCCCGCCGATCAGGCCTTCGGGACCCTCAACCAGGGCTTGGACGGATCCAGCTTGATCATCCAGGGCAGCCCGCAGAACGACGACGTCCGCGTCTCGCGCAGCGGTGACGGCTGGGTCGTCACCTCGTCGGTCCCGATCTTCGCCGGCGACGGCTGCCAGGCCACCGCCCCCGGCGCGATGACCTGCCCCGACTCCGGCGGAGCGCCGCTGATCGTCATCACCGGCGGCAACGGCAACGACACCCTCGCCATCGACGGCAGCGTCCCGGCGGGCGCCAAGGTGCGGATCAACGGCAACGCCGACAACGACAACCTGATCGGCGGCGCCGGCGAGGACGTGCTGGAAGCGGGCGAGAACTACAACGGCCCCGACCACGGCAGCGACCGCCTGGAGGGCAACGGCGGCAGCGACGTCCTCTATGCCGACCCCGGCGGCGACACCCTGCTTGGCGGCGACGGCAGCGACCTCCTCGTCTCCTCTGTCCTCACCTGCCAGGGCCATTCCTACGACGGCGGAGCAGGCGAGGACACGGTCTCCTACGCCCGCTCGAAGGACAACCTCCGGGTGACCCTCGGCGGCAGCGGCGGGCCTCCCGGCTGCGGCAACGAGGACCACGTCCTCGCCGACAACGAGAGCCTCGAGGGATCCGACGGGCCCGACGTCCTGGTCGGGGACAACGGCGACAACAGCGTCATGGGCCACATCGGCAAGGACACCCTGATCGGCAAAGGCGGCAGCGACTTCTTCGAAGCGCTCGATGGCCAACGCGACAAGATCGAGTGCGGTGGCGGCGGCGATGACTTCGTCAAGGACGGCATCGACTCGCTATCCGGCTGCTGAGATGCGGCACTAGCCGCTGAAGCCCTCCTCGCCGATCAGCGGCACAAACCTGCAGGGAGCGATCTCCCGGCGCTCGTACCCCTCGCCGCGGCGGCGCAGCAGGGTCAGCGTGTCGGCCTGCTTGCCGGCGATCGGGAGGACGAGCCGCCCACTGTCCGCGAGCTGCTCGAGGAGGGGATCGGGCGGGGCCGGCGCGGTCGCGTGGCAGGCGATCGCGTCATAGGGCGCTCGCGCGGGGACGCCGATGCTGCCGTCGCCGACCACCAGCTCAACATTGCTGATCTCAAGCGAGCTAAGGATCTTGGCCGCGCTCTGCGAGAGAGCCTGGTGGCGCTCGATGCTGACCACGTGGTCGGCAAGCAGCGAGAGCACCGCCGCCGAATAACCGGAGCCGGTGCCGACCTCGAGGACCAGCTCGGAGCCGGTCAGCCGCAGCGCCTGGCAGATCGCGGCGACCACCCAGGGCTGGGAGATCGTCTGCTCCGCGGCGATCGGCAGCGCCGAGTCGGCGTAGGCGCGGTTTCGCAGGTCGTCCGGCACGAACTCCTCCCGCGGCACCTCGGCCATCGCCGCCAGCACCCGCTCGTCCTCGATCCCCCGCGCCCGCAGCTGGCGCTCGACCATGCGGCGGCGCGCAGCCGCGGCGTTCACGGCAGCGGGTGGTCGGAGAAATCCGGGAGGAACCTCCACTGCGGCGAGGAGAACCTCTCGTGCAGGTACGGCAGGTGGCCGTTCCAGTCATCGGGCCCGAGCGCCCTCAGCCCGAAGATCTCGATCTTCTCCTCCCGTTTCGAGAAGCCCCACTCGAAGCCGAGGACGGCCATGACTTCCCGGCGTCCCTCTTCCGTCTGTTCGAGGAGCTTGCCGCCGAGGCCGCAGAGGAAGGTACGGGCCGTGAAGTCCCAGTCCCGGAAGGTGGCGTGCGGAGAGTCGAACATGATCGGCGAATAGCCGAAGAAGCAGAACGGGTGGGGCACTTCGCCGAGCGGTTCGAAGAGATCGATCTCGAACCCGTCGCCCTGGTCGCTCCTCTCGACGACCTGCACCCAACCGATCATTTCGCGGTAGCCGACTGCCTCGGGCTTGATCGTCGCCCGGAAGAAGGGGAAGCCGCGGGCGAACTCTTCGCCGCCGAAGACGCTTGGGTCGTTGTTGACCCCGAGTTCCGCATTGACGACCCCCTCGATGTCATTCCAGCGGTAGGGAAGCTGCAGCTTTGTCGGTCTCGCCAAGGTGATGAGGGCGCCCACGAAGCTCAGTAGATGTAATTGCGGAGCTTGTCCGGCTCCAGCACGGTGACGCGGCCGCGGCCGGAGCGGACGACCCCGGCCCGCTCGAGCTCGGCGAGGAAGCGGCTGACCGACTCGCGCGAGGTGCCGGCGAGCTGGGCGAGGTCGGTCTGGTTCATGTTGATCGTCACCTCTTCGGTCGGGTCACCGTCGCCGCCCCCGTTGTCCTGGGTCTCGCGGCTGAGCTGGGCGAGGATGCCGGCGACGCGGCTGGGGACGGTCTGGAAGGACTGGCGGGAGAGGCGGACGTTGGCGGCGCGGAGACGGCGGACGAGGCCGGCGACCAGCTTCAGCGAGATCTCGGGGTGGCGAGCGAGCAGGGCGCGGACGTCGTTGGCCGGGAGGGCGAGCAGCTCCCCCTCGGTCAGGGCCTCGGCGCTGGCCGAGCGCTTGTCGCCGTCGAGCATCGCCAGCTCGCCGAAGATCTCCCCGGCGCCGAGGGTGGCAAGGGTGATCGCGCGCCCGTCGGAGTGTTCGCGGGTGACCCGGAAGCTGCCCTCCTTGACGATGTAGCAAGCGTCGGAATCGTCGCCCTCGTGGAAGACCCTGGTCCCGGCGGGGAAGGTTCTGGGCACGGCGACGTGGGAGAACCTCTCAAGCTCCCCCTCCTCCAGGTCGGCGAAGAGCGTCACGCTCTTCAGCAGCTCGACCGCGCTCTGATCTGCCTCAGGCACCGCAGCGATTATGGCAATGGTCTGGCCGAGCGGCCAATCGGACTAGGCCGAGGCGGTGAGTTTGCGGGGGCCGCGGCTGAAGCCTGCTCCGACAAGGGACTCCTCGTGGCCGGAGCCGATCACCGCTTCGCCGTCGAGTTTCTCGATCGCCAGTTTCGGCAGCTGGCCGGCGCTGACGGCTTCGGCGAGGGCGCGCATCGCCTCCTCCAGCTCCCGGCCGGCGAGCGGCTTCAGACGGAGGAGGCCGCGGCCGCCGCGCTCGACGAAGACGAGCGGCTCGCCGTCGCGGAGGAGGAGGTGGGCGCCCGGGGTGCGGCCGGGGCGGCGGCCGCCCTCGAGCTTCGGCCAGGGCAGCGAGGCGCCGTAGGGGTTGGCCGGGTCGGTGGCGGCGAGGACGAGGTAGGAGCCGTCGCGTTCGGGCAGCGAGCGCAGCCGCTCGACGGCGCCGGGGAGGGCGAACTGGGCGCCGCCGAGGCCCTCGACGAAGTAGCCGCGGCGGGCGGTGCCGAGCAGCTCGAGGTTGCCGAGCTCCCCGTAGAGGGTCGAGAAGCCGCCGGGGATGCCCTCGGCGAGGACGGTCTCGCGGGTGACGATCCCGTAGCGCTCGAGCATCAGCTCGGCCGTGGCCCGGAGCTTGGCCCCGGGGCCGGGGGCGTTGGCGAAGAGCGGCTCGGTCAGCGACCAGCGGCCCTGGACGGCGGCGCCGGCGGTCGAGCGGCGCCGGGCGAAGCGGCGTCCGGGACGTTCGGAGGGCGGCACCGCCCGCAGGCGCGGCGCCCGTAGCGGGGCGAAGGCGTCGTTGGTCGCCTGGCCGCTCCAGACCAGGTCCCAGAGGGCGTTGTGGATGTCCTCGGCCGGGTGGCTTAGCTCGACTACGAGGTCGAGCCAGAAGGAAGGGCCGGCGGCGAGCCGCTCGCGAATTGCATCGTGGACCTCGCCCTCGGGCGACTCCAGCTTCGCGTTGGCCGGCGGCGGGCCGGCGAGGCGGACGTCCTCGCGGAAGTAGAGGGCGACGCGGCCGTCGTTGCGGCCGAGGGCGCCGGCGCCGATCCAGACCAGCTCGCCGCTGGTGCAGAGCTCGTCCAGCCAGCTAGGCGAGTAGGCGCCGAGGCGGCGGGGCAGGACGTCGCCCTCCCAGACTTTCGGCGTCAAGGCCACCCCCTGCAGCGGCACCAGCGCCTCGCGCAGGCGGTCGAGGCCGGCGCCGGTGCGGCGGAAGGCGTCGACGTTCTGCCAGCTCGGGAGGAAGCGGGCGAGCTCCCGCGTGTCGGCCGCCTCGACCTCTTTGCGCAGGCGGGCGAGGCTGGCGCGGCGGACGCGGCGGAGGACGTCGGCGTCGCACCACTCGCGCTCGGTGCCGCCGGGGAGGAGCTCACCGCGGACCATCGCCCCTTCTGACTCCAGCTCCCGCAGCGGCGGCAGCGGGTCGACGCCGTAGCGCTCCGCCAGCTGCTGGGTCGGGAAGGGCCCGTGGGTGCGGGCGTAGCGGCGGACCAGCGCCCGCATCGCGTCGGGGTGCTCCTCGAGGAAGGTTTCCGGCAGGCCGGGCGGCTCGGGGACCCCGAGCGCGTCGCGGTAGAGGCCGGCGTCCTCGGCGGCGATGTAGCGCTCTTCGCCGGCGATCCTGACCAGCGCGACGCGGCGCTCGGCGACGAGTTTCTCCAACATCGATTTGGCCGAGTAGCCCTCGGCGACCCGCTCCTCGCACTCCTCCGCGGTCATATCGCCGAGGTTGCGCAGCAGCTGCTGGAGGGCGTCGCGGTCGCCGGCGCGGCCGGCCTCGGTGCGGTGCTGCAGCTGCGCCTCGACCTCTTCCAGCGCGTCGGGGTCGATCAGCTCGCGCAGCTCCTCCTGGCCCAGCAGCTCGCGCAGGAGGTCGCGGTCGAGGGCCAGCGCCGCCGCCCGCCGCTCGGCGTTTGGCGTGTCCCCCTCGTACATGTAGGTGGCGACGTAGTCGAAGAGCAGCGAAGAGGCGAAGGGTGAGGCGGTCGGCGTCTCCACCTCGACCAGGCTGAGCTGGCGAGCGTGCAGTTTGGTCAGCAGCTCGGCGAGGGCGGGCAGGTCGAGGACGTCCTGCAGACACTCGCGGTAGGTCTCGAGGATGACCGGGAAGCGGGGGAAGTCCCGCGCCACTTCGAGCAGGCTCTGCGACTTCAAGCGCTGCTGCCAGAGCGGCGTGCGCTTGCCGGGGTAGGCACGCGGGATCAACAGCGAGCGCGAGGCGTTCTCTCGGAAGCGGGCGCCGAACAGGGCCGAGCCGGAGAGCTCGGAGACGATCAGATCCTCGATCTCGTCGGGGTCGATCAGGACCAGGTCGGCGGAGGGCGGCTCGTCGGCGTCGGGGAGGTGGATGACGATCCCGTCGTCGGACCAGATCGCGTCGGCCTCGAGGTCGCGCTCGGCGCGGATTTTCGCCGCCAGCGCCAGACCCCAGGCCGAGTGGACGCGGCCGCCGTAGGGCGAGAGGATGCAGAGGCGCCAGTCGCCGATCTCGTCGCGGAAGCGCTCGACGACGATCGTCTCGTCGGAGGGGACGACGCGGGTCGCCTGCTGCTGCTCGCGCAGGTAGCTGACGAGGTTGTTGGCTGCGCGCTCGTCGAGGTCGTACTCCTGCGCCAGCTCGGCCGGGTCGCGGTTGACCGCCTCGCGGGCGAAGGCGCCGATCGCGCGGCCAAGCTCGGCGGGGCGGCCGATCCCGTCGCCCTTCCAGAAGGGGACGGCGCCGGGGGCGCCCGGCGCGGGGGTGACGATCACCCGGTCCCGGGTGATTTCCTCGATCCGCCAGGTGCTGGAGCCGAGCAGGAAGGTCTGGCCGGCGCGGGCCTCGTAGACCATCTCCTCGTCGAGCTCGCCGACCCTGCGGCCGTCGGGGAGGTGAACGCCGTAGAGGCCGCGGTCGGGGATCGTGCCGGCGTTGGTGACGACCAGCTGGCGGGCGCCTTTGCGGCCGTGGATCGTCCCTTCGGTGCGGTCCCAGACGATCCGCGGCCGCAGCTCGGCAAAACGGTCGGAGGGGTAGCGGCCGTCGAGCATGTCGAGGACGTTCTCCAGCTGTTCGCGCGAGAGGTCGTGGAAGGACTGGGTGGAGGTGACGAGGCGCTCGACCTCGTCGACCTCCCACTCTTTGTGGGCGGCCAGCGAGACGAGGTGTTGGGCGAGGACGTCGAGGGGGTTCTGCGGGATCGTCGTCTCCTCGATTTCGGCCTCGCGCATGCGGCGGGCGACGACCGCGCACTCGAGCAGGTCGCCGCGGTATTTGGGGAAGATCCGGCCTTTGGAGACTTCGCCCATGCGGTGCCCGGCGCGGCCGATCCGCTGCAGGCCGCGGGTCACCGACTTCGGCGACTCGACCTGAATCACGAGGTCGACGGCGCCCATGTCGATCCCCAGCTCCAAGGAGGAGGTGGCGACGAGGCAGGGCAGCTGCCCGGACTTGAGCATCTCCTCGACGACCGAGCGCTCCTCGTGGGAGAGAGAGCCGTGGTGGGCGCGGGCGATCTCGACGTACTCGTGTTGGGGGGACTCAGGGGGGTCCTCTCCGGACAACAGCCGGGGAGGGTCCGGAGAGGACCCCCCTGAGTCCCCACCCGGTCCGAATGCGTGGCCCGCTTGCTCAGTGGCTGGTAGCTCCTGTTCCCCTTCGCCGTTCGCCAGCTCGTTCAACCTCTTCGCCAACCGCTCGGCTGCTCGCCTGTTGTTGACGAAGATCATCGTCGAGGTGTGTTCCTGCACCAGCTCCAGGAGCTTGGGGTAGATGGCGGGCCAGATCGACCTCGCGTGCGCGCTCGGCTCGACTTCACTGGGCGGCGGCCCGTCCTCGCTTGGGTAGGCAGGCGCCCCCGGATCCGCCATGTCCTCAACAGGCACCACGATCTCCAGATCCAGAGCCTTCTTCTGCCCGGCATCCACAATCCGGCACTCCCGCTTCGGCCCAACCAAGAACTTCCCAATCCGCTCCAGCGGCCTCTGCGTAGCCGAAAGCCCGATCCGCTGAACCCCGGTCGCGGCCGGCGTGGAGGAGCCAGGGGGGCCCTCTCCGGACCCTCCCAAGCTGTTGTCCGGAGAGGGCCCCCCTGGCTCCTCCCCCACCCCCTCCCGAACAAGCCAGTCAAGTCGCTCAAGCGTCAACGCGAGGTGACTTCCCCGCTTGGTCTGAGCAACCGCGTGGATCTCGTCGACGATCACCGCTTCGACCCCAGTAAGGATCTCCCTCACGCTGCTGCTCAGCATCAGGTAGAGCGACTCCGGCGTCGTGATCAGGATGTCCGGTGGGGTTTTCGCCATCGCCCGCCGTTCTTTCTGCGAGGTGTCCCCCGTCCGCAGCCCGACGGTGACGTCGGCCCCAATCCCCCGCAGGGGGGCCCGCAGGTTGCGCTCGATGTCGTAGGAGAGCGCTTTCAGCGGCGAGACGTAGACCAGCTTGACGCCGGTGCCGAGGTCCTTCGAGCGCGCCAGCTTGTCGATCCCCCAGAGGAAGCTGGCCAGCGTCTTGCCGGACCCGGTCGGGGCGCAGATCAGCGCGTGCTCGCCGCTGGAGATCGCCTCCCAGCCGCCGGCCTGCGCCGGCGTCGGCCCCTCGAAGGAGGCCTCGAACCAGCGCCGCACCGGCGCGCTGAAAGGCGCCAGTGGGTCGGGTTTCTTACTCGGTTTCGTCGCGGTCGCCAACCCACCGATCTTACGCAGACCGGTGGGTCGGCACTACCGGGCTAAGGCGTTCCGCCGGCGAACTTGACGAATTCGAACCAGGACTTCCTCGGCGTGAAGTTGGGGCCGAAGAGGCCGGAGCCGTCGCAGAAGTTGCAGACGTTCTCGGCGTCGTCGACCGAGAACCAGTAGAGGCGCTGGATTCGCCAGGCCTTCTGCTTCGAGCGCAGGAGGCGGAAGGAGAGCTTGAGTTCGCGGGCCTGGCCGGCCGGCCCCTTGGCGAAGCCGTTGGTGCCGTCGGATTTTGGCGGGCCCGCGCTCCACCCGATCTCGGTGATGAAGAGCCCCTTGCGGCTGTCGCCGCTCGCCGTCAGCACCTTGCGCACTTCTTCGATCTCCGGCGTCAGGTATTTCCAGCTGCCGGTGTAGGGGTGCAGGGAGACCCCGGCGAACGACGACTTGACCCCGGGGTTCGCCTTGTACATCTGTTCGAGGAAGTAACTGGCGAAGTAGTTGACGTTGGTCGGGTTGACGAGCTTCTTCTTGCCCCTGACGACGCGGACGTAACGCGCCCCCTTCGGCTGCGCGAAGAGGCCGGCGAGGACCACCTGGGCGCCGGGGTCGACTGACTTCAAGGCGCTGTTGGAGATCTTGACGAGCTTCCCGTACTCGGCCGGGTTGGGCCTGGCGACGAAGTACTTGAAGTTCGGCTCGTTCCAGATCTGCCAGGTGCGGATCGGCTTCACCGGAACGCCCGGGTGGGAGGACCAGAAGTTGCCGTTCGGGCCGTAGCGGGCCGCGGCCTCCGCGAGCAGCGCTTTCCACGCCGTTGCGGCAGCGCCTTTCGCCGGCAGGCGCGCCGGAGCCTTGCTGCCGCCGCCGCCGGGGACGGAAGCGGTCGGCACCGCCCAGGTGGGAGCGCCGGTGATCGTCGGCAGCACGTCGATGCCGGCGCGGGCCGCTTTTTCGACCACGTCGTCGACCCCGCCCCAGTTGATCTGGCCGCCTTCCTGCGGCTGCAGGTCGGCCCAGCCGAGGGGGATCCGAACGCTTTCCACTCCGCCTTTGCCAAGGCGCTGGAACTGTTCTGAATCGAGGTGCGACTGCGGCACCACGCCCCAGAACTTGGGCGGCACCGCCTGGGCGGTGGCGGCGAAGGCCATCGTCAGGACGAGCGCCAGCGTCAGGCTGAGCGCAGCCGTCTTCTTCGTCATAGAAAGCATCTGCCTTTACCTCCGGTTCAGCTCGCGTTGGGCGAGAACCCGCCGTCGCTGCCGCGACGCTGGCGGTAGAGCACCGCTCCCACCGAGATCGCCGCCAGGACGGCTACCGCGATCAGGATCGGGACGAGGGGCGAGGAGCCGTCATCGGTCGTGGCGGAGCTCGTTTCCAGCGGAACTGCCGCCTGCACGCTGCCGCCCGTCGCCTGCCCGGCATCCTTGGCGCCCTGCTCGGCTTTACCCTGGGGTCCTCCGCCTCCTCCTGGAGTGTTTGGATTCCCCGTGGATGACCCATTTTCCGCTTCCGAAGATTCGCCCGGCTGTTGCGAGCCCCCGTCGGGGTCCTGCGAAGCCTGCGCCTTGGGAGAACTTTGCGGCGAATCGGGGTTCTTGTGCTTAGACGGCGACTTGTCCGTTTCCCCGGGCAGCGTCGTATCCGGGGTTTCGTAGACGGTTTCAGCCTGGGCGAGCGCCGGTGAGCAAGCAAATGCCAGCAGAGCAAGCACTGAGAGCACAACGGAAGATCGCGTCAGGCCCGGGCCGCGGGGGTGGGGGGTCCGAGACATGGCGCGCAAGACTAGAGGAATCAGCGGCGTTGATAAGTCCGCTGCTTTTGCTCCTCCCCCTGGCCTTGGCCGGAGGCGGCTTTGGGCTGAGCGATCGGCACGCGGCAGGCCTGGCCGTATGGCTGGTCGTGGTCGCGATGCTGATTCTCGGCGCCGCTGGCCGCGCCCTGCTCGCACGGCCCTTCTACTGGGCGACTGGGTTGATCGGTGCACTGGCGCTCCTATCCGCATTGTCATCCTCGTGGTCAGGATCGATCGAGCTAAGCGTCACCGAGGCAGACAGGGTGCTCGTCTACCTCGGAATGTTCCTAGCCACCTTCCTGATCGCCCAAACCGGCCAGAGGCGTCAACGTTTCGGTGAAGGGCTGACGATTTCGCTGCTTGCGATCGCGGTGATCGCCCTCGCCCCCCGCCTGCTGCCCGATGTCTTTCACGTTCTCGAGGGCCCCGGCTCCGGCTCCCGCCTCAGCTACCCGCTCGGATACTGGAACGGCGAGGGGGTCGCCTTCGGGATCGCGACCGGCCTGGCGCTGTGGCTGAGCAGGCGCTCCCTCACCTCCTTCCTGCGCTGGGTCGCGGTGGGCGCGCTGCCCTTCGCCCTGCTGGCGCTCTACCTGACCTACTCCCGCGGCGGCCTGCTGGCGGCGGCGCTCGCCTCTGGCTGCCTGATCGCGCTCTCCCACGACCGGCTCTGGCTGCTGGCGACCCTGGCGATCGGCGCCCTCGGCGCCCTGCCGGCTGTCCTCGTCGTCCAGGGGCACCGCAGCATCGCCGAGAACCTCAACGACAACAGCATCGCCGGGCAGGGGCACGAGGTGCTGGCGGTCCTCCTGGCCGGATCGCTGCTGGCGCTGGCGCTGTTCGCCGGGCTGAGACGGCTCGAGCGGAGCCAGGGCGGCCTCACGGACCGGGCCCTGGCCGCCTCGCGCAACCCGCGGATGCTGAAAGCGATCGCCCTCGGCGCCGCGCTGCTGGCGATCGCCGCCGCCCTCGCCGTCGGCGGCCGCGCCTGGGATCAGTTCACCAGCCCGGACCTGCGCCCCCCGAGCAACCCGGAAGCGCATTTCACCGAACTCTCCAGCAGTGGCCGCAACGAGTTCTGGCGGGTCGCCGTCGACAGCTTCGAGGAAAAGCCCGTGCTCGGCAGCGGCGCCGGCACCTTCCGCTTCTCCTGGTACCAGCTGCGGCATAACGACGAGCCGAACACCGACGCCCACTCGCTCTACCTGCAGGCCTTCTCGGAGCTGGGCATCGTCGGCGGCCTGCTCGTCCTGGCGATGGTGGGCGCGCTGCTGTGGATCGGAGTCGGCGCCTGGCGCCACGCACAGGAGGCTCGGCGCGACCTCTACGCGGCGCTGCTCGGTGCCTGCCTGGCCTTCGCCGTCTGCTCGGCGATCGACTGGTTCTGGCAGATCGCGGTCCTGGGCGCGGTCTTCTTCTTGGCCAGCGGAGTCCTCGTCGCGGCTCGCTGCGCGCAGCTGACCCGCCTCCGCGCCAGCGGCAACGGCCACGCCGATCGCCGCGGCTTCGGGCTCGCCGTCGCCGGCCTTGCCGTGGCTTGGGTCAGCATGCTGGCGCTGGTCGGGCCGCTGCTGGTCGACCGCGAGATCGACGCCAGCAACGCGGCGGCGGCGGACGGAAACCTTCCGAGCGCCGTCAGCCACGCCGAAAACGCTCGCAAGATCGAGCCCTGGGCGACCTCCCCCGAGAAGCAGCTCGGCCTCCTCGCCGAGCGCGAAGGCAACTACCCGGCGGCGATCGACCACCTCGACCGGGCGATCGATCGCGAAAAGGACTACTGGCTCCTCTACTACCTGCGGGCGCGGGTTGAGAATTCGGCGGGCGACGAGGCCGCGGCACGGGCAGATTTCGCGGAAGCCGTTCGCCTCAACCCCGAAGAAAAATGCCTCAGCGGCGGTTTCGAAGGGTGCGGATGAGGATGGCCTGGACCCCACACACCAAGCAGAGCGAGGCGCAGGCGCCGCAGCTGCCGGCCGAGCAGGAGCCGGTTCCGAGCCCGGGCGCTCAGGAGTTCCGGCGCCGCGGCGCGGTCCTGCGGCGCCTGCTCGCCTTCTCCGATTGGCTGGTGCTGATCGCCAGCCTCTTCGCCGTCACCGCCGCCAGCGCCAGCACCGAAGTCGGAACGCTCTTCTGGGCGACGCTGGTAAGCCCCTCCTGGGTCCTGGTCGTGAAGCTCCACGGCCTCTACGACAACGACCACCGCCGGATTCGCCACAGCACCCTCGACGAGCTGCCCTCGCTGATCTCCGCCAGCGCCGTCGGCGTCCTCATCCTCGACGGGCTGCTCGCCCTCAGCCCCGTCGGCCCCCTCTCCCCCGCCAGCGCGATCGCGGTCGGCGTCGGCACCCTCGGCGGCAGCTTCGTCCTCCGCGGCACCCTGCGCTTCCTCTGGCACCGGCTGACGCCGGTCGGGACCGGGATCGTGATCGGGTCCCCCGCCGCCGTCGACGTCGTCGCCCGCCGCGTCGCGATCCACCCCGAGACGCGGCTGTCGCTGGTCGGCTACCTCTCCTCGGAGGCCGCGCCCGCCGCGCGCGAGCTGCCGCGGCTGGGCTCGATCGCCGACCTCGCGCGGACCGCGAGCGAGCACGAGATCGAGCGCGTGGTGGTGACCGAAGGCGAGACCAGCGAGGCGGCGACCGAGCGCCTGATCGAGGACTGCAAGGCGGCGGGCCTCGCGCTCACCTTCCTGCCGCAGCACTACGGCCTCCTCGGCCCGGGCGTCGAGCTGAACCGGCTGGCGGAGCTTCCCGTCCTCGACTTCCGCTTCAGCGACCCGCCGCGCTCGACGATGGCGATGAAGCGGGGGATGGACATCCTCATCTCGGCGGCGGTGCTGCTCCTGCTCTCGCCGATCCTGGCGCTGATCGCGGTGGCGATCCTGCTCGACACCGGCCGCCCGGTCCTCTTCCGCCAGCGCCGCGCCGGCGAAGGCGGCAAGCCGTTCACGATGATGAAGTTCCGGACGATGGTGATCGATGCCGAACAGCGGCTGCCCGAGCTGATCGACGTCGCCAGCCTCGACCAGCCCGCCTTCAAGATCCGCGACGACCCCCGCGTCACCCGGGTCGGTCGCGTCCTGCGGCGGATGAGCCTGGACGAGGTGCCGCAGATGTTCAACGTCCTGCGCGGCGACATGTCGCTGGTCGGGCCGCGGCCGGAGGAGGTAGCGATCGTCGCCCTATATGACGAGCGCCAGCGCGGCCGGCTGGCGGTGAAGCCTGGGGTGACGGGGCCGATGCAGGTGTACGGGCGCAGCGACCTCACCTTCGAGGAGCGGCTGGCGATGGAGCGCGACTACCTCGACAACCTCTCGCTGCTGACCGACCTGGCGATCCTGCTGCGCACCCCGCGGGCGATCGTCCGCGGCGACGGCGCCTACTGACCCGATGCCCACCGAGGCCCCGCTGGTGGCGATCGCGATGGCTGCCTTCGATCCCGACCCGCGGCTGCTCGAGCGGCAGGTCGGCTCGATCCGCGAGCAGACGCACGAGCGCTGGATCTGCCTCGTCAGCGACGACGGCTCGAGCGCGGAGCGGCTCGCGCACCTGCGCTCTCTGACCGAGGAGGACGAGCGGTTCACGCTCGCGGTCGGCGGCGAGCGGCTCGGCTTCTACGCCAACTTCGAGCGGGCGCTGCGGATGGTGCCCGCGGAGGCCGCCCTCGTCGCCCTCGCCGACCAGGACGACCGCTGGCACCCGGAGAAGCTGGCGACCCTGGTCGGGGCGCTGGGGGACGCGCGGCTCGTCTACAGCGACATGCGGATCGTCGACGAGCAGGGGCAGGTCGTCTCCGAGACCTTCTGGCAGGGGCGGCGGAACAACTACACCGACCTTGCCTCGCTGCTGCTCGCCAACACGGTGACCGGCGCCGCCTCGCTCTTCCGGCGCGAGCTGCTCGACCTGGTGTTGCCGTTCCCCGAGCCGGTCGGCGATCCGTTCCACGACCAGTGGATCGCCGCGATGGCGCTGGCGACCGGGAGGATCGCCTATGTCGACCGTCCGCTCTACGACTACGTCCAGCACGGCGCGGCGGCGCGAGGGCATGCGGCGGCGATGAGGGAGTTCGACCCAGGGCGGCTCGTGAGCTGGCGGCAGCCGCGGACGACGATCTCGCGGGTCTCCGCCTACTCGAAGCGGGCGTATGAGACGAACGCGCACCGGATCGCTCTCTCCGCCCGCGAAATCCAGGCGCGGGCCGCGGGCGAGCTGCAGCCGGAGAAGGCGCGGGCGCTGCGTCGGGTTGCCCGCCTCGACACGAGGAAGCCGCCGCTCGGCTGGCTGGCGCTGCGCTCGCTGCGGCGGCTCACGGGCCGCAACGAGACGATGGGGATCGAGCTCTCGCTGCTGGCCGCGGCGCTCTGGGGGCGGCGCTGATGCCAACAGTCCTGCACGTCCTCCCCCACCCCGGCGGGGGCGGCGAGACCTACATCGACCTACTGGAAGGGATGGAGGGCTACAGCCACCGGCGGGTGGCGCTGAGCGTGACCCGCTCTCGGCTTCGGGGCATCCCCTCGGTGCTCGGGCGGATGCGGGAGGTGCGGCGCCTTGCCGGCGAGGCCGACCTGGTTCACGTCCACGGCGACATGACGGCAATGCTCGTCGCCCCAAGCCTGCGCGGACGGCCGTTGCTGATCACCACGCATGGCCTGCACCGGCTGCGGCGGTCGAGTGGAGCCGTCGGTTGGCTCGTGCGGCGGCGCATGCGGGCGGCGGTGGCGGCCTCGGCGGCGGCGATCTGCATCGCCCGCGACGAGCGCGACGACCTCGCCGCGGCGCTGCCGCCGTCGTTGCACGACCGTCTTGTGGTGGTGCCGAACGGGGTTGCGGTGGCGCCGGCGGCCGACCCGGAGCGGCGGCGCCAAGCCCGCGAATCGCTTGGCCTCGGAGGGGCCGAGGTCGGCGTCCTCTTCGTCGGCCAGCTCGAGGAGCGGAAGGACCCGCTGGGCGCGATCGCCGCCGTCGAGAAGGCGCGTAGCCGTGGCGCCCAGCTCGTCCTGCTGATCGCCGGCGGCGGCCCGCTCGAAGGGGAGGTCGCCGCCGAGGCCGGGCCAGCGGTGCGGCCGCTCGGCCACCGCAAGGATCTCGACGACCTCTTCGCCGCCGCCGACCTCTTCCTCCTCCCCTCCCACCGCGAGGGGATGTCGTTCGCACTGCTGGAGGCGATGGCGCATGGGCTGGCGCCGGTCGTCGCCGACGGGAGCGGCAACGTCGAGACCGTCGGCGACGCGGGCCTCGTCTTCCCGGCCGGCGACCTCGAGGCGATGTCGAACCGGCTTCTCACCCTCGCCGAAGATGAGGAAGATCGCGCGCGGCTCGGCGCGGCGGCCCGGGAACGAATCGCCAACGAGCTCAGCCTCGATCGCTTCCTCAACGGGACGAAGGGGCAGTACGAAGCGGCCCTCGAGGGCCGCGCGGCTCAGGCCGCCTGACCGCGCCGCTTCCGCAGCGCCGTTTTCAGCGATGCCGGCAGCGCGTAGGAGAGCGCCGGGCGGAGTAGCCCGGAGGCGCCCCGCAGGGTTCGGCGGCGACGCAGGGCCCGCGCGCGGATGGCCACCCCCTCGGCCAGCTGCGCCCGCTCGGCCCGGGCGGCGACGTTGCCGCCGCCCATCACCCGCGTCGCCAGCTCCTCGTCGAGCGCGACGAGCCGGTGCCGCTCGGCGATCCGCAGCCAGAGGTCGTACTCGGTCGCGTAGCGGTAGCGCGGGTCATAGCCGCCCAGGTCAAGCGCCACCGCTTTGCGGAAGGCAGACGAGCCGTTGGGGATCGGGTTGAACCGCATCAGCACCTGCCCGACGTCCCCGGAGGCGAAGCTGGTCCGCGGCTGCAGCTCCCGGCCGGAGCCGTCGACCTCCCGCATCCGCGACCCGACCACCGCCACGTCCGCCTCCGCGGCGAGGACAGCAAGCTCCCGCTGCAGCCGGTTCGGCGCCGAGTAGTCGTCGGCGTCCTGGATCGCGATGACAGGCGCAGCGGCCGCCTCCATCCCAGCGTTCAGCGAGCGAGGAATCCCGAGGTTCCGCTCCAGCCGCATCACCCGCCCGCGAGGGTCATCCCCGATCGCCTCCCGCGCCGCTGCGGCCGATCGATCCCGAGATCCATCGTCGATCACGATCAGCTCGAGGTTCCTCTCCGTCTGGCTGAGGATCGAGCCGATCGCACGCGCAACCGTCGCCTCGTTTTCAAAGGCACCGATGAGCACCGTGACAGCGGGTTGATCGAGGCTCATCGGCTACGCCTCCTCCAACTCGCTTGCCAATACCAGGTGGACGTCGTCGCGCTCGGAGGCCAGCTCCTGCATGCGCGGTGAAAAACCGACCCGATCGAAGAAGTAGAGCTGCGCGTCGGGCGCTCCCAGCTCGTGCCTGATCGTCTCCAGCTTGTCGAGCTCGCCGGCATCGTGCGCGTGGCGGTCATTGCCGGCCGCCGGCCACTTGCAGGACCCGAGAGCCTCGACACTTCCGTCGGAATCGATCGCAACCACATCGACCTCGTAGGTGCGGCTGCGCAGCTGGCCGTTCTCGCGGCGGCGGATCGAGCCCCACCACCGTCCCACTTCGGCGGCGTTGCGCTGATCTCCGAGCCAGGATTGGCAGACGCGCTCGAAGGCCTCCTCCGAGACGAACTTGTCGAGCTCCGGCAGCACTGACTCCTCGAGGTAGCGATCGGCGTCCCGCCTCGTAGCGAGGCGACTTTCCCGTGGCGCGACGAAGCGAAACCAGAACCGCAGGAAAGGATCGACGATCGCATAGGTGACTTTCCTGCCGGAGGCCCTGGTCACCGGGTAGCGCCGCTCGACGAGGCCCATCTCCTCGAGAACCTCGAGAAAGGCGCGGACGTCGGGAGCGGAGCGGCCGACCCGCTGAGCGATCTCGTTGAGACGCGTGTCGCCACCGGCGATCGCGCGGAGGCACGACATGTAGGTCGCTTGCTCACGCAAGCGACTCTCCTGGGCAAGCAGGAAGCGGGGCTCTTCCCGCAGGAGCCCATCGGGGTAGAGGATCGCCCGCCGGATCGCCTCGGAGAGGGGCTGTGCAGGATCGATCTCCTTCAAGTAATAGGGGATGCCGCCGAAAACTGCCCAGGCTCTGATCCTCTCCTCGATACTCCAGCCGGAGACGAACGGGTCGATCTCGCGCCACAGGAAGGGCAGCAGGCGCAGCGAGCCGGTGCGGCGTCCGTAAGTGGTTGCCCCATATCCGACTACCTCGCGCTCGAAGAAGCTGATGTCCGAGCCCGAAAGGCAGAGGAAGAGATCGGGGTTGTCGGCATGCTCCGCCACGAAGCGGTTGAGCAGGGAGCCGATCTCCGGCTCCTGGCGAGCGATGAACTGAAACTCGTCGAGCACGATCATCGTTTGCCCTGCCTCGAGCAGTTCGGAAAAAGCGGCAAAGGCCGCTCGCCAGCTGCTGAGCGGTTGCTCGGCGTAGATAGCGCGACCGCTGAAGCGGGCGAGCTCCGCCCCTAAATCCTCGAGCTGGTCCCGCTGGCTGCCGGCGCTTGCCTCGAAGTAGAACTGCCGCAGATCTTCACCAAAATGGCGCAGGAGCTCGCTCTTGCCGACCCTCCGGCGCCCGTAGAGCACGAAGTACTCCCCCCGCGGGGAACGCAGCCGCTCGGAGAGGGCGGTCAACTCGTCTTTGCGATTGAAGAAAGCCATAAAAGAGTTAAGACATAACTTAATAAAACATATCCCAAATTCCAAACACAGCAACGAGCATTGCACCCCTGCCCGGGGAGAAGAAGCCTCTCGTTTACGCTGGCGCGCATGAGCAGCGCCGCTCCCTGGGCCGGCCGGCCGGTCGCGATCGTCCATGACTGGTTTCAGGGGTACCACGGCTCCGAGCGGGTGGTCGAGGCGATCGCCGATGACGTGCTGGCCGAGGCGAGCCGGGTCGACGTCTTCACCTTTCACGCCGAACGGGGCCTGCTGCCGCCGAAGCTGGCGGCGCGGATCGTGCGCGAGTCGCGGCCCTCGCGGCTGCCGGGTCTGCGGCAGGTCGGGCACGACCCGGGCCGCTGGCGGTACCTCCTCCCCTACATGCCCCGCTACTTCCGCTCGCTCGACCTCGGCGAGTACGACCTCGTCGTCGTCTCCTCGCACTCGTGCGCGATCAACGCCTCGCCGCCACCCGGCACGCCCTGCGTCTGTTACTGCCACACGCCGATGCGCTACGCCTGGCTCACCGACACCGAGCGCGGTCGGCTCGGCGGCGCCCGCGGCCGGGTTCTCGGCGCGCTCTCGGGCTGGTTGCGCAAGCAGGACCGCGCCGCCGCCCAGCGGCCCGACCGGCTGATCGGCAACTCGACGGCGGTACGCGACCGCATCCGCCGCTTCTACGACCGCGACGCCGACGTCGTCCACCCCCCGGTCGAGGTCGAGGCGTTGCGCGCGGACCCGGCGCGGGAGCGCGGCAGCTTCCTCTGGGTCGGCCGGCTCGTCCCCTACAAGCAGCCACTGCTGGTCGCCGAGGCATTCCGCGGGCTTCCCCAGCGCCTGACGATGGTCGGGATCGGCCCCCAGGAAGAGGAGCTGCGGGCGCGGCTGCCGGTGAACGTCGAGCTGCGCGGCTGGATCTCCCGCGAGGAGCTGGAGGGGCTCTACCGCGACGCCGCCGGCTTCATCCACGTCGGCGAGGAGGACTTCGGGATCACGATGGTCGAGGCGCTCGCCGCCGGGGCGCCGGTGATCGCGCAGAACGCGGGCGGCGCCCGCGACATCGTCCGCGACGGAGTCGACGGCGTCCTTCTCGACGAGCCGAGCTTGGCGGAGCTGCGCGGGGCAGTGAAGCGCGTCGCCGCGACCGAGTGGGATCGGCAGGCGCTCGCCGAGCGCGCCGCCGAGTTCTCGCAGCCGCGCTTCGTCGCCGCGATGCGGCAGCTGCTGGCCGAGACGATGGCCGGGTGAGCGAGCGCTGCTAGAAGGGCAGCTCGTCGGCGATCTCGGCAAGCGTCGGCGCGGTCTTGTCGCGCTCGGAGAGCAGCGGCTCGGAAACTTCCCAGTCGACGCCGACGCCGGGGTCGTCCCAGGCGATCCCCTTCTCGGTGGCCGGGTCGTAGTAGCTGGAGACCTGGTAGGCGACGTCGGCTTCCTCGGAGAGGACCGCGAAGCCGTGGCCGAAGCCAACCGGGACGAAGAGCTGACGGTGGCGGACGTCGTCGAGACGGTGCGCCTCCCACTGGCCGTAGGTGGAGGAGCCGCGGCGGAGGTCGACGGCGACGTCGAGGATCTCGCCGCGGGCGCAGCGGACCAGCTTGGCCTGGCCCGGCTCGGTCTGGAAGTGGATCCCCCGCAGGGTCCCCTGGCGCGAGCGCGAGTGGTTGTGCTGGACGAACTCGACCTCGACGCCGAGCCGCCGCCACTCGTCACGGCTGTACGACTCGACCATGAAGCCGCGCTCGTCGCCGTGGACCTGCGGCTCGATCAGGACCACCCCGTCGAGCTTCGTCTCCAGCCGCTCCGCCATCAGCGCAGGCTCTTCCCGTACTGCTTTTCGTAGTACTCGCGGTACTCGCCGGAGCGGATCGGGCCCCACCAGTCCTCGTTGTCGCGGTACCACTGCACGGTCCGCTCGAGGCCCTCGGCGAAGTGGACCTGCGCCTCCCAGCCCAGCTCCGTCTTCAGCTTCTCCGAGGAGAGCGAGTAGCGGCGGTCGTGGCCGGGACGGTCGGTGACGTATTCGATCAGCGACTCGTCGCCGCCGGTCAGCTCGATCACGCGCTTGACGACCTCGATGTTCTCGCACTCGTCGGGGCCGCCGACGTTGTAGGCCTCGCCCGCTTTGCCCTTGGTGAGGACGGTGTGGATGCCGGTGCAGAAGTCCTCGACGTAGAGCCAGTTGCGGACTTGGCGGCCGTCGCCGTAGACCGGCAGCGGGTCGCGATGGAGGGCGTTCAGCGTGATCAGCGGGATCAGCTTCTCCGGGTACTGACGCGGGCCGTAGTTGTTGGAGCCGCGCACGATCGAGGCGTCGATCCCGTAGGTGTGGAAGTGGGCGGAGACGAGCAGGTCGCCGGCCGCCTTGGTCGCCGAGTAGGGCGAGGATGGGTCGATCGGCGAGGTCTCGGTGAAGGAGCCGGACTCGATCGAGCCGTAGACCTCGTCGGTCGAGACCTGCAGGTAGCGCTCGACGCCCAGCTCCCGCGCCGCGTCGAGCAGCGTGCCGGTGCCGACGACGTGGGTGCGGGCGAACGCTTCCTGGTCGTCGATCGAGCGGTCGACGTGGGACTCGGCGGCGAAGTTGACGACGGCATCGACGCCCTGCATCGCTTCGCGGACGACGGCGGGATCCTCGATCGCCCCCTCGACGAGGTTCGTTCCCTCGGGCAGGTTCTCGCGCCGCCCGGCATAGGTGAGCTTGTCGAGGACGACGACGTCGTGCTCGTCGCCGACCAGCCGCACGTAGGTGGAGCCGATGAAGCCGGCCGCGCCGGTCACCAGGAGTCTCATTCGCTTGCCTCCGCTTGTCGTTGGGCGAGATAGCCTGCCAGCCCGTCCTGCCAGCTGGGCAGCCGGATCGCGTGCTCGCGCTGGCTGACCAGGGCCGAGAAGGGCGGTCGCGGCGCCGCGGCGCCGAATTCTTCGCTGGTGATCGAGAGCACCCGGCACTCGACCTTTGCCTGCTCGAAGATCTCGCGGGCGAACTCGTACCAGGAGCACTGCCCGGCGGCCGCCATGTGGTGGATGCCGTACTCGATCCCCTCGATCAGGCGGACGATGCCGTAGGCGAGGTGCCAGGTGTAGGTGGGCGAGCCGATTTGGTCGCGGACCACGGTGACCTCGCTCCGGGTCTGGGCCAGCTGCAGCATCGTGTCGACGAAGTTGCGGCCGCCGAGCCCGAAGAGGCCGGCCGAGCGGACGATGAAGTGGCGCTTGTTGGCGGCGGCGACGGCCTCCTCGCCGGCGAGCTTGGTGCGGCCGTAGGCCGAGAGCGGCGCCGGCTGGTCGCTCTCTACGTAGGGGGCGCCCTTGAGGCCGTCGAAGACGTAGTCGGTGGAGACGTGGAGGATCCGCGCTTCGACCTTCGCGGCCGCGGCGGCAATGTTGCCGGCGCCGCTGCCGTTGACGGCGAAGGCGGCCTCCTCGGCCGTCTCGGAGCCGTCGACGTCGGTCCAGGCGGCGCAATTGATGACGACGTCGGGCCGCTCGAGGTCGAGCTTGCGGTCGAGCGTCCCCGGGTTGGTGACGTCGAGCTCGGCGCGGCCGTAGCCGACGACGTCGTGGCCGGCGTTGCCGGCGGCGAGGAGGACGTCGCGTCCCAGCATCCCGGCGGCTCCGGTGACGAGCAACTTCATCGCCCGGCCCCCACTAGACGAGTTTGATCTCGGAGCGGTCGCCGACCAGGAGCTGCAGCGTCTGCGGCATCCCCTGGCTGCGGGTCAGCTTCACTTCCTTGCCGAGCAGGCTCGCCTCCATCCGGGTGCCGAGGTCCTCGACCACGGAGCCGGCGAGGACGATCGAGTTCTCGACTTCGGAGCGGCGGACGTGGACGTCGTCGCCGATCGAGGTGTAGGGGCCGATGAAGGCGTCCTCGATGTGGGCGCCGGCGCCGATCACCGCGGGGCCGCGGACGACCGCGCGCTCCAGTTTCGCTCCGGGGCCGATCACGACCCGGCCCTCGACCTTGGAGGCCTCGTCGACGTCGCCCTCGACCGAGGTCACGAGCTCCTCCAGCACGAGCCGGTTGGCCTCGAGCATGTCGGCGAGCTGGCCGGTGTCCTTCCACCAGCCGCGCACGACCTCGGAGCGGACGCTGCGGCCGTCGTCGATCAGCTTCTGGATCGCCTCGGTGATCTCGAGCTCTCCCCGCCAGGAGGGCTCCAGCGAGCGGGCGGCGTCGAAGATCAGGTTCTGGAAGAGGTAGACGCCGACCAGGGCCAGGTTCGAGGGAGGGTCTTTCGGCTTCTCGATCAGGCGGACGATGTGGTCCTCCTGGTCGAGCTCGGCGACCCCGTAGGACTGGGGATCGTCGACCGGCGTGAGCAGGATCAGCGCGTCGGGGCTGTGCTCGGTGAAGGTGGAGACGAGGCCGCGGAGGCCGTCGCGGAGGAGGTTGTCCCCCAGGTACATGACGAAGGGCGAGGAGCCGATGAACTCCTCCGCGGTCAGCACCGCGTGGGCGAGGCCGGCCGGCGAGTCCTGGACGATGTAGGTGATCTCGGCGCCGAACTGGGAGCCGTCGCCGGCCGCCTCGCGAATCTCGTCGCCGGTCTCGGGGGCGATGATGATCCCGATCTCCTTGACGCCGGCGTCGACCAGCGCCTCGATCCCGTAGAAGAGCACGGGTTTGTTGGCCACCGGCACCAGCTGCTTGGCCGAAGTGTGGGTGATCGGGCGCAGGCGGGTGCCGGCGCCGCCGGAGAGGATCAGTCCCTTCAAGGGCTCCATTCGAGGGTGGAACCCTACTGCGCAGCGAAAAGAGCGGGCTACCGGCCGTTTTCCGCGCCGATATGGTGCGCCCGCATGCCACTCCGGGACAGGGCAGCCGCGGCTCGCCGGCACCTCGATCGCTACCTCTTCCCCGCCGCCGAGCCCGGTTCCGGGCCCGCCCTGACGCGGGCCCAGGTCGCGATCCTGGCTCTCGGCCTGCTCGTGATCGCGATCGTGGTCCAGCTCGCCCGCATCGGCTGGACCGGCTCGCTCGACGCGCTCTGGGCCGAGGACGGGCCGATCTACCTCGCCGGGGCGATCGAAAACGGGCTGCTCGACGCGATCACGACCGAATACGCCGGCTACCTCGTCCTCGTCCCGCGCCTGATCGGCGAGGTCGGCGCCGCCTTCCCGCTCCGCGACGCCCCGGCGGCGATGGCGATCGCCTCGGCGCTCGTCGTCGCCCTCAGCGGCCTCGCGGTCTTCTACGCCGCCGCCGGCCAGATCGCCAGCCCGCTGCTGCGGGGGGCGCTGGCGGCGCTGACCGTCTTCACCGCGGTCGGCAGCACGGAAACGATCGTCTCCACCGCCAACGTCCCCTGGTTCATGCTCGTCGCCAGCTTCTGGCTGCTGCTCTGGCGGCCGCGCAGCAACTCGTCGGCGGCGCTCGGCGCCGCCTTCCTCGCCGCCACCGCGCTCAGCACCCCGGGGACGATCTTCTTCCTCCCGCTCGCCCTGCTGCGCGCCTTCGCCGTCCGCGACGGCCGCGACCTCGCAATCGTCGGCGCCTACTTCGGCGCCAACCTCGTCCAGCTCTACGCGATCGCCCGCAGCACCTACGAAGGGGTCGACCCAGTCTGGACCAGCGACGTCTGGAGCGTCCTCCTGCAGCGCGTCGCCGACGGGGCCGTCTTCGGCCTGCGCCTCGGGGGCGAGGCCTGGGCCCTGCTCGGCTGGCCCTTCCTGATCCTGCTGACGATCGCTCTGCTCGGCGGGCTCGCCGTCGCGGCCTGGCGCTGCGGGCCCTCGCTCCGCTACCTGGCGGCGCTGACGATCCCGATCGCGGCGCTGGCCTTCGTCGTCTCGATCTACCAGCGGGCGGTGGCCGAACCGATGCTCTGGCACGACGGCAGCTGGATCGGCGACGCCGGCCGCTATGCCGTCGTCCCGGTGATGCTGATCGTCGGCCTGATCTTCGCCCTCGTCGACCGCGGCTGGCGCGGCCGCAACTGGGGGGACAGGCCGTGGTTGGGGATCGCAGTGGTCCTCGTCATCCTCGGCTCCGCCCTCGTCTCGCTGCCGGCCCGCAACGTGCTCGGGCGCGGCACCCCGCCCTGGAGCGCCTCGATGGACAGGGCGGAACGAACCTGCTCGGCGGCGCCGGGCTCGGCCGCGGTCTTCGACATCTCGCCGCCCGGCTTCGCCTTCCAGCTCTCCTGCTCGACCGTCCTCGCCTCCTCTGACGCCGAGCCGCGCCGGTAGGCTGAGGACTCCTCCAAGGCGCCCCTATGCCCGTCGACAATCCCGCAACCGAAGCGCCGGCGGACCGGCGCGCACCCGCGCCCAAGCCAGGTGACCCGCTGGCGATCCAGGTGGCGGGGCTGGAGAAGAGCTTCCGCATCCCGACCCACCGGGTCGACTCCTTCAAGGAGCGGCTGGTGCGGCCCTTCGCCGCCCGCGACTACCGCGAGCTGCACGCCCTGGAGGGCGTCTCCTTCGACGTCCGCAAGGGAGAGTTCTTCGGCATCGTCGGGCGCAACGGCTCCGGCAAGAGCACGCTGTTGAAACTGCTCGCCAGCATCTACCGTCCCGACGCCGGGCGGATCCGCATGGCCGGGCGGCTCGCCCCCTTCATCGAGCTCGGGGTCGGCTTCAACATGGAGCTGACGGCGCGCGAAAACGTCGTCCTCAACGGGGTGATGATGGGATTGACGCCGGGGGAGACGCGCCGCCGCCTCGACGCCGTGATCGAGTTCGCCGAGCTGGGGGAGTTCGCCGAACTGAAGCTGAAGAACTACTCCTCGGGGATGCTGGTCCGGCTCGCCTTCTCGGTGATGATGGAGGCCGACGCCGACGTGCTGCTGATCGACGAGGTGCTCGCGGTCGGCGACGCCGCCTTCCAGCAGAAGTGCGCCGATGCCTTCCACGCGATGAAAGCCCGCGGCAAGACGATCGTCCTCGTCACCCACGAGATGGGCACGGTCGAGGAGTACTGCCACCGGGCGATGCTGATCGACGGCGGCCACATCCGCCAGCTCGGCGACCCGTCGGAGACCGGCCGCGAGTACCTGAAGCTGAACTTCGAACGGGGGGTCGAAACCGAGGACGCGACCGCAGTACCGGGTGCCGACGGCGCCCGCCTCCTCGACTGCTGGCTGGAGAACGCGGAGGGCGAGCGGACGACGACGCTCGAGCACGGCGAGGAGATCCACCTGCGGGCCGAGATCGAGGTCGAACGCGAGGCGAGCGGGCTCGGCGTCGGCTTCGTGATCGCCAACGCCGACGGGCTCGGGCTGTTTGAGTTCGGCGCCATCGCCAAGGGGACGGACGGCTCCGAGACGGTGCCGGCGGGAACGCGGGCGCAGGTGAAGGCGAAGCTTGACAACCCCCTCGCTCCCGGCCGGCACTTCATCCACTGCGGCGCCCAGAGCAACCGCGGCGGCGGCGTCCATCTCTACGTCCACAACGCCGTCGACTTCGTCATCTTCGGGACCGTCGGGACGAAAGGGATCGTCTCGATCGAGCACGAGATCGAGGCCACGGTCGAGTCGGAGGAGAGCCGATGACGACGGCCGCGCCGGACGCCGGCCTGCGCGACGTCAACGGGCCCTCGGCCCTCGGCGGCGGCCGGCGCCGCTTCTTCGACCTGCTCTGGCTGATGTCGGTGACCGAGTTCCGGCGCACCTACTTCGGCACCGTCTTCGGCTACCTCTGGTCGCTGGTGCGGCCGCTGATGCTCTTCGGCGTCCTCCTCTTCGTCTTCACCCAGGTCTTCAAAGTTGGCAGCGACCTCGACGACTACCCCGTCCTGCTGCTGCTGGGAATCGTCCAGTTCACCTTCTTCCAGGAAGCGACGACCGCCGCCGTCACCTCCGTCGTCGCCCAGGAGGGGGTCGTCCGCAAGACCCAGTTCCCGCGCCTGGTGATCCCGCTGGCGACCGTGCTGACGGCGTTCTTCAACTTCTGCCTCAACCTCGTCATCGTCCTCGTCTTCATCCTCGCCTGGGGGGTGGAGCCGATGTGGACGTGGCTGCTCTTCCCGGTCGCGGTGGCGGCGCTCTTCGTCCTCACCGCCGCCGTCAGCATGATCCTCTCGGTCCTCTTCGTCCGCTTCCGCGACGTCGCGATCATCTGGACCGTCGTCGCCCAGGTCCTCTTCTACGCGACGCCGATCCTCTACCCCCTCGGCCCGGTCGGCGACGAGCCGTTCCTGAAGGCGTGGCAGGAACACCTGCTGATGCTGAACCCGCTGGCGGTGATCTTCGAGCAGGTCCGCGTCTGGATCCTCGAACCGTCCGCCCCGACCGCGGTAGAGGCGGCCGGCGGCGCCCTCCACCTGCTGCCGGCAGCGGCGATCTTCCTCGGCACCTGCGCCTTCGCCGTCTGGATCTTCAACCGCGAGGCGCCGCGGATCGCCGAGGACCTCTAGGCACCGAGGGGGAGAGTCAACCCGCCGGGGCGCCTTAGCGTCCTCATGGTTGACCAAAACGCCCCGCTCGATTTGCTCATAGCGCGCGTCGCGCGCACGCAACACGGGATCGTGACGACGCGGCAGCTCGTCGGAGTGGGATTGACGAAGAGCGCGATCTCCAAGCGCGCTCAACGAGGTCGCCTCCATCGTCTGCATCGAGGCGTCTACTCGGTTGGCCACGAGGGACTTAGCGAAGAGGCGAGGTGGATGGCGGCGGTGCTCGCCTGCGGGCGCGGCGCCGTCCTGAGCCACGGCGCCGCAGCGGTTCATTGGGGCTTGCTGCGTCCACTTGACGGGCCGGTCGACGTCACCATGCCGCACCACAACGGCCGCGAGCGGCGGCGGGGCATTCGCATCCACCGCTGCGCGACGCTCGGGGCGGCTTGGTCAACCGATGGTTTGCCAAACCGCCCCGTCACCGTGCGGGACCACATCCCTGTCACGACGGTCCCTCGCACGCTCGTCGATATACGCGCGACGCTTCCACCTCGCCTCGTGCGGCGTGCCGTCCGCCAGGCCGAGTTCCTCGGGTTGGGTTTGGGGGAGATCAAGACGGATCGCACCCGCAGCGACCTCGAGCGCTACTTCCTTCGCCTCTGGCGCCGCACCCGTTTGGAGCAGCCCGAGGTCAATGCGCCGCTCGGCGGCATGACGGTGGACTTCCTCTGGCGGCACGCGCGCCTCGTCGTGGAAACGGACAGCTACGCGACCCACGGCGGCACGGTCGCCTTCGAGGACGATCACGAGCGGGACTTGCGGCTGCGGCGACTCGGCTACTCCGTCCATCGCTTCAGCGAACTACAGCTCGAAAAGGAACCGGACGCGGTGGTCGAGGACGTGTCCTCGGCGCTTCGGAGGGCGCGAAGGTGATGCGACTCGAACGGCCCGAATTCGGCTACTGCGGCGGGCAGACGCGAGCCGCCTGGCTCGCTTCGACCCGGAGGTACCAGGGATTGGGTGCTTCGTCGCTGGGGACCTTCAGCAGCGTCGTCGAGCCGCCGGGGGAGGGTTCGGTGACGACCGGGTATTCGCCGTCGGCGAAGCGGCGCAGATGGAAGGCGGCCTCGGCACCGGGCGCGAGCTCGATCCGGTAGGAGCCCGGCTCGAGCTTGACCTCGCTGTCGGGGCCGCTCCCCCCCGGGACGGCGACGCAGCCCTTGCGTTCGGAGCCGCTCTCGCCCGGCCGCACTTCGGTCGAGAGCGGCAGCGCCCGCGAGAGGACGACGTCGGCGTAGTGGCGCCCGATCGCCGGCGCCGCTTCCAGTTCCTCCAGGGAATAGGCGGCAGAGCCCCAGCGGTCGGCCGCTTCGAAGTACTTGCCGGCGCTGACGACGCTGAGCGAGGCGGTGCCGGCGACTTCGGGGTCGGAGAGGACGAAGCCGGGGTCGACCGTGCGGCGGGCGATCTCCAGCGCCGCCAGGTCGGCGCGGGTGTAGACGCTCTGTTCCCGCTCCCACTCGCCGCCGGTCTTCATGTAGCCGAGGTTGGGGACGATCGCGACGATCGCGACGGCGCCGGCGACCAGGAGGCCGTTGCGGCTCCAGCGCACCCCGCGCAGCAACTCCGCCGCGATCAAGAGGACGAAGACGGCGCCGGCGTAGACGTAGCGGGTGGCGGTCGCTTCGCGGCCGGGGATGAAGTTGAAGGCGGCGAGCAGCCAGTAGCTGACGCCGGCCGCGGCGACGGGCCAGAGTCCGGCCGGCACCCCCCGTTGCCGGATTCGCAGGCCGGCGGCGAGGAGGAGGGCGACGAGCAGCGGCGCGCCGAAGTCGATCGTCGCCGGGCCGCTGGCCGGGGTCTTGCTCAGGCCGGTCAGCGAGGCGACCGCCGAGGCGAACCCTTCCATCACGTAGACGGGAGAGTTGAGGACGTTCTCGAGCGTCAGGTGGGTCTCCGCCTCGTGCCCCCAGCCCGCGTACCAGGCCAGGTAGACCAGCCCGGGAACGAGGAAGACGTAGGCCCGCTTCCAGCCGCGGCTGCCGCGCTTGACGAAGACGTCGACCGCGGCCGCGAGGACGAAGGAGATGCCGAGGCTGCCCGAGAGGACGGCGAGGACCAGCATCGCGCAGGCCCAGGCGTCGCCCCTCCCGTCCTCGCGATCGAGGAACAGCAGCATCGCCAGCCCGAAGACGATCGGCAGCGTGAACTCGTTCTCGAAGGGCCAGAGCAGGATCGGCCAGGCGGAGCCGAGGAAGAGCATCAGCGAGGCGGCGATCAGCGCCAGCCAGGGGTTGGCCCGGCGCTGGACGTAGACGAAGAGGAGCACCGCCGCCGCCAGCAGGGTCAGCCCCATCGCCACCTGTTCGGGCGTGTTCGAGGTCATCCCGAAGACCTCGAGCAGGACCTTGGTGATCACGACCGGGATGACGACGATGTGCTCGTTGTGGGGCCGCAGGAAGGCGTCGGCGGAGAAGTCCTGCCGGTCGAGCAGGAAGGCCCAGGTGTCCTGAAAGAAGGTGACGTCCCACTGCGCCTTCGCCAGGGCCACCGCGGCGGCGGCGAGTGCCACGCCGAGCAGCAGAACGGGGACGTTGCGCCTCTGCCGCTCCATCAAGCGCGCGAGTCTATTTGGTAGACCCCACCGGAGAGCGGACGCAGAGAGCGACGAAGCCCACCAGGGCCAGGGCAGCGAGGACGGCGTCGATGAGCGAGAACGAGGTATCCGGCAGCGGCTCGAAGAACGGGGCGTAGATCGCCAGGCTGAGCAGGCCCGTTAGGAGGAGGTAGGGCACGGCGAAGCGCGGCAGCGCCGCCCGGAGTGCCGCGACGCAGCCGGCGATCCCGAGGAGGGGGATCAGGTAGCTGCCGACGTGGATCGAGGTCCGAGCCGGCTCGCCGCCGATGATCAGGAGGCCCCAGACGAACGCGCCGATGCCGAAGGCGGCAAAGCAGAGCAGGGCAAAGCGCCACTCCGGCTCCTCGCGGCGCCGCCGGCGCCAGGCGAGCGCCATCGCCACCGGCCCCAGCAGGAGCAGCCCTAGCGAGGGCAGCAGGAAGAAGAACGAGATCGAGCGGATCGCCCTGACGATGGCGGTGAGGCTGCCGTCGTCGAAGCCGCTCTTCAACGAGTCGTAGGCCTCCTCCCCGCCGACGATCGTCCCGAAGTTGTCGAGCTTGTAGTCGATCGCGCCGCTAAGCCCGATTTCGCTGTAGGTATCGACGATCGCCTCGCCGGTGCCGCGGTCGTCGATCTCGACGACGCCCCCGATCTGCCACTTGAGGAGGCGGTTGCCCGGCGGGTCGCCGTACTTCTGGTAGGCGCTCCAGGGCGCCAGGGCGACGATCCCGACCAGGGCCGCGACCCCCAGCCAGCGCCACCCCGGCATCCCGCGATAGGCGGCGATCACCAGCAGCGGCACGACGCCGAAGACGCTGGCCCCATGGGCGAGCATCGCCAGGGCGCAGAGGCCGGCGAAGAGCGCAGCCGCCCAGAGGCTGCCGCGCATCTCCTCCCAGAGCGGCGTCAGCACCAAGGCCGCCGCGGCCAGCAGCAAGGCCGCAGGGAGTAGCTTCGGCCAGACGTAGAAGCCGTTGACGATCGCGAGGCCGCTGACCAGGGCCGTGGCCATCGTCAGAGCCCGCGTCGTCCGGCTCACCCGCGCCGCCAGCAGAAGCGTCCAGAGGCCGACGATCCAGAGCTGCTGGAGGACGACCCCCAGCACCTGGTAGTGGAGGCCGGTGGTGTCCCAGGCGAACGGCCGCTGCACCAGCACGTAGCCGATCTGCAGCGGCGGCCGGTCGCTGGAGAGCCATTCGCCGGGGAAGACCGGCGGGGTGCCGGCGTGGCCGTTGGCGTAGAACCAGTCGGCGAAGAACTGGGGGATCAGGTTGTCGCTGGGCAGCGATTCGAAGAAGCGGCTCTGCGCCAGGGCGACCGGCTGCGAGGTGCCGCCGTGCATGAAGCCGAGGAAGACGAGGAAGAAGGAGCCGAGCGCCCAGAGGGCGAGGGGGACGGCAAGCTCGCGCAGGACCGGCCGGGGGACGGCCCGCGCGACCAGGGCCCAGGCGGCGACCAGGGCCGAGCCGAAGGCGAGGAGGTAGGAGAGCGATTCGCCCGCCAGCGGGTCGGCGTAATAGGCCCAGAAGCCGAGCATCGCTCCGGCGCCCGATGCCGCCAACGCCACCGAGAGGAGGACTGGAGCCGCGCGGACGCCGCGAGCGGCGGCGAACAGCGCCGCGGCCACGCCGGGAAGGCCAGTGAGCACGAGGTGGATCACCAGCAGAAGGAGCAGTTCGCCCTGCACGGCGGCGTAGGTTGGCACAGGAGGGATCAACGGCGGGGGGCGCCGGTTCGGAGCACGCGGGGGCCGGTAAACTCGCCGCGATGGCAGATCAGACCTCGCCGGTCGCGCCGCGGGAGGACGCCGGCAGCACCCCTGAGTACGGGTCCTACTACTACCGCCACGACTGCGGCATTCCGTACGAGCGAAACGAGCACTGGCTCGGCTTCTTCGACCGCGTAGCGGAGGCGATCGTGCGCGAATACCACCCCTCGACGGTCCTCGACGCCGGCTGCGCGATGGGCTTTCTCGTCGAGGCGCTGCGCAAGCGCGGCGTCGACGCGAAGGGCATTGACGTCTCCGAGTATGCGATCTCCAAGGTCCACGAGTCGGTGGCGGAGCACTGCAGCGTCGGCTCCCTCAGCGAGCCTCTGGGTGGCCGCTACGACCTCGTCACCTGCATCGAGGTGCTCGAGCACATCCCGCCCGAGCAGGCCGACGCCGCGATCGCCAACCTCTGCGCCGCCAGCGATCAGCTCTTGATCTCGACCTCGCCGCGGGACTACTCGGAGCCGACCCACCTCAACGTGCAGCCGCCGGAGTTCTGGTCGGCCGCATTCGCCCGCGAAGGGTTCTTCCGCGACGTCGAGCGCGACCTCTCCTACCTCACCCCCTGGGCCGCCCTCTACGTGCGCCGCGAGGAGCCGCTCGCCGAGACGATCCGCCGCTACGACCGCGCCTGGTGGCGGCTGCGCGACGAGAGCCAGGAGGTGCGGGCGGCGCTGCTGAAAGCGCAGGAGAGATTGGTGGAGCTGGAGGACGACGACAGCGAGGACCGGCCGGAGGTGCTGCGCGAGCTCGACCGCCGCCAGGAGGAAATCCTGCGGCTGCGCGACCTCCTCGTCGGCCGCGACGCCGAGCTCGGCACCGCCCGCGGCCGCCTCTGTGAGCTCGAAGACCAGAACCAGCGGGTGACGAACGTCGCCAACCGGTTCCACTCGCGGATTCCAAAGGTGTTCCGCCTCTTCGGCGCGCTGCTGCGGCGGCTGCGCGGCATCGCCCGGGGTTAGGGGACCGTGACGCCACCCCGCTTCTCGGTCGTGACGCCGGTCTACGAAACGCCGGCCGACGTCCTCTGGGAGATGCTCGAGTCGGTCCGGACCCAGACCTTCGGCGACTGGGAGCTCTGCATCGTCGACGACCGCTCGAGCGCCCCGCACGTGCGCCAGGCCCTCGAGGAGGCCGCTGCCGACGAGCCGCGGATCAAGCTGCGATGGCGGGAGGAGAACGGCGGCATCGTCGCCGCCTCCAACGACGCCCTGGAGATGGCCGAGGGCGAGTTCCTGGCGCTGCTCGACCACGACGACGAGCTGCACCCCGACGCCCTCGCCCACGTCCACGAGGCCCTGCTGGGGACGCCGGAGGCCGACTACGTCTACACCGACGAGGACAAGATTGACCGCACCGGCCATCACTCCGGCGCCTTCTTCAAGCCCGACTGGTCGCCGGAGCGGATGCGGACGCAGATGTACACCTGCCACCTCAGCGTCCTCCGCCGCTCCCTCGTCGAGGAGGTCGGCGGCTTCGACGCCGAGTTCGAGGGCTCCCAGGACTGGGACCTCGTCCTCAAGGTGACCGAGCGCGCCCGCGCCGTCCTCCACGTGCCCCGCGTCCTCTACCACTGGCGGATGCTCGAGACCTCCGCCGCGGGCGGCGGCGAAGCGGCGAAACCGTGGGCGTTCGAGGCCGGCAAGCGGGCGATCCAGGCCCACTGCGAGCGGATCGGCCTGCCGGCCCGCTGCGAGCGCGACGAGGTCGACCCCGGCGTCTACCACCTCGAGCCGGAGCTGAACGAGGAGCCCCTGGTCAGCATCGTCATCCCCAGCCGCGGCACGGTGCGGGAGATCCGCTACAAGCCGGTGGTGCTGATCGAGCACTGCGTCCGCAGCATCGTCGAGCGCTCGACCTACGAGAACTACGAGATCGTCTGCGTGCTCGACGCCGACACGCCGCCCGACGTCCGCGACGCCCTGCAGGAGATCGGCGGCGACCGGGTCCGCCTCGTCGATTTCGACCGCCCCTTCAACTTCTCGGCCAAGATCAACGTCGGCGCCGTGCGGAGCGAGGGCGAGCACCTGCTTCTGCTCAACGACGACATCGAGGTCGCGACCCCGGACTGGCTGCAGCGGATGGTGATGTACTCGGCCCACCCCGGCATCGGCGCCGTCGGCGGCAAGCTGCTCTGGGAAGACGGCCGCCTCCAGCACGTCGGGGTCGAGTTCGAGGGCGGCCTTCCCGGGCACCTCTGCCGCGGCTTCGGCGGCGAGTACCGCGGCTACGGGAACCACGTCCGGATCGCCCGCGACTGCCTCGCGGTCACCGGCGCCTGCCTGATGACCAGCCGCGAGCTGTTCGACGAGGTCGGCGGCCTCAGCCCCGCCTTTCCGGTCAACTACAACGACATCGACTACTGCCTCAAGCTCTACTCGCGAGGGCAGCGGATCGTCTACGACCCCGATCTCGTCATGTACCACTTCGAGTCTTCGAGCCGGGAGACCGACGTCGCGGATTGGGAGAAAGACCGGCTGCTCGACCGCTGGGAGCCGCTGACGGCGGTCGACCCTTACTCGAACCCACACCTGCACCACGGATCTCCCCGGATCAGCTCGGTGCTGAACTGGGCGATCCGGCGGCGGCCGAACCTGCCGAAGGTGCTGACCCGCCGCCGGGCCCAGAAGAGCGTTGCTGCGCCTTAGGCGGGCCGCTCGACGGCGTTACTGCTTAGCGCCGGTTTCGACCTTCGGCAGCTCGGCGCTTTTGACCTGGTAGTCGCCGCGGCTGAGGGCGTTCTCGAGCCAGACGTAGAGGACGATGAAGAGGTAGCGGCTGCCCATCTCTTTCATCGCCAGCTTCGCCTCGCCGCTGGTCCGATTGGTCCAGGAGGTGGGGACGACGGCGTAGCTGTGGCCGCGCACGATCGCCTTCAGCGGCATCTCGACCGTGAGGTTGAAGTGCTTGGAGAGGAGCGGCTGGATGGTCTCGATGACCTCGCGGCGGTAGGCCTTGAAGGCGTTGGTGGTGTCGTTGTAGCGGTGGCGGAAGAGGATGCGGATGAACTGGTTGGCGAGGCGGTTGATCGTCAACTTCAGCCCGGGATAGTCGTGGATTTTCGCCCCCGGCATGAAGCGCGAGCCGAAGGCGCAGTCCCAGCCCTCTTCCAGCAGCATGTGGTAGCGGACGAGGTCGTTGGGGTCGTCGGAGGCGTCAGCCATCACGATCGCCACCGCGTCGCCCTCGAAGACGTCGAGCCCTGCCCGGATCGCGTTGCCGAAGCCGCGCTCGTTGTGGGAGCGGTGGACGCGGACGCGCGGGTTGCGCTCGCCGATCGCGGCAACGACCGCTTCGGTCGAGTCGGTGCTGTCGTCGTTGACGACGATCACCTCGTAGTCGATGCCTTCGCGCTCGAGCGCCGCGGTCACGCCTTCGACCGTGTTGGCGACCGACCCCTCCTCGTTCTGGGCCGGGATCACCACCGAGAGTTTCATGCCCTCTGCCATGAGGTCGCGACGCTATCGGAAGTCACGGAATCGCTGCGAAGTCGCGCGGCAATTCTTTGTTTCCGCGCGCCTTCTGTAGCAGCTAAAACATTACGCTATGTTTCGTGGCGGTGATCCCGATGCCAAGAGAGAAGTGGACCGACGAGCGCCTCGACGACCTCAACAAGAAGGTCGACGACGGATTCGCGGGCCTCAAAGCCGAGATCGCGGATACGAGAACTGAGATGCGCGCCGGCTTTACCCGCGTGGATACGGAAATCCGCGAGCTACGCGGCGAATTGAACGCCATGAACCGCAACATGATCGCCGGCTTCTTTGTGATCGTCGCCGCGATCATCGGCAGCAACGCCGCCTTGATCGCCAGCAACGCTTTCTGATGCTCAGGCGGTGGCGCCGACCCAGCGCTCGAGGTTCTGCTCGTACATCTCCTGGAGGATGTCGTCGATCCCGTAGCGCAGCTCGAAGTCGGGGTAGTCGGCCTTGAACGGCGCCAGGTCGGAGATCCACCAGCGGTGGTCGCCGATCCGCGGCTCCTCGCCCATCTCCCACTGCAGCTCCCGCCCGCTGATCCGCTCGCAGGCGTCGATCGCCTCCAGCATCGAGCAGTTGCTGAAGCGGCCGCCGCCGATGTTGTAGACGGCGGCGGGGCGGGGCGCTTTGCGGAAGGCGTCGAAAGCGGCGATCAGGTCGGCGCTGTGGATGTTGTCGCGGACCTGTTTGCCCTCGTAGCCGAAGACCGTGTAAGGCGTGCCGGTGACGGTGCACTTCATCAGGTAGGCGAGGAAGCCGTGCAGCTTGGCACCGGCGTGCTGGGGGCCGGTCAGGCAGCCGCCGCGGAAGGCGACGGTCGGCATGTCGAAATAGCGCCCGTACTCCTGGACCAGCAGGTCGGCCGCTGCCTTGGAGACGCCGAACAGCGAGTGGGTCGAGTTGTCGATCGTCATCGAGGTGTCGATGCCCTTGTAGTACTCGTGGTCCTCGGGCAGCTCGAGCCGTTTCTCCAGGCTCTGCAGCGGCAGCCGGTTCGGCGTATCGCCGTAGACCTTGTTCGTCGAGCAGTGGACGAAGGGGGCATCGGGGCAGTGCGCCCGTGCCGCCTCGAGCAGGTTGAGGGTGCCGTTGGCGTTGACGCCGAAGTCGGTCTGCGGCTCACTCGCGGCCCAGTCGTGGGAGGGCTGGGCCGCGGTGTGGACGACGAGCTCGATCTGGCCGGCGCGCTCGCGGAAGATGCGGTCAATCTCAGCGGCGTCGCGGATGTCGGCGTTCTCCCAGCGGAACTCCTTCGGGTAGGCCTCGATCAGCCGCTGGGTGACGTGCGAGGTCGAGGATTCCGGCCCGAAGAAGCGGGCGCGCATGTCGTTCTCGATCCCGACGACGTCGAAGCCCTCGGAGATGAAGTGGTCCACAGCCTCGGAGCCGATCAGGCCCCCCGCTCCGGTGATGATTGCGACCGGCATTCGCCTAGTTACTCCCTTCCCCCGCTGGGGCGTCGATGTTCAGCGCCTGGGCGATTCGCTCAGGGTCGGCGGCGATCCACTCGTGGATGTCGGCCAGCACCTGTTCGGCGCTGCGCCGCGGCCGCCACTCGTCCAGGCCGTAAAGCCTCGTGCAGTCAGACAGATATATAGGCACATCCCCCTGCCGGGTCTCCTCGACCGGCGCGATCGGCACCTCGTTGCCGGTCAGCCGCCGGCAGATCTCCGTCGTCTCCCGCAGCGAGAGGCTGCACTCGCGGCCGCCGCCGACGTTCACGGTGCGGCCGTCCCAGGCGCCGGGATCGAGCAGCTGGCGCTCGACCAGGTCGACCAGGTCCTCGACGTGGAGGAGATCTCGTACCTGCTTGCCACTCCCCCCGAACCCGATATAGCTGAGCGGGTTGCGGAAGTGGTGGGCGAGCATCCAGTGGGTGAAGACCCCCTGGTCGACCTTGCCCATCTGCCAGGGGCCGGCGATGACGCCGCAGCGGTCGATCACGGCGGGGACGCCGAGGCCCTCGCGGTACTCCTCGATCAGCATCTCCGCCGCCAGCTTGGTGGCGCCGTAGAGGGTGCGCGCGCCCTCGAGCGGGAACTCCTCGGAGATCCCCTCCGGGGAGACGCCGCGGACCTTCTGCTCGGCGGCGATCTCAAAGCGCGTCTCCGCCTCCTCCAGCTTCAGCTCCACCTGCGGCGCCACCGGGTAGACCCGGCTGGTCGAGAGGAAGACGACGAAGGCGCCGTCGCGGCGGGCGAGCTCCAGGCAGTTGTAGGCGCCGGTGAGGTTGGTGTGGACGAGGTAGCCGGTGTCGCCGTCGACGCCGCTCATCACCGAGGGCTCGGCCGAGCACTCGATCAGCGCCGTCAGCTCTCCGACTGCGCCGAGGTCGCCCGGCTCACGGACGTCGCCCTTGACGAACTCGACTCCCGCTTCCTCGAGCCGCGGCAGGTTCAGTTCGGAGCCGCGCCGGTAGAGGTTGTCGAAGGCGACGATCTCCCACTCGGGGTGCCTGGTGGCAAGGGAGACGGCGAGATTCGAGCCAACGAACCCCGCCCCGCCGGTGATCAGCAGCCGGTTCAAGGCTCGCGAAGCTATCACCTAGAATCGCCGCACTTGGAGTACGTCCCGGCACTAGAGCCCGCCTCCCTCGGAAGCATCGTCAGCGCCCGCGCCGCCGAGCGGCCCGACGCGGTCGCGATCGAAGACGGCGAGCGGCGTCTCACCTATGCTCAGCTCGACCGGGAGAGCGCCGCGGTTGCGGCGGCCCTGCGCGCTCGGGGAGTCGAGGACGGAGAGGTGGTCGGCGTCTGCCTGCACCGCTCCTGGCGCGCGATCGTCGCCTTCCTCGGCGTCGTCCGCAGCGGCGCGGCCTACCTCCCGATCGGCGCCGCCTACCCGCCCCGGCGCAAGCGCGAGCTGATCGGGATCGGCGGCGCCCGGATCGTCCTCACCGACGCCGCGGAGGATCTCGAGCTGCCGCCGGAGGCCGAGCTGCTCGACGTCGCCGAGCTGGCGGGAGGGGGGCCGCAAGGCAGCGAGCGGCCCCGCGGCGGCGGCGAGAGCCTCGCCTATGTCGTTTTCACCTCCGGCTCGACCGGGAGGCCGAAGGGGGTCGAGATCACCCACGCGAACCTCGGCCACCTCTTCGCCACCGGCTCTGACCTGCTGCCGATCCCGACCGACGGGGTCCTCAGCGTCGCCGCGCTCGAGTTCGACATCGCCGCGCTCGAGATCTGGGGCGCGCTGACCAGCGGCGCCCGCCTCGTCCTCGCCCCGCCCGGCCGCCCGGACCCGCGTGCCCTCGGCCGCCTGATCGCCGAGAAGGACGTCACCTTCGCCTTCTTCCCCGCCGGCCTCTTCGAGCAGGTGGTGCGGGCGGCGCTGCCCGATTTCGGCGGCATGCGGCTGATCGCCGCCGGCGGCGACGTGATGGCCCCGGCCGCCGCCGGCGCGATCCTCTCCACGCACCCGGGCGTGCGGGTGATCAACGGCTACGGCCCGACCGAGACCTCGATCGTCGCCACGGGCTACGAGGTGGAAGCGGTCGACGGGACGCCGCTGCCGATCGGCAAGGCTCTCCCCGGCTACGAGCTGTACGTCCTCGACGAGGAGATGACCCCGGTTGCGGAGGGAGAGCCGGGGGAGCTTTGGATCGGCGGCCCGGGCGTCGCCCGCGGCTACCGCGGCGACGAGGAGGGGACGCGTGACCGTTTCCGGGCCGATCCCTTCGCCACCGTCGAGGGGGCGCGGATGTACGGGTCGGGCGACGTCGTCAGGTGGCGTGAGGACGGCAACCTCGAGTTCCTCGGCCGCGCCGACCACCAGGTGAAGATCTCCGGCTACCGGGTCGAGCCGGGCGAGGTCGAGCAGGTCCTCGGCGGCCACCCCGCCGTCGCCCAGGCCGCTGTGGTCGCCCGCGAGCACGTGCGCGGGCACAAGCGCCTGGTCGGCTACGCGGCGCTGCGCGAGGGCGAGGAGGCAAGCGCCCGCGATCTCCTCGACCACATCGCCGACCGCCTCCCCTCCTTCATGGTCCCGAGCGAGATCCAGCTCCTGGAGGAGCTGCCGCTGACCGAGCGGGGGAAGATCGACCGGCGCGCCCTGCCCGACACCGCGCGGCCCGCCGCCGGCGAGATGCCCGGCGGAAAGGCCGAGGCGGTGGCGGCGCTGATGGCGGAGCTGCTGGAGCTGGAGCGGATCGGCCCCGACGACGACTTCTTCGCCCTCGGCGCCGACTCGCTGCTGGCATTGCAGCTGCTCGGCCGCGTTCGCGACCGCTTCGGCTCCGATCTCGCCATCGGCGCCGTCTTCGACGCACCGACGCCGCGGCAGCTGGCGGCGCTGGTCGAACGCGAGGCGAAGAACGTGCGGCCGCCGCTGGTCCCCTCCGACTCCTCCGAGCTGGCGCCGGCGACCTTCGCGCAGCGGCGCGCCTGGCTGTTCGAGCGGATCAACCCGGATTCGCTCTCCTTCCAGTTCGCCGCCCTCCTGCACCTGCGCGGCGAGCTCGACGAGGAGGCGCTGCGGGGGGCGATCGGCGACCTGATGCGCCGCCACGAGGTCTTCCGCACCTCCCTCGCCGAGCGCGACGGCGAGCCGGTCCAGATCGTCCACAAGGAGGTGCCGGTGCCGTTCGAGGTGATCGACGGCCCGGCCGGCTCCGGGCTTGAGTGGGCGCGGTTGGTGCGCTCGCTGGTGCGGCGGCGGATCCGGCTCGACCAGGGGCCGCTCTTCCACTGGACGCTGATCCGGCGCGGCCCCGGCCGCTGGTCGCTGATCGACGTCGAGCACCACGCCGCCCACGACGGCTGGTCCTTCATCATCGTCCTCTCCGAGCTCGCCGAGCTCTACTCGGCCCGGGTCGAGGGGCGGGCGCCGGAGCTGCCGGAGCCGGCCGTCTCCTTCGGCGACTTCGCACGCTGGGAGCGGGAGCTGGCGAGCGGAGAGCTGGAGCAGCGCCAGCTCGACTTCTGGCGGCGGACGCTGGACCCCGACCCGCCGCTGATCGAGCTGCCGGGGGCGCGGCCACGGCCGGCCCGCGAGTCCTTCGCCGGCGGCTCGGTCCGCCGCCGCGTCCCCCCCGAGGTCGCCTCCGCGGTGAAGGAGCTGGCGCGGCAGGAGGGGGCGACCGCCTTCATGGCGGGCCTCGCCGCCTTTGCGGTCCTGCTCGGGCGCTCGGGCGGGGTCGAGCAACTGCAGATTGGGACCGGGCTGGCGAACCGGCGCGACCCCGCGGCCGAGCGGCTGGTCGGGATGACGGTGGGGACGGCCGCCCTGCGGGTCGACCTCTCCGGCGACCCGAGCGTGCGCGAGCTGCTGCGGCGGGCCCGCTCCACCGTCCTCGACGCGATCGCCAACGCCGACGTGCCCTACGAGCGGGTCGTGGAAGCGCTCGCCCCGCAGCGGCAGGCAAGCCGCTCGCCGCTGGTGCAGACGATGTTCTCCTTCGACGACGCACCGGGGGCGCCGCTTGAGTGGCCCGGCCTCGAGGTCGAGGTTGTGCAGACGATTCCCAACGGCACCGCCAAGGCCGACGTCAACGTGATCGGCGTCGACCACGGCGACGGCAACCCCTTCTACATCTGGGAGCACTCGGACCTGATCGGCGACGCCGACGCCTACCGGCTCGCCGGGCAGCACCTGCAGCTGCTCGCCCAGTTCGTCGCCAAGCCGGACGCGAGGGTCTCCGAGCTGCAGCTCCTCGACGCCGAGGAAGCCGACCAGCTCGAGAGCTGGAGCCGCAACGACGACGACTTCGATCGCGAGGCGAGCGTCCCCGGCCTGGTCGAGCGGCAGGCGCGGCGCGCGCCGGAGTCCCTCGCCGTGGTCGACGAGGACGAGCGCCTCTCCTACGGCGAGCTGGTCGAGCGGGCGCGGCGTGTCGCCGGCTACCTGCGGGAGCGGGGCGTGCAGCCGGGGGACACGGTGGCGGTGCTGCTGCCGCGCTCGGCCGCGGCGGCGGCCGTCTACCTCGGCGTCCTTACCGCCGGCGCGGCCTACGTCCCGCTCGACCCGGCCCACCCGGGGGAGCGGATCGGCCGCGCGATCGCCGACGCGGGGGCGCGGGTCGCCCTGACCAGGATCGGGCTGGAGGGCAGCCTGCCGCGGGGGATCGAGGCGATCGACCTCTCCTTCGCCGGCGACGCGGAGCCGATTGAGCCCGCCGTCGCCCCGGAGGGCCTCGCCTACGTGATGTACACCTCGGGCTCGACCGGCCGGCCGAAGGGCGTCGAGGTCACCCACCGCAACATCGCGCGCCTCGTCGACGATCCCGGCTTCGCCGAGCTGGGGCCGGGGACGGTGATGCTGCACGCAGCATCCCCCGCCTTCGACGCGACCACGCTGGAGCTTTGGGGGCCGCTGGCGAACGGCGGCACGGTCGCCGTCCTCGCCGAGCAGCCCACGCCCGACGCCGTCGCCGCCGCGGTCGAGCGCGACGGAGTGACGACGATGTGGCTGACCGCCGGCCTCTTCCACGAGCTCGTCGACCGGCGGCCGGACTGCCTCGGCAGGGTCCGCCACCTGCTCGCCGGCGGCGACGTCCTCTCACCCCGGCACGTCTCCCGAGCGCTCGCGGCGCTGCCTCCAGACGGCCGCCTGACCAACGGCTACGGCCCAACCGAGACGACCACCTTCGCGCTCACCCACGACCTCCGGCCCGGCGACCGGGTGGGCGCCTCGGTTCCCCTCGGAAGCCCAATCCAGGCGACGAGGTGCGAAGTGGTGGACGCGAACGGTCAGCCGCTGCCGGTCGGCGTTGCGGGCGAGCTGTGGATCGGCGGCGACGGCGTCTCGCGCGGCTACCGCAACGACCCCGAGCTGACCGCCGAGCGGTTCCTCGAGGACCCGCGGCACCCCGGCGCCAGGATCTACCGCAGCGGCGACCGTGTCCGCCGCCTCGGCGACGGGACGATCGAGTTCCTCGGCCGGATCGACCGCCAGCTCAAGGTCCGCGGCTTCCGCGTCGAGCCGGCCGAGGTCGAGGAGGCGCTGCGCGCCCACCCCGCCGTCCGCGACGTCACCGTCGCCCCGTTCGAGCGGGCCGAGGGCGATCGCGCCCTCGCCGCCTACGTCGTGGCGGAGGACAGGGAGGCGCCTGCCGCCGAGCTGCGCGAGCATGCGCTGGCGCATCTGCCGCGGGCGATGGTCCCCTCCGCCTGGATCGCCCTCCCACAGCTGCCGCTGAACGCGAATGGGAAGGTCGACCGCGAGCGGTTGCCGGAGCCGACGCGGGAGCACCTGGTCCGCGCCGAGGGCGACTTGCGGCCCCGCAGCGAGGCGGAGCGCCGCCTGGTCGAGATCTTCGCCCGGATCCTCGAGCTGAACGAGGTCGGCGTCGAGGAGGACTTCTTCGCCCTCGGCGGCCACTCGCTGCTGGCGGTGAGGCTGTTCGAGGAGCTGGAGCGCTCCTTCGGCGCCCGCCTGCCCTTGGCGGCGATCTTCGAAGCCTCGACGGCCCGCGCCCTGGCGGAGCTGCTCGGCGCGGGACGGCCCTCGCGCAACTGGGAGAACCTCGTGCCGCTGAAGCCCTACGGCAGCCGGCCGCCGCTCTTCGCGGTAACCGCCGGCGACGGCAACGTCGTCGGCTTCGGGCCGCTCGCGAAGCACATCTCCGCCGACCAGCCCCTCTACGCGCTGCAGCCGAGCGGCCTCGACGGCGCCAGCGCGATCGACCGCGGGATCGAGGCGATGGCGGCGCGCTGCGTCGAGGAAATCCGCTCGGTCCGCCCCCACGGCCCCTACCTGCTCGCCGGCCGCTGCAACGGCGCCACGATCGCCTACGAGATCGCCCAGCGCCTCCACCGCGACGGCGAGGAGGTGGCGATGCTGGCCGCGCTGGACTCCGACCCGCCGCACGCCGGCCCGCTCGAGCTGGAGCCAGGAGTCCCCACCGACGACTTCATGGAGACCGCCTGGCTGCGGGCGCGGGGCAGCGGCGAGGAGGCCCCCGACCGCAGCGGCCCGCAGGGAGCGCAGGCGCTGGCCGCGTGGCTGCGGGACCCGGTCGCCCCAGGCCTCTCCCGCTACGGGTATGAGCTCTGGTTCTGGCGCGAGGACCTGCAGGAGAAATGGCCCGACCCGCTGGGCGCCGACGCCCCCGCCTTCGGCAAGTGGGTCTGGGACAGCGGCATCCGCGAGCGCCACATCACCACGCGACTGCTGGAGCCGACGATCGCCGACCGCTGCCGCGTCCCCGGCGGCCACCCCTGGGACTGGGCGCTGGCGGAGCTGTGGCGGGCGCGCGGGCGCGAGCCGGCCGACCCGCTCTCCAGGCAGGGCTGGCGGGAGCTGCGTCGCCACGCGCTGGAGCCGTTGGCGGACGGGCGCAGCAACCGCTACCTGCTGGCGGCGCATTCGCGGCCCGACGTCGCCGAGGTCTTTCCCGACCCGCTCGGCGAGCACGTCGAGGTGCTGGTGATGTGGGCCTGGCAGCACGGGGTCGAGCAGGGCCTCTCGCCGGCGCTGCTGCCGCCAGCGCCGGCGCCGCTGGGATGGCGGCATCGGCTCTCGCCCTTGACGGGGCCGCTGCAGCGGGAAGCCGAGCGCGTCTCCGCCGCCCTTGCCGAACGGCCGGGAGAGCGGCTCGAAAAGGGCCGAGACCGGGCCCTCGACGCCGCCGAACGTGCCCTGCGCCGGCGCCTGCCGCGGGCGCGGCGCCGGCTCGACGAGCGGATCATCGAGGCGGCCAGGTGGGCCCGCGCCACCTACCGCGCCGAGCCATGGCCCGGGAAGGTCGACCTCTTCACCTCGGTCGAGTTCGAGCGCAAACCCGTCTACGCGGCCTGGCCTGAGCGCGCCCAGGGCGGCGTCGAGCGCCACTCGCTGCCGGTCGGCCACCTCGAGATGATGCGGGAGCCCGGCGCCGCGGTGCTCGCGGGAGCGCTCGACCGCTGCATCGCGAAGGCGCTGGACCGTTGAGCGAGGCCTGGCCGCCGGGCCCCTCGCGCCCGCCGCGGCCCGCAGCCGAGCTCCACGTCTGGCGCGCCGGCCTCGACGCGGCCGGATGGCCCGGCATCGAGGGCCTCCCGGCCTCCGAGCGGGAGAGGGCCGCGCAGATGCGGCGGCCCGGGGCGGCGGCGCGGTGGGTCGGCGCTCGCTGGGCCCTGCGCGGCGTTCTCGGCCTCTATCTGGACGAGGAGCCGGAGTCGGTCGCGATCGCCCTCGACCGCGACGGCAAGCCTCGGCTGGAGGAGGCCCCGGAACGCCTCCGGTTCAATCTCAGCCACTCCGGGGGGATTGCTCTCATCGCCCTCGGCGTCGAGCACCAGGTCGGCGTCGACGTCGAGGAGGTGGAGCCGAACCGGGACCTGCTGGCACTGGCGGAGCGGGCGCTCGGCCCCGCGGACGTCGAAGCGGTCCGCTCGGCGCCCCCGGCGGAGCGTGCCGAGGAGTTCCACCAGCGCTGGGCCCGCCACGAGGCCCGTCTCAAGTGCCTCGGGGTCGGGATCTTCCGCGACGCACCGCCCCCGGAGGCGACGGTTACGACGAAGGACATCGAGGTCGCGCCCGGCTACGCGGCCGCGGTGGCCATCGAAGCCCCTGCGCTACCGCCCTTGCGTCGCTGGACGTTCGATTTACCAACCGCTTCGATTTGACGGGAACCGGGTTAGCTACCGTGAGATCGTGATCCGCGCAGGGAAATTAGTGCTGGCGCTGGGGCTCCTGCTGGCGCTCTGGACCGGCAGCGCTCAGGCACTGACGGCGCAGCGCCTCGGCAGCTTCGACCAGCCGATCTACGTCACCTCCGCTCCTGCCGACCCCGACCGCCTCTTCGTGGTCGAGCGCGAGGGTGTGATCCTCGTCGTCGAAAACGGCGAAGTGAAGCCATTTGCCGACATCCGCCAGGCGGTTTCCTGCTGCGACGTGGAGCGGGGCCTGCAGTCGATCGCGCTTTCCCCTGACTTCGCGACCAGCGGCCGCCTCTTCGTCTTCTACACCGGCGAAGAAGAACCGGGTGAGATCCACGTCGGCGAACTGGTCGCCGGCAGCGCCGGCGCGCCGACCAGCAGCCTGCGCGACGTGATCGCGCCGATCCCGCACAAAACCAACGCGAACCACAACGGTGGCCAGCTGCAGTTCGGCCCCGACGGCGCCCTCTACGCGTCCACTGGCGACGGAGGCGGCAGCAACGACGAACTGCACAACTCGCAGGATCCGGCGAGCCAGCTGGGGAAGATCCTCCGCATCACCCCCAGCTCGGCCGGGACCGTCAGCCCGACCATCTGGAGCCTCGGCCTGCGCAACCCCTTCCGCTTCTCCTTCGATCACCAGACCGGCGATCTCTGGATCGGCGACGTGGGTCAAAACGCCAAGGAGGAGGTCGACTTCGCGGCCGCCCCAGGGCTCGGACAAGGCGCCAACTACGGTTGGAACTGCTACGAGGGCTCGGTAAAAGGGCCGTTCGACGATCCCGGCTGCGTCGGCAGCTCTCCCGGCGACTTCGTCTTTCCCGTCTTCGAGTACGACAATCCCGAACCAGGGTGCGCCGCGGTGATCGGCGGCTACGTCGCCCGCGGGCCGGGGCTCGGCGACCTCTTCGGGCGCTACCTCTACGGCGACCTCTGCGTCGGCGACGTCCGCTCCTTCTCGCCGGCGGCGCCCGCAGCGACCGATCGCTACGAGGGCGTGCACATCGACTCGCTCAACTCCTTCGGCGAGGACTCCTGCGGCCGCCTCTACGCAGTCTCCGGCGCAGGACCGGTCTACCGGCTGCTGGGGCCGGAGGCGGCCAGTTGCGGCAGCAGCCCCCCGGTGGCGACCCTCACCCCCTCCTTCGTCAAGGTCCGCGCCGCCAGCCGCAAGGTCAAGCGCAGGCGTCGCGCCCTCATCTCCGCCTTCGTCAGTCCCTGCAACGGCCGGCAGGGCGGCCAGCTGACGCTCTGGCACGGCCGGCGCAACCTCGGCACCCGCCGGCTCGACCGCGTCTGCTCGGCTCGCTTCCGGCCGCGGATCAGCCGCCGCTCGACCTTCCGGGTCTCGGTCAAGGCCGACCAAGCCTTCGCGGCTGCGATCTCACGCCGGTTGACGATCCGCCCGGTTCGCCGCCACCACAAGCGCTAGCTGGCCCGAGCGCTCCGGGGTCAGGGCCGGGCGCGCCCGCCGGTGATCGCGACGAACGCGCGCCAGGCCGGCTTCGGGTGGAATTTCGGCCCGGCGCGGAAGAGGCCGACCGAGTCGCAGAAGGAGCAGGAGCCACGCACGTCCTTCCAGGAGAACCAGTAGGACGCCCTGAGGCTGAGGCGGCGGGCGTTGTCGAGCATGTAGCCGTAGGAGCTGCGCAGCTGTTTGACCTGGCCCCGCACCCCCTGCTCGAAGGCGACCTGCTCGAAGTTGTTCTGCGACCCCCAGCCCAGCTCGCCGATGTAGAGCCAGGGGCGGTCGTGGTTTTCCAGGGCGACGTCGTGGAATTCCTCGGTCATCCGCTCCAGGTCTTCGCTGTCGATCGCATAGGGGTGGAGGTCGATCCCGTCGAAGCGGCTGCGCAGCCCGGGGATCGCGTAGAGGCGGTCGAGGAAGGTCGTCGCCGGCATCCCCCGCTTGCCCTTCGCGTTGGGCTCGGCGAAGAGGCCCCCGAGGATGACTTTCGCCCCCGGGTCGACCGCTTTGATCGTGCGGCTGGAGACCGTCAGCAGCTTCGCGTAGTTCGAGACCGAGACGGGATAGGCGAAGTAGAAGAAGTTGGGCTCATTCCAGATCTGCCATTCGCGGATCGGGATCGGCGTCGAGATCGCCGGTTCGTAGTTGACCCCGATGCCGCCGTGCTGGGCCCAGAATTCGCCGCCGGGGCCGTAGCGCGCGACGGCGGCGGCGAGGAAGGCGGCCCACGCCCGCTGCTGCCTGGCGTTGACCGGCAGCGACGTTTCCTTGCGCGCGATCCAGGCCGGCGGCGAGGCCAGCGAGGGGAAGACGCGCAGCCCCGCGCGGGCGGCGACTTCGACCATGTCGTCGAAGCCGCTCCAGTCGTACGGGCCGTTGCGGGTCGGCTGGATGCTCGACCACAGCAGCGGCAGTCGGATGCTTTCGACCCCCCCGGCGCGCATGTAGCGGGCGTCGAGCTCGGTCAGCGAGGTCTGGGGAGCCATCCCGAAGAAGCCCCTCGGCGGCCGCGGCAGCGGTTTTGCGGAACCGGGCTGGCCGCCGATCATCAGGGCGAGGAGGAGGCAGGCGAGGAGGGGAAGGGCTAGGAGGCGTCGTTTCATCGAGTCGGAAAAGGTAGCGGCCGGGTCGGCTCGGCTCAGTAGGTGCCGCCGAGCTTGCGGTGGTCCCAGGTTGCCGTGCGCAGCGGCGGGAAGCTGATCGCCACCCGCTTCGGCGCCTGGGCTTCGAGCGCCGCCTTGGCATCGCCCTCGATCGAGGAGATGCCCTCGGCGTAGCGCACGGTCAGCTCTTCTGCGAACCCGAGGACGGTCTCGAAGTCGCGGTGGATCACTGCCTCGGACTCGACCATCGCCCCCCGCAGCTCGCCGTACTCGTGCCCGGCCTCGACGAGGACAGTCGCCCGCGGGTCCCGTTCCAGATTGCGCACCTTCTGCGACTTCGCGTAGGTCCAGATCCAGACGACCCCGTCGCGGGGGACGAACCAGAGCGGCATCGAGTGCGGCCACCCGCGCGGCCCGAGGCTGGAGACGACGGCGACCCGCTCCTCCCCCAGCAGCTGGCGCAGCTCCTCCTCGCTGAGCTTGATCTGGTCGCGCCGGCTCACCGCGACGACTTTAGGACGGTTTGCACCGGCATGAGAGCATCGTCCTGTGAAGATCGCGATCCTGCTCTACGAGGGGTTCACCGCCCTCGACGCGATCGGCCCCTACGAGGTCCTGCGCTCGGTCCCCGGCTGGGAGGTGGAGTTCGTCGCCAAGACGCGCGGCGAGGTCCGCACCGACAGCGGCGCGGTCGGCCTCTGCGCCGACCGCAGCCTGACGGAGACGACGAGCGCCGACATCGTCCTCGTCCCCGGCGGCAAGGGAAACAGGGCCCTACTCGAAGACCAGGCACTGCTTTCGTGGCTGCGCGAGATCGACCGCACCACCACCTGGACGACCTCGGTCTGCACCGGCTCGCTGCTGCTCGCCGCAGCAGGGCTGCTCGACGGCGCTCCGGCGACGACCCACTGGCTCGCCCGTGACCTGCTCGCCGAGCTCGGCGCGAAGACGGTGCCCGATCGGGTTGTCGAACACGGCAAGATCATCACCGCGGCCGGGGTCTCCTCCGGCATCGACATGGCCCTCCGACTCGTCCAGAGGATCAACGGCGACGAGGTGGCGCAGGCGGTCCAGCTCGGAATCGAGTACGACCCCGAGCCGCCACTCGACGCCGGCTCTCCGGAGAAGGCGCCGCAGCCGATCGTCGACCTGGTCACCGCCGCCTTCCAGGCCCGCGAGGCGGCCGGGTCCATGGGCTGACCGGACCCACGTCACAGAATCGCCGTGGCCGCGTAACACCTCCCCGTACCCCCGAGAAAGGAAGCGATGAACACCTACG
>JBJMKN010000014.1:0-36061 GCA_045805765.1 Solirubrobacterales bacterium
CAGCGTCCGCGCCGCGCGCGTCGCCCACGAAGCGTTCGCAGCCGGAGACTTCCCCCAGCACCAGCGGGCCGAAGTCCTCGAACGCGCCTCGCGGCTGGTCGGCGAGCGAACCGAGGAGCTGGCGCTGGCGATCGCCGCCGAGGCCGGCAAGCCGCTGAAGACGGCGACCGTCGAGGCCCAGCGCTGCGTCGAGACCCTGCGCTTCTCTGCCGTCGAGGCGCGCAAGCTGACCGGCGGCACCGTGCCGATGGACGCCTCCGCGGGCGGGCTCGGCAAGCTCGGCGTGATGATGCGCGTCCCCTACGGCGTGGTCGGCGCGATCAGCCCCTTCAACTTCCCGCTCAACCTCGTCGCCCACAAGCTCGGGCCGGCGATCGCCGCCGGCAACGCGATCGTCCTCAAGCCCGCCGGGCAGACGCCGATCTCGGCCCTGAAGCTGGCGGCGATCCTGGTCGAGGCGGGGCTGCCGGATAACTGGCTCTCGGTCGTTCCCGGCCCCGGCTCCAAGGTCGGCAACAAGATCGTCGAGCACCCGCTGACGCGGGCGATCACCTTCACCGGCTCAGCGCCGGTCGGCTGGGACATCCGCTCCAAGGTCCCGCACAAGAAGGTCAACCTGGAGCTCGGCTCCAACGCGCCGCTGATCGTCAACGAGGACGGCGACTGGGAAACGGCCGCCGACAATGCCCAGCTCCACGCCTTCTCCCACGCCGGCCAGAGCTGCATCTCGATCCAGCGCATCCTCGTCCACGAGGCGGTGGCCGACCGGTTCACCGAGCGCCTCGTCGCCAACGTTGAGAAGCTGACGGTCGGCGACCCGCTCGACGGGAACACCGACGTCGGCCCGCTGATCACTCCCGACGACCGCGACCGGGTCAGGCAGTGGGTCGAGGAGGCGGTCCAGGGTGGGGCGGAGCTGCTGACCGGCGGCGAGCTGGTCGACGAGGGCCGCTGCCTGACCCCGACCCTGCTGAAGGCGCCGCCGAAAGAGGCGAAGGTCTGGTGCGAGGAGATCTTCGGCCCGGTGGCGACGATCGACACGTTCAGCGACTTCGACGAGGCGCTGCGCCTGGCGAACGACTCGAAGTTCGGCCTCCAGGCGGGTGTCTTCACCCGCGACATCGGCCGGGGCCTCGCGGCCGGCCGGACGCTCGAGTTCGGCGGCGTCCTCATCAACGAGGTCCCGACCTTCCGCGCCGATCAGCAGCCTTACGGCGGCGTCAAGGACTCAGGGAATACTCGCGAGGGGCCGGCTTATGCGGTTTACGAGCTGACCGAGGAGAGGTTCGTGACGCTGCAGGGTTAGGGGGACGGGGACACCCGCCCCAGACACATCTCGCTTATGGCTCGCTGTTGAGTGTCTGGGGAGGGTGTCCCCGTCCCCCCGCCATCCGCTCGGTGCTACTCGTGCGGGCGGGCCATCCTGCGGTGATCCAGCGCCTCCTCGAGCACCGAGGTCTCCACGCCCTGCTCGAGCGCGACCTCGCGCAGTGAGCGGCCTGACTCCGCTGCCGTCTTGACGATGTCGGCGGCGCGGTCGTAGCCGATGTGGGGGTTGAGGGCGGTGGCCGTCGCCAGCGTCGCCTCGGCGTGGCGCTCGGTCATCTCCTCGTTCGCCTCGACCCCGGCGACGCATTTCTCGTTCAGCAAACGCGAGGCCGACGCCAGCAGCTTGATCGAATCGAGCAGGTTGCGGGCGATCAGCGGCACGCGGACGTTGAGCTCGAACTGGCCCTGGCTGCCGGCGACGGTGATCGCGGCGTCGTTGCCGATCACCTGGGCGGCGACCTGGATCACGACCTCCGGGATCACCGGGTTGACCTTGCCGGGCATGATCGAGGAGCCCTTCTGCAGCTCGGGCAGGCGTAGCTCGGCGAGGCCGGCGCGGGGGCCGGAGCCCATCAGCGCGAGGTCGTTGGCGATCTTGTTGAGCGAGACGGCGTAGACCTTGAGCGCGCCCGAGAGCTCGACCAGGGAGTCGCGGTTGCCCTGCGCCTCGAAGGCGTCGAGGGGGCCGGAGATCTCCAGGCCGGTGTCGGCGGCGAGCTTCTCGCGCACCTTGGCGGCGAACTCGGGATGGGTGTTGAGCCCGGTGCCGGTGGCGGTTCCGCCGAGCGGGATCTGGCCGACCCGCCGCAGCGTGCCCTCCACCCGTTGGACGCCGAGCCGGACCTGGGCGGCGTAGCCGCCGAACTCCTGGCCGAGGGTGACCGGGACCGCGTCCATCAGGTGGGTGCGGCCGGCCTTGACGACGTCGGCGAACTGCCTCGACTTCTCCGCCAGGGCGGCCTCGAGGGCGCCCATCGCCGGCAGCAGATCGTGGCTGACCTCGTCGAGCGCCGCCAGGTGGACGGCGGAGGGGAAGACGTCGTTGGAGGACTGGCCCATGTTGACGTGGTCGTTGGGGTGGGCGCCCTCGCCGGCGAGGTTGGCGATCACCTCGTTGGCGTTCATGTTCGAGGAGGTGCCGGAGCCGGTCTGGAAGACGTCGACCGGGAACTGGTCGTCGTGCTCACCGCCTGCGATCGCCTCGCCGGCGGCGCTGATCCGCTCCGCGAGGTCGCCGTCGAGCAGGCCGAGAGCGCCGTTGGCGTCCGCCGCCGCGCCCTTGATCCGGCCCAGCCAGCGGACCACCGGCACCGGCACGCGCTCGCCCGAGACCGGGAAGTTGTCAACCGCCTTGGTGGTCTCGCCACCCCAGAGCTGCTCAGTCAAGTCAAGCCTCCGTCGAAGATCGTTGGGGCCTATGAGGGTATTGACCCGTCAGCCGCCGGTGCGCCCCGCGTCGAATCCTTCGCTGTAAGTAGGGAGGAAGCCGGGGGGTGACGCCTGTTTGTCCGGAACGAAGCGGGCGGCGACGACCAGTCGGCGCACGAGGTCGGCGTGGATGCCTTCGCTCTCCCCGGCGCCACGCTCGACCGCGCCGAGCAGGTAGCCGAGCTGCAGGTTGGCGTCGCCGCCGGGCTCCGCCCGCGCTTCGGCGTTGAGCTTCGTTGCGGTCTCGATCAACGCTTCGCCGACCCGCGTCAGGTCGCCACTCGACTGGTTGCGAGCGAGGCATTCGCTGATCAGCGTCTCGCCTTCGAGCAGCACTTCGTCGGGCGCCGCGCTCAGCGCCCGCTCGTAGGCCTCGGGCCCTTCGAGGCAGGCCGTCGGGGTCGAGTCGTCGGAGTCGCCGCAGCCGATCACCAGAGCGAGGGCGAGGAGGAAGGCGGTGGCGGCGAAGACGCGCACCGGCGCATCCTATGGGCCTGCTGGTGCGGGCTAGTCGCCGAGCGGACGGGCGGAGACGCCGCCGGTCAGGACCTGGCCGACTCCACCGGGGGGCCCGGCGGGGGCACGCGGTGCGGCCTTCGGCTTCTTCTTCTTGCTCGGCTGGACGCCGGTGAAGTTGACCGCCATCACTTCGACCCATTCGGCGAGCTGGAACATCGGCGCGATCGCGTGGTTCCAGGAAAGGTGGAGGTGGTTGCCGCAGCCGTGGCCGGCGTCGCCGTCATAACCGACCCAGCGGAAGGGCGGCACCGGTTTGTTCTGTTCGGGCTCGGCGAAGAGGGCGAGGCGGGTGATCCCGGCCCAGTTGGCGTCGCATTTGCTGCTCGGGTTGAGTGGGACGATGTCCACCGCGAGCCCGTTGTAGTGATCGGAGTTCTTGACGTGGCAGCCGTTGCAGCCGGCGTGTTCGCCGCTGGGCAGCGGCCCGGAGTAGCCGTCGGTGACGTAGATCGGGTACCGGGCGGCGATCCAGCGCAGGTTGGGGATGATCCTCTGGTCGACCATGTCGCCTTCTTCGTGAGGGATCGAGGCCGGGATCGGGACGATCTTCCCCGCCGCGTAGACGACCCGCGTCGTCGGCGCCGCCTCGGCGTAGGCGCAGACCGCGAAGAGGGGCGCCAAGGAAAGGGCGAAGACGGCGAGGGTGCGTGCCCAGGCGCTGGCGAGGAGACGGTGGCTCACTCCCGCTTTATCGGCCGTACGACGCCGGTCGCTTGAATCCTGCTCCGATGTTCTCCCTGACATGAGGTAGTTCGAACACGGCGGGGTAGGGTTCGATTCGTGCCGACCGTTCGCGAAGCGACCTTCGACCTCTTCCGGGAGCACGGGATGACGACGATGTTCGGCAACCCCGGCTCGACCGAGCTGCCGATGCTCGCCGACTTCCCGAGCGACTTCAGCTATGTGCTGGGGCTGCAGGAGGCGGTCGTGGTCGGGATGGCCGACGGCTTCGCGCAGGCCTCGGGGAAGACGACGGTCGTCAACCTCCACACCGCGCCGGGGGTCGGCAACGCGATGGGGGCGATCTTCAACGCCCAGGCCAACCACTCGCCGCTCTTGATCACCGCCGGCCAGCAGGCGCGGGCGCAGATCACCCTGCAGGCGAACCTGACCAACCGCGACGCGACGCGGATGCCGCACCCGCTGGTCAAGTGGAGCTTCGAGCCGCCGCGGGCCGAGGACGTGCCGCTGGCGCTCGCCCACGGCGCCCACCTCGCCGGGCTGGCCCCGCGCGGCCCGGTCTTCGTCTCGCTGCCGATGGACGACTGGAAAGCCGAGGTCGACGGGGCCGATGCGGCGGCGGCGATCGCCCGCAGGGTGGACGGCCGGGCGGTCGCCGACCCGGAGGCGGTGCGGGCGCTCGCCGCGCGCCTCGACGCGGCTTCGAACCCCGTCCTCGTCGCCGGCCCCGACATCGACACCGCTGGCGCCTGGGACACCGCCGTCGCCCTCGCCGAGCGCCAGCGCCTCCCGGTCTGGGCCTCGCCCGCGACCGGCGGCGTCCGCCTCGGCTTCCCCGAGAGCCACCCCAACTTCCGCGGCGTCCTGCCGCCGGCGATCGGCCCGGTCGGCCAGACGCTCGAGGGCCACGACCTGATCCTCGTCGCCGGCAGCTCGGTCTTCCCGTACTACCCGCACATCCCCGGGCCGCTGCTGCCCGAGGGAGCGGAGCTGGTCGCGATAACCAGCGATCCCGACGAGGCGGTGCGGGCGCCGATGGGCGACGCGATCGTCGCCGACGTCGGGCTGACCCTGGCGGCGCTGGTGGAGGTGGTGCCGGAGTCCTCGCGCCAGGCGCCGGAGCCGAACCCGGGTCCGCAGGAAATCCCCGCCTCCGATCCGCTCAACGCCTCGACCGTCCACACCGCGCTCGCCGAAGCGATGCCCGAGGACGCGATCGTCGTCCTCGAGTCCCCCTCCAGCACGCTGGCGCTGCGCAACCAGCTGCGGATCTCCCGTCCGGGCAGCTACTACTTCAGCGCCGGCGGCGGCCTCGGCTTCGGCCTCGCCGCCTCGGTCGGCGTCCAGCTCGCCCAGCCCGACCGACCCGTCGTCTGCGTGCTCGGCGAGGGCTCGGCCCAGTACGCGATCACCGCCTTCTGGAGCGCCGTCGCCTACAACGCCCCCGTCACCTTCCTCGTCCTCCAGAACTCCGAGTACGCGATCCTCAAGTGGTTCGCCGAAGTCGAGCAGGTGAACGCCGCGCCGGGCCTCGACCTGCCGAAGCTGGACGTCGCCGCGGTCGCCGAGGGCTACGGGGTGAACGCGACCCGCGCCAGCAGCCGCGACGAGGTCGCCGGCGCGCTCGCCTCGGCCCTCGCCTCCTCCCGGCCGGAGCTGGTCGAAGTGCCGGTCCAGCCCGGGATGTCCCTCTTCTAGGCGATGTCCGCGGCGGTTGGAGAGAGCCGGTCCCGCCTCCGCCGAGCCAGCCGACCGCCGACCGGGCGCCAGACGAGCTTGCCGTCGGAGTCGCCGCGCCGCTGCGGCGAGAGCTGGAGGAGCTGCTCGGCGCCGACCGCGTCCTGCACCGGGTCACCGACCTCGTCTCCTACGCCTCCGACGCCAGCCCTTATCGACGCTTCCCGCGGGCTGTGGTCGAGGCGCGTGATGCGGATGATGTGGCCAAGGCCCTGCGCTTCGGACGCGAGCGTGAGATTCCCGTCACCTTCCGCGCCGGCGGCACCAGCCTCAACGGGCAGGGCCAGAGCGACGGCATCCTCGTCGACGTGCGCAAGCACTGGGGCGGGGTGCGGGTCGAGGACGACGGCGCCCGGGCGCGGGTGAAGCCGGGGACGATCCTCGGCCACGCCAACCGCGTCCTCGCCCCGTACGGCCGCAAACTCGGCCCCGACCCGGCCAGCACCGACGTCTGCACGGTCGGCGGCGTCGTCGCCAACAACTCGGGCGGGATGCGCTGCGGCGTCACCAAGGACTCCTACTCGACGGTGCGGGAGCTGACCTTCGTGCTGCCGTCGGGGACGGTGATCGACACCGGCGCCCCGGACGCGGCCGAGCGCTTCGCCGCCGCCGAGCCGGAGCTGGTCGCCGGCCTCGAGGCGATCCGCGACGAGATCCGCGCCGACGCCGAGCTTGCCGAGCGGATCCGCCGCAAGTTCGAGATCAAGAACACGACCGGGTACCGGCTCTGCGCCTTCCTCGACGCCGAGGAGCCGCTGGAGATTTTCCGCCGCCTCCTCGTCGGCTCCGAGGGCACGCTCGCCTTCATCGCCGAGGTCGTCTTCGAGACGGTCCCGGTCTCGCCGGTGACGACGACCGCCTGGGTCCACTTCCCCGGCATCGACGAGGCGGTCGCCCCGGTCGGCGACCTGGTCGCCTCGGGCGCGACCGCGGTCGAGCTGATGGTGGCGCCGGCGCTGATCACCGCCGCCTGGAACATGGTCGGGGCGCCGCAGGAGTGGAAAGAGCTGCCGCCGGAGTCCGCCGTATTGCTGGTCGAGTTCGGCGGCACCGACGAGGGCGACCTCGCCGCCCAGGTGCTTCGCGCCGAAGCGATCCTCGGCTCCCACGAGACGATCCGCCCGCTCGACTTCACCCGCGAGCCGGAGGCGATCGAGCTCGCCTGGCGAGTGCGCGAGGGGCTGCACGGGCTGATCGGCCGGGTGCGGCCGGAGGGCACGGCGCTGATCGTCGAGGACGTCTGCGTGCCGCCGGCGCGGATCGCCGAAGGCGCCAAGGACCTGCAGGCGCTGCTCGGCGAGCACGGCTTCCTCCCCGGCGTCGCCGGCCACGCCTCGGCCGGAAACCTCCACTTCATGCTGACCCCGGACTTCGCCAAGCAGGAGGACCTCGAGCGCTACGAGGCCTTCATGGGCGGCCTCGTCGAGCTGATCGTCGGCAAGTACGACGGCTCGCTCAAGGCCGAGCACGGCACCGGGGTGAACATGGCTCCTTACGTGGAGCGCGAGTGGGGGGAGAAGGCGACCGAGCTGATGTGGCGGCTGAAGCAGCTCGCCGACCCCGACGGCGTCCTCTCGCCCGGCGTCATCCTCAGCCGCGACCCCGGCATCCACCTGCGCGACCTGAAAACGACGCCGGCGATCGAGGACTGGGGCGGCGCCACGACCTGCGTCGAGTGCGGCTTCTGCGAGCCGGTCTGCCCGAGCCGCAACCTGACGACGACCCCGCGCCAGCGGATCGTCCTGCGCCGCGAGATGGCGCGCCAGCCCGAAGGGTCGCCGGTGCAGCGGGCGCTGCTGGCCGAGTACGACTACGAGGCGCTGCAGACCTGCGCGACGGACGGGTCCTGCCAGATCGCCTGTCCGTTGGGGATCGATACGGGGCGGATGGTCAAGGAGCTGCGGGTGGCGCAGCATGGGGAGCGGGCGGAAAAGGCGGCTTTGGCGGCGGCCAAGCGTTGGGGAGCGGTCGAGAGGTTGTCGCGATTTGCTCTCAAGGTCGCAGGGCCATTGGCTCGTAGGACGAAGCGCGGTGCAGGGTTGCCTGGACCGGCGAGTGGCGAGGTGCCTGCCGCTGGGGGAGGAGAGGGTGACCCTCTCCGGACAACAGCGGGGAGGGTCCGGAGAGGGTCACCCTCTCCTCCATCCGGGACCGCTGCGGTGTACGTCCTGAGCTGCACCAACCGCATCTTCGGCGCCCCCTCCGCCGACGGGACGAAAACCGACCTATCTATCCGGAAATCGTCCCGTCGATCTGTGGTTGACGATCTTGTGACGGTTTCGGCGCGGGCTGGGATGCCGGTGGTGGTTCCGGAGGATGTGGCGGGGAGTTGTTGTGGGTTGCCTTGGAGCTCGAAAGGGTTTGCTGCCGCTCATGCGCATAAGGCGAATGAGATGGTGGAGCGGTTGTGGGAGTGGAGCGGGGAAGGGGCGCTGCCCGTCGTTATTGACGCTGCGTCTTGCACGGGGGCGATTGCCGATCCGGCCGAGGGGGTCCTCTCGGCGGAAAACGCGGAGCGGCATTCGAAGGTCGAGATCATCGACTCGGTGGCGTGGGCGCTGCGGCTGCTGCCGAACCTCGAGGTCGACGCGAAGGTCGGGTCCGCGACGGTCCATCCGACGTGCGCGACCCGACGCCTCGCCCTCGCTCATCCGCTTCGAGTTCTCGCCAACGCCCTTGCCGACGACGTCTTCGTCGCTCCCTCCGCCACCTGCTGCGCCTTCGCCGGCGACCGCGGCGTCACCCACCCCGAGCTAACCGCCTCCGCCACGCGCCCCCAAGCCGAAGAGCTGTCCGGCCGCGCCTTCGACGCCTACCTCTCGAGCAACCGCACCTGCGAGATCGCGATGACCCGGGCCACCGGCCAGCCCTATGAGTCGGTCGTGTCCCTCCTAGAGCGCCTCACCCGAACTTCCCCAACCTCTACCCAGCCGAGATAGAGGTTGGGGAAGTTCGGGACCGAAGGCGCTCGGTCCTTTAGGCCCCGTCGACGCTCTTCGCGTCCAAGTCCCGCACCAGCGCCCGCGTCTTCTCGTCCGTCTCCATCCGCTTGTCCAGCAGCGGGTTGATCAGGCCGCGGAAGGCCGAGACGTACCGCCACCACTTGGGGACGAAGAGCCTCGGCGCGCGTTCCTCAATCCCGCGCACGAGGCCGGCGCCGGCCTCTTCCGGGCTGATCCGTTTCAGCAGCCACTCCGGGCTCAGTTCCCGCATCCGCGGCGAGTCCTCCTGCTCGAAGGCGTCCTGGACCATTTTCGTGTCGACCCAGCCGAAGTAGGCGACGCTGGCGCTCGCCCCGTGCGGCGCCAGCTCCGCCCGCAGCGTCCGCCCCAGGGCCTCGACCCCGGCCTTAGCGACCGCATATGGGCTGTTGCCCATGCCGTTGGCGAAGGCGTAGACGGAGGAGACGACAATCATCTGGCCGCGGCGCTCGACGATCTGCGGCAGCGCCGCCCGCACCGTGCGCCAGACGCCGAGCATGTCGACCTCGAAGACGCGCTCCCATTCCTCGCCGGAGATCGCCCGCACAGTCGCGAACTGCTTCTGCGCGATCCCGGCGTTGGCGACCGCGACATCGATGCCGCCGAGCTGTTCGACGATCTCGGCGACGGCGTTCATCATCGCGCTCTGGTCGGTGACGTCGCCGCCGAGGCCGATCGCCCGCGGGCCGATCCGCTCCGCCGCCTCGCGCGCCTCGTCTGCGTCGAGATCCAGGACCGCGACCGAGGCGCCGCGCAGGTGCATCTGCCGCGCGGTCTCGAAGCCGATGCCGCGGGCGGCGCCGGTGACCAGCGCGACCTTGCCGTTCAAGTCGTAGCGCTCCATCGGCGCTGCACCCTAGCGGCCCGCGCGAACCGTCTCCGCGCCGCCCCCCGCCTTAGGCTGCGCGCGTGGCTGACGCCTCCTCCGCCTACGCCGAGCTCGCCGCCAGCCGCGGCCTCGAGCAGCTGCCGTCCTTCGACCCCGGGCCATTGACGCCCCTGATCGTCGAGGCCAAGGGCCAGCCGCTGCACCCGGCGGCGCGCGGCTCGCTCGGCGAGGGAGTCGACGGCGTCGTCGGCCAGCTCGCCTACACGCGCAACAAGACGTTCCGCTTCCACGTCGCCCTCACCGAGATCCCCGCCGCAACCGCCTTCGCGCCGCGGGTGTTCTGCATCCGCCGCGGCCGCAGCACCCGCGACGACGAGTTCTACGGCTTCGAGGCGCGCCACTCGAAGCTCTGGACCGAGAGCACGGCTCTGAACGAGCGCTTCGACGTCAGCACCAGTCCCTACCAGGACCCGAACTGGCTGCGCCAGCTGTTCTCGCCGAGCTTCGTCGATTGGCTGGGGACGAAGCCGCCCGCCGACTTCTCCTTTGAGCTCGCCTACGGCGCCCTGCTTGGCAGCATCGAGGAGGACGACCCGGGCGCCGCCGGCCTCGCCGCGCTCTGCGACGCGACCGCACACGTCGCCGACCGGATCAGCAGGGAGTGCGAGGAGTAGATGCAGCTCAACAGGGTCGGCATCGGGTTGATCGCCTTTTTCGGCCTGATGGGGGCGGCGCTAGCGATCGTCCCGATCCTTGCCGGAGCCCCCGGGGAAGTCGCGGCGATCCTCGCCTCGATCGGGGTGATCTGGGTTCTCGTCGCTGCGGGGCTCTACTGGTACGCCCGCCGCCAGCAACGCAAGGCGGCCCGCAACGACTGGATCTTCCGGCAGGGCCTGCGCGGCACCGCCACCGTCCTTCACGCCGGCAGCAGCGCCACCGTCAACGAGATGCCGCTGATGAGCCTCCGGCTCGACCTCGACGTGCCGGGGCAGGGGCGGCGGGAGGTGAAGCGGCGGGAGATCATGCCCGTCTTCGCCGCCACCCGGATGGAGCCGGGACTGGTCCTGCCGGTCTACGCCAACCCGCAGGACCCGAGCGAGTTCGTCCTCGTCTGGTGAGCTTTCGCGACATTGCCTTAAAAGCTCCCGAGCATCCTGCGATTTCTGACGCTCATAGAATCGTGAGTCCCGTGCCCGGATTCGAGCCCGTAGACCCGAAGCAGTCCTTTCCCGAGCTGGAGCAGCGGGTGCTCGCGCGCTGGCGCGAGGAGAAGGTCTTCGAGCGCTCGCTCGCCAACCGCGCCGACGCCCCAGTCTGGAGCTTCTACGAGGGGCCGCCGACCGCCAACGGCCGTCCCGGGTCCCACCATGTCCTCGCCCGCGTCTTCAAGGACGTCTACCCGCGCTACAAGACGATGTGCGGGTATCGGGTCCCGCGCAAGGCTGGCTGGGACTGCCACGGGCTGCCGGTCGAGCTCGAGGTTGAAAAGCAGCTCGGGATCTCCTCCAAGCAGGAGATCGAGGAGCTCGGGATCGCCGAGTTCAACCAGCGCTGCCGCGAGTCGGTCTTCGAATACGTCGAGGACTGGAACAAGCTGACGGAGCGGATCGGCTTCTGGATCGACCTCGACGACCCCTACGTCACCCTCGAGGACGACTACATCGAGTCGGTCTGGTGGTCGCTGAAGCAGCTCTGGGACAAGGACCGCCTCTACGAGGGCCACAAGGTCGTCCCCTACTGCCCGCGCTGCGGCACGGCGCTGTCCTCGCATGAGGTGGCGCTCGGCTACGAGGACGTTAAGGACCCATCGATCTACGTCCGCTTCCCGCTGCTCGCGGACGACGGCAGCGAGTCCAGCGAGTCGATGCTGGTCTGGACGACGACCCCGTGGACCCTGCCCGGCAACGTCGCCGTCGCCGTAGCGCCCGGTGTCACCTACGTGCGGGCGCGGCTCGAGGACGAGACCGTGATCCTCGCCGAGCCGCTGGTCGAGAAGGTGCTGGGGGAGGGGGCGGAGGTGCTCGACCGCTTCCCCGGATCCGACCTCGTCGGCCGCCGCTACCGCGGGCCCGTCTTCGCCCTCGAGGACGGCGGCCCCGCGAACGCCTTCCAGGTCCTCGCCGGCGACTTCGTCACCACCGAGGACGGCACCGGCCTCGTCCACATCGCCCCCGCCTTCGGCGAGGACGACTACCGGGTCGCCGCCGCGGCGGGGATCTTCGACCCGACCGACGCCGCCACCCTCTACAACCCGGTCGGCCTCGACGGCAAATTCGACGGGCGGGTCGCCGACTTCGAGGAAAAGTTCGTCAAGGACGCGGAGGTCACCGCGGCCCTGATCGGCGACCTCGACCAGCGCGGCCTGCTCTTCCGCGAGGAGGTCTACGAGCACGCCTACCCGCACTGCTGGCGCTGCGGCACGCCGCTCCTCTACTACGCCAAGTCGAGCTGGTACATCGCCACCTCGCAGGCGCGGGACCAGCTGCTCGCCAACAACGAGGAGATCGGCTGGCACCCCGAGCACATCAAGCACGGCCGCTTCGGCAAATGGTTGGAGAACAACGTCGATTGGGCGCTCTCCCGCGACCGCTACTGGGGGACGCCGCTGCCGATCTGGGAGTGCACGGAGGAGGGATGCGACGGCCGCTTCTGCGCCGGCTCGGTCGCCGAGCTGCGCGAGCGCGCCCGCGAGCCCGTCCCCGACGACCTCCACCGCCCCTACATCGACGGCGTCACCCTCGACTGCTCCGACTGCGGCGGCGTCATGCGCCGGGTCGTCTCCGTGATCGACACCTGGTACGACAGCGGCGCGATGCCCTTCGCGCAGTTCCACTACCCGTTCGAGGGCAAGGAGGAGTTCGAGGAGCGCTTCCCGGCCGACTACATCTGCGAGGCCCAGGACCAGACTCGCGGCTGGTTCTACACCCTGCTCGCCGAGTCGACCCTCCTCTTCGACACCTCCAGTTACAAGAACTGCGTCTGCCTCGGCCTCATCCTCGACCCCGAGGGGCAGAAGATGTCGAAGAGCCGCGGCAACGTCGTCGACCCCTGGGACGTCCTCGATGCCCACGGCGCCGACGCGTTCCGTTGGTACTACCTGACCGCCCAGCAGCCCTGGGCCGGCTACCGCTTCAGCGTCGACACTGTCGGCGAGTCGGTCCGCCAGTTCCTCCTCACCCTCTGGAACACCTACTCCTTCTGGGTCCTCTACGCGAACGCGGAGAACCTGACGCCCGAGGAGTTCCGTGGTTCCTTCCGGACGGACAGCGACCGAAAAGAACCACGCGACGACCTCAACGACCTCGACCGCTGGGCGCTCTCGCGGCTGCAGGCGACGACGGCGACCGTGCGCGAGCGGATGGACGACTACGACTGCACCGCCGCCGGACGGGCGATCGCCGAGTACGTCGAGGAACTCTCCAACTGGTACGTGCGGCTCAGCCGCCGCCGCTTCTGGGACGGCGACCGCGCCGCCTTCGCGACCCTGCGCCACTGCCTGCTGGAGACGACGGCGATGCTGGCCCCGTTCGTCCCCTTCCTCGCCGACGAGATCCACCGCAACCTCAGCGGCGAGGCGGAGTCGGTCCACCTACGCGACTTCCCGGAGGTCGACGAGGCGCTCGCCGACAGCGGGCTCGAGCAAGGGATGGAGGCGGTCCGGCTCACGGTCGAGCTCGGCCGCGCCGCCCGCGCCCAGGCGAAGGCGAAGGTGCGCCAGCCGCTGCGCCGGGCCGTGATCGTCGCCAACGAGGCCGAGCGGGCGGCGATCGAAGCCCGCGCCGGGCTCGTCACCGCCGAGCTCAACGTCAAGGAGCTCGATTTCGTCAGCGACGAGTCCGAGCTGGTCAGCTACAGCGCCAAGCCCAACTACCGCGCCCTCGGCCCCCGCTTCGGCAAGAGCATGCCCCAGGTGGCCGCCGCGGTCGAGGCCCTCGACGCGGCCCACGTCGCCGCGACCCTCGCCGAGGGAGGCGAAGTCGGGATCTCGATCGACGGCACCGACCACACCCTCGGCCCCGACGACATCACGCTCGCCCTGCAGCCCCTGGAGGGCTACGAGGTCGAGGCCGAGGCCGGCCACGCCGTCGCCCTCCAGCTCGAGCTGGACGACGAGCTCCGCCGCGAGGGCCTCGCCCGCGAGATCGTCCACGCCGTCCAGAGCGCCCGCAAAGCCGCGGGCCTGGAGATCACCGACCGCATCGACCTCACCCTCGCCGGCGACTCCGACCTCCTCGAAGCCGCCCAGGCTCACCAGGACTACCTCTCAAGCGAGGTCCTCGCCACCTCCGTTTCCTACGACGGCGACGACAACGGCGCCGCCGCCAAGATCGACGGCCGCGACCTCAAAATCGGCGTCAGCCGGACGTAACTACTCGCTCGGCTTCTCGCCGATGATGAAGTCCGACTTCTTCGAGTCGTCGAACTTCACCCAGCAGTGATCCGGCGCGACGCCGGCTACCTCGATCAGGGCCGCTTCGATCCGCTTGGCGATCTCCGCCTTCTGCTCGTCGGTGCGCCCCTCGTACCAGTGGACGTGAACGAACGGCATCGGCGGGAGGGAGAGCGGCGCCGCCTAGGCGAGCGCCGGCTCCAGCTCGGCCTCGAGGCGGCGCTTCGGCATCGCCCCGACGACTTTCTTCGCGATCGCGCCGTCCTTGAAGAGGATCATCGTCGGGATCGAGAGGACTTCGTAGTTGGCCGCCGTCTGCTGGTTCTCGTCGACGTTGATCGAGACGATCTTGAGGTCGTCGCGCTCGGCGTCGATCTCCTCCAGGACCGGGTGGACGACGCGGCACGGACCGCACCAGGGTGCCCAGAAGTCGACGAGGACGGGGCCCTCGGCGTCGAGCACGTCAGCTTTGAAGGTGGCGTCGGTTACGTCCGTCAATTTGCCAGTCACTGGTATCGGTCTCCCGGTCGATGTTTCGGCTTCAGCTCAATACTTCAGAAAGTATAGCGCCGTAGTAGGGGGAGGCGCCAGACCGCCTCGGCGACGATCTTGAGGTCCATCTTCGAGCTTCCTACCCGCCGCTCGCGGAAAACGATCGGCACCTCCACAACCTTAAAGCCGAGCCGGATCGCCCGGTAGGTCACCTCGACCTGGAAGGCGTAGCCGCGGGTGCTGATCTGGTCGAGGTCGATCGCCTCGAGGACCTCGCGGCGGAAGCACTTGAAGCCGCCGGTGAGGTCGCGGACGCCGACCCCGAGCACCAGCCGCGCGTAGGTGCTGCCGCCGCGGCTGACCGCCCGACGCAGCGGCCCCCAGTCGCTGACCCCGCCGCCGTCGACGTAGCGCGAGCCGAGCACGACGTCGGCCCGTTTCGCCGCCTCCAGCAGCCGCGGCAGGTAGGCGGGGTCGTGGGAGAAGTCGGCGTCCATCTCCAGCACGAGGCCGGCCCCGCCGGCGAGCGCCGCCCGGAAGCCGGCGATGTAGGCGGGCCCGAGGCCTTCCTTGTGCGGCCGGTGCAGCACGGCGACGTTCCCGTGGCGCGCCGCGAGCCGGTCGGCGATCTCCCCGGTCCCGTCGGGAGAGCTGTCGTCGACGATCAGCACCTGGGCGTTCGGCGGCAGCTTCGCGCGGGCGGCTTCGACCAGCGGCTCGACGTTCTCGGCCTCGTTGTAGGTCGGCAGGACCAGCCAGGCGGGGCCGCCGGGGGACTCGGTCATCGCCGCGATGCTATTCGGCGGGCGCCGGGGAGGAACTCCTAGAGTTGCCTTCGTGACCAACGCCGAGATCGCCGCCGCGCTGGAAGAGCTGGGAGTCCTCTACGAGCTCGACGGCGCGGTCAAATACCGCGTCCTCGCCTACAGCACCGCCGCCAAGGCGATCCGCGAGAGCCCGGTCTCGGTCGCCGAGCTGGCCGGCCGCGGCGAAGCGACCAAGGTCCCCGGCGTCGGCAAGACCCTGGCGGAAAAGATCGACGCGCTGATCGAGACCGGCGAGATCCCGGCCGCGGTGAAGCTGAAGGCGAAGTTCCCGCCGACCCTGATCGAGGTAACCCGGGTCCCCGGCGTCGGCCCGAAAACCGCCCGCCGCCTCTTCGAGGAGCTGGAAATCTCCTCGATGGAGGACCTGAAAGCGGCGGCCGAGGGCGAGAAGATCCGCGACGTCAAAGGCCTCGGCCCGAAGGCGGAGGAGAACATCCTCGCCTCGCTGGAGCGGCTCGGCGAGCCTGGCGAGGGGCCGGGCCGGTTGCTGCTCTCGAAGGTGAAGCCGATCGCCGAGGAGCTGGCGGCGGCGCTGCGCGAGCATCCCGCGGCCAACCAGGTCGAGGTAGCCGGCTCGGTCCGCCGCTGGGGCGAGACCTGCAAGGACATCGACCTGATCGCCACCACCGAGGAGCCGGCGGCGCTCTCCGAGCATCTCGCGAGCCACCCGCTGATCGCCGCCGCCGGCACCCCCGGCCCCAACGGCGTCCGCGCCCAGACCCACAACGGCGTCTCGGTCGACCTGCGGATCGTCGCGCCGGCGGCCTTCGGCAACCTGCTTCAACATTTCACTGGCTCCAAGGCCCACAACGTGCAGCTGCGCGAAGAGGCGGTCTCCCGCGGCCTCTCGGTCTCCGAGCACGGGATCACCGACACAGAGAGCGGCGACGTCCAGACCTGCGCGACCGAGGCCGAGGTCTACGAGCGCCTCGGCTACGCCTACATCGAGCCGGAGCTGCGCGAGGGCCGCGGTGAGCTGAAGGCGGCGCGTGAGGGGAAGCTGCCGCAGCTGGTCGAGGTCGGCGACGTCAAGGGCGACCTCCACTCCCACACCACCCTCTCGGACGGGCGCAACAGCGTCGAGGAGATGGCCGAGGCGGCGCGCGACCGGGGCTACGAGTACCTGGCGATCACCGACCACTCGGCCAGCCACGGCTTCGGCGACCACGTCACCGCCGAGCGGCTCTGGGAGCGGATCGAGGAGATCGCGGCCTGGAACGAGGGCTACGGGAAGAAGGACTTCCGCCTCCTCGCCGGCTCGGAGATCAACATCGGCCTCGACGGCACCCTCGACTACCCCGACGACCTCGTCGCCGCCCTCGACTGGGTCGTCGCCTCCGTCCACACCTCCTTCAACGTCTCCGAAAGCCAGATGACCGAGCGCGTCGTCACCGCGATCGAAAACCCCAACGTCGACTGCATCGGCCACCTCACCGGGCGCCTGATCGGCCGCCGTGAGCCCTACGGCATCGACGTCGAGAAGGTCGCCGAGGCGGCGGCGCGGACCGGGACGATGATCGAGATCAACGGCAACCCCAACCGCCGCGACCTCTCCGACCTCCACGCCCGCCTCGCCTCCGAAGCCGGGGTGAGGATTGTCCTCAACACCGACGCCCACGGCGTCGACACCCTCGACAACATGGCCTACGCCGTGGCCACCGCCCGCCGCGCTTGGCTCACCGCCGACGACGTCGCCAACACCCGCGGCTGGACGCAGTTCAAGAAGCTGCTGAAGGGCTGAAGCTAACTACGTACGCGCAAGCTTCTCGACCGCCCCGGACTCTTCATGCTCGAAGGCAGGCGCCATCGCCTTGATCGCGCCGGAGCTCAACCCCTGCGTTGCCGCCACCTGCCGCCAGGAGGAGGTGGCCTCTCCCACTTCCTTCAAGATCTGTTCGGCCTCTTCGTCATCGAGCCGGAACTCTCCCGCCACCCCCAGGTTTGCTCCGCCTGCTGTGCTCGACGTCGTAACGCGCGCCCGATCAGGCGCCGTCCCCAGCGATCCGGCGCGCAGTCGCTGAAAGCACCGAAGATCGCCCGCCCGTCAGGGGTCTGCTGCAGACCGTCGACCAGCGGCAGGGCGGGATCGAGCTCAAAGGCGGCGGGATCTTCCAGGTACTCGATCGCGTAGGAGAAGGTTGCCGACTCTCGACCCCGTCGTCGGTGAGACCAGAGCTCGCCGGCGCGGCGGTCCTCCCCTTCGATCTGGACGAAGACTTCGACCCTTCGATCAGCCATCGTCGGGCCCGCTTAGCTTTCGGGGCCGCACTCGCGCGGGAAGCCGTTCCTCTGAGCGGAGGCGGCCGACGTCAGACTCGTAAGGGTCCAGCCCGCGCGAAAGTGAGTCGAGGATCCCTAGGCCCCTGAGGATTCGGAGCAGGTTCTCGGCGCTAACCCCTCCGTCTCCCTTTTCGAGCCGGTGCAGGGTTCCGCGCGAGACGTCGCTGCGGTCGGCCAACTGGGCTTGGGTGAGGCCGCGCAGCTTTCGCCACGTCAGGACGTCATCGCCCAAGGAGCGCAGAGCCCGACGGACAGGCGGCGGAACCTTTCTGCGATTTTGTTCCATATACAGAACATTAAATCACATAAAGTCCTACATATAGAACATTAACTAGATATCGCTCCTCAGCCCCGGCGCCCGCACCAGCTCGATCGGTCTCAACGGGTGGCTGGGGACCACGTAGAACTTGATGCCATCGCGGGCCTCGACTCCGAGCACCGCCGCCTCGCGGGTGTGCCAGGCGAGGGAGACGATCAGGGCGTAGCCGGCGCCGACCGCGGCCACGCCGGGGAAGAAGATGCCGAGGACGCCGGCGAGGATCGCGGTCATCGCGATCGGCCAGAGGCGGGTGAAGGCGATCCGGGCGGGGGTCTGGTCCGGCAGCGAGGTGGCGGTGCGGGCGCGGGCGAGCGCGTCGCGGACGTCGTCGGCCGCCCGCTGTGGGCGGCCCAGGTAGAGGCCGATCGCCAGGGCGACCAGCCACCAGGCGGCGGCGATGAGGACGATCGTCGTTTCCCCGTCGCGGTTGGCGGCGACCGCGGTGATCGCGCCGAGGGCGGTCGCCTCGGCGGCGGTGATGAAGACGCTGGCGCGGAGCAGGTCGGTGTAGGGCATCAGGCGCTCTCCGCTCTCAGCTCGCCAGCCACTCGAGGATCTCCAGCCAGCCGTCGAGGCCGGCGACGGTGAGGTCGGACTCTTCCGCCAGCTCGGCCGGCGCCTCGGCCGAGAGCACGCCGACGCAGACGCCGGCGCTGAGCTGTCCCTCCTGCCGCAGCTCCCGCAACCGACGGAAGGCGTCGAGGTCGGTGCGGTCGTCGCCGGCATAGGCGGCGCGGTCGACGCCGTCCTCGGCCAGGAGCGAGGCGATCGCCCCGTCCTTGCCGCCGCCGCCGACCGGGCGCAGCTCCAGCACCTTGCGGCCCCAGCGCGGTTCCAGGCCGGCGCGCCCGCCCTCGTTGGCGATCTCGTGGGCGCAGCTCTGCGCCGCGGCCTCGTCGGCGGCGCCGCGCCAGTGCAGCGCTTGGATCGGCCCCTTGTCCTCCTGCCGCAGCCCCGCCGCGCTCAGGCGCTTGCCGTCGAGGCCGGCGAGGAACTCGGCCGCTTCGCTCTCGCGGCCGGCGACCGAGGGATCCGGCCGCGGCTCCGCGTCCCCCGGAAGCAGCAGCTCGAGGCCGTGGTTGCCGGCGTAGGCGAGGGTGTCGAGGCCGACCAGGCGCCGCGCCTCCTCCGCCCGCCGGCCGGAGATACAGCCGACCAGGGCATAGCGCTCGCTCAGCGCCGCCAGCGCCTCGCGCGCCGCCGCCGGCACCGCCGCGTCCTCGGCCCGCTCGACGATCGGCGCCAGGGTCCCGTCGACGTCGGTCAGGATCGCCGCGCGGCGCGGCTCGCTGCGGAGCGGCTCGAGCCTCGCGGCCCACTCGCCGCCCCCGCTCTCGGACTGGGGGGACACGGCTCTAGTATCGCGAGATGGACGCCGCCGCGACCCCGGACCACGAGATCTGGAAGCTGGCGGCGATCGGCACCCTCGCCGGAATCTTCAGCGGCCTCTTCGGGGTCGGGGGCGGGACGATCATCGTGCCGCTGCTGATCTTCTGGTTCGCCTACGGCGAGCGCCTGGCGACCGGCACCAGCCTCGCCGCGATCATCCTCATCGGCTTGCTCGGCGCCCTCGCCCAGGGCGGGATCTACGGCAACGTCCACGTCGGCACCGCCCTGCTGCTCTCGATCCCGGCGGTGCTCGGGGTCGTCCTCGGGACCGCGATCCAGCAGCGGATCCCCCAGCGCACGGTCTCCTACCTCTTCGCCGCGCTCCTGATCGCGATCGCCGTGGAGCTGATCCTCTCGTGAGCGAGCTGGCGGCGGTCTTGATCTGCCTCTTCGGCGGCCTCACCGGCGGCCTGGTCGGGGTCGGCGGCGGCGTCCTCTTCGTCCCGGCGCTGACGATCTTCATCGGCCTCACCCAGGTCGAGGCGGAGTCGACCTCGCTGCTGATGATCGTCATCGTCGCCATCGTCGGCGCCTACCGCCAGAACGGCTACGGCAACGTCCGGGCCCGCGAGGCGATGATCGTCGGCGCGCTCTCGCCGCTCGGCGTCTGGATCGGCGTCACCGCCGCCAACCACATCTCCGAACGCGCGCTGCAGCTCTCCTTCGCGGCGCTGGCGCTGTTCATGGCGGCCCAGTTGATCCGCCGCGCCCGCACCGCCTGAGCGGCAAGCGCGGAAAGACGATGGTCTACGCTCGAAAGCGTGGATTCACTGAGCTGGGAAGGCGACCTGCCGCACCTTCGCGCGCCGATCATGGTCTGCGCTTTTCGGGGCTGGAACGACGCGGCGGCCGCGGCCTCGACCGCGCTCGGAGCGGTCGCGACCTCGCTCGACGCTGAGCTCGTCGCCAGCCTCGATCCCGAGGACTACTTCGACTTCCAGTCGACGAGGCCGACGATCACGATGGACGAAGGCCAGACCCGGCGCATCGAGTGGCCGGAGAACAACGTCTACGCGGCGCTGGTGCCGAGCGCCGACCGCGACCTCGTCCTCCTCGACGGAACCGAGCCGAACCTGCGCTGGCGCACCTTCTCGGAGACCGTCGCGACCGTCGCCGACGCCCTCGGGGTGGAGATGGTCGTCACCCTCGGCGCCCTGATCGCCGAGGTCTCCCACACCCTGCCGGTGCCGATCACCGGCCTCGCCTCCAGCGCCGAGCTGGTCGAGGAGCTCGAACTCGAGCGCTCCAGCTACGAGGGGCCGACCGGCATCGTCGGCGTCGTCCACGACCTCTGCCGCCAGAACGGCATCGACTCGGCCTCGCTCTGGGCCGCCGTGCCCCACTACGTCGCCGCCGTCCCCAACCCGAAGGCGGCGCTGGCGCTGCTGCGCCGCCTCGAGGGCCTGACCGGGATCGCCGTCGAGGCCTCCGAGCTGGAAGAGGAAACGGCCGACTACGAGGAGCAGATCGGCCGCGCCGTCGCCGCCAACCCGGAGATCGAGGAGCTGGTCACCCGGATCGAGGCCGAACAGGCGGAGCTGATCGAGGAGGGCGAAGAGCTCCCCTCAGCTGACACCCTCGCCCGCGAGTTCCAACGCTTCCTCAGGCAACGCGGCGACGACAAGAGCTAGACGCTCAGGCTTCAGCCGCCGGGCAGATCAGCCGGTAGTCGCACCAGCTGCAGACGGTGGGGGAGGGGCGGGGCTCGAAGTCTTGGCTGAGGATGCCCTCGCCTACTTGGAGGACGGTGCGCTCCACCCGCTCGGCGTCGTCGGGCTTGGTCGGGGCCGCCACTTTGTCGCCGTCGAGGACGTAGTAGTAGCTGCCGGTGCTGGCTTCGATGCCCCAGGCCTCGCGCGCGGCCATCCGGTAGAGCGCGAGCTGCAGGTCGTCGTCGAGGTCCGCTTCGGTCTTGCGCTCTCCCGTCTTGTAATCGATCAGCTCGTAGTCGCCGTCCGGGAGGCGGTCGACGCGGTCGACCCGGCCGCGGACGTGGTGGTCGCCGACCTTGAAGTCGAACTTTTTCTCCAGCCAGACCGGCTCGCCTTCGGATCCGCGCTCGTTTTCCCAGTAGAGGCGCAGCGCCTCGCGAGCGCGGTCGCGGAACTGCAGCTCGTCGTCGGTCGACCCAAAGCCGGTCCGCCGCCAGCCGGACTCGAAGAGCTGGTTCAGCGCCCGCAGCCCTTCCTCGGGATTGTCCGGCGGCTCCTTGTGGAAGCGTTCGAGGACGTTGTGGAAGAGGATGCCGAAGCGCTGGTTGATCGTCGGCTCCTGGGGGATCCCGAAGACCCGCGCGAACTTGTACTTGAGCGGGCAGGTGAGGTAGAGCGAGAGGTCCGACGCAGAGAGGCTGAGCTTGCCGTCGCCGCGGCGCGGCAGGAAGGCGGCCAGCGAGGGCTCCTCGCGGGCGGCGACGAGATCGAGCCGGCGGCCGCGCTCGCGCTCTGAGTCGAGCAGGTAGGAGTCGAGCGAGGAGGCGTCGAGCTCGGCCTGCTGCTCGGGGGTCGCGACCTGCCGCAGCAGCCCGTTGACCGCCTCGATCGCCTCCGCCGTCGGCTCGTCCCCGGGACGCTGCGCCAGCGCCGCCAGCTTCAGCAGCTCGAGGTAGCGGGCGATCGCGCGGTTGACGTCGATCGCGGTGTCGAGGCGCGGCTCGGAGAGCTCTCGCCCCGCCCGCCAGGAAGCCTCCAGCACCTGCTCGCGCAGCGCCCGGTAGGTCGCGTGCAGGCCCTCGGCGGGGCCGAACAGCTCCTCCTCGTGCGCCTCCTCCTCGCCGCCTGCCGTCTGCAAAGCGCCCTCGAAGAAGTGGGAGGGGCGCTCGGCCTCGCCGCCCTGGCCGCGCTCGAGGCGCGAGAGGACGAGGCCGCTGCGGGCAGGGGAGCCGATCCGCTCCCAGTCGCGCTCCTGCTCGAGCCCGAGGACGAAGACGTGGTCGAAGCCGAGCCCCTTGACCGCGTCGGCCGCCATCACGTTGACCGCCCCGGGAGAGCGCTGGTGCTCGGCCTCTTCCTCCTCGGTCCCCGCCTCGGCGACGGCGCTGAGGTAGGTGACGAAGCCGCGGGTCGATCCGTGCGGCTCGCGCCGGGCCCAGGCGGTCGCCAGCTCGGCCAGCTGCGAGAGCGCGAGCAGCCGCTCGGCGACCTCCGGCTGGGCGGCGAAGAGGCGCTGGCGCCGCAGCCCGACCTGCTCGATCAGCCGCCGCACGAAGACGTCGGCCCGCCGTTCCTCCATCACCGCGGCGGCGCCGTTGTAGAGCTTGAGGAAGGCCTGGATCCGCTCCCGCGCCTCGGGCTGGAACTGGGGGCTGTCGAGGGCGGCCTCGCAGGCGGCGACCATGTCCTGCTTGCGCCGCCGCGCGATCGTCGTCAGCCGCGCCAGGTCCCCCGAGCGCAGCTCGACCGGGGGCCGGGTCAGGGCCCGCGCCGCCGCCGCCGAGTCGTCGGGGTCGGCCAGCACCCGCAGCCAGGCGATCGCGTCGCGCACCTCGGGCCGCTGGAAGAGCGCCGTCGGGCCGGAGAGGTGGAAGGGGATGCCGCGCTCTTCCATCGCCGCGGCGACGGCGCCGCCCTGCTTTGCCGGGTCGGCGACGAGGACGCAGATCTGGTCGGGCGGCGTCCCCGCCGCGCCGAGGTGCTCGACCGCCCGCGCCACCGCCTGCGCTTGGGCGCGCTCGTTGGCGCAGCGCCAGAAGCCGAGCTTGGGATCGCGGAAGCGCTGCTCGAGCAGGATCCGCTCACCCTCGGGGTGGACGCGGTCGAACCAGCCCTCCGCCGCGGTCACCTCGGCGCCGCTCTCCAGCGCGAAGACCTGGCTCGGGTTGTCGGGAGCAAGCGATTCGAGCACCGCCAGCTGCGCCGGCGTCGCCTCCTCGAGCTCGTCGACCATCACCTGGGGGAAGCGCTCGGCGATCCGGCGCCGCACGTCAGGCCGCTCGACCAGGAGGCAGTCGAGGGCGAGGAAGACGTCGCCGCGGTCGAGGCTGCCGGACTCCGAGAGGATGCGGTCGTGCTGAGCGTAGAGCTCGGCGAACTCGAGCTCCCGCCGCGCCGCCTCGCGCTCGGCCTCGTCGTCGGCGGCCTCCGCCCGGGCCTGAGCAGCTTCGGAGAGGCTGGTCGGCCCCGTCCGCTCCGCCTTCAGGCGATCGATCCGGGCCAGCAGCCGAGCCAGCAGGCCGGCGGGGTTACCGCGGATCTCGTGCCGCCGCAGCGGCAGCTGATCGAGCCGGTCGAGCAGCATCGCCAGCCGCTCGGCGCGGCCGAGGACGTCGAAGAAGGGGTCCAGCCCAGCCTCCTCGGGGTGCTCGCGGAGGAGGCGCTCGCCGATCGCGTCCCAGCTGCCGACCCAGAGCTCCTCGAAGGACCCCTCCAGCAGCGCCTCGCAGCGCTCGCGCAGGCGGGCGGCGGTGGCCTGGCGCGAGGCGATCGTGAGGATGCTCTCCGGCCGGGCCCCGGCGTCGACGAGGTGGGCAAGGCGGTGGGCGAGGAGCTCGGTCTTGCCGGTGCCGGCCGGGCCGACGATCAGCAGCGGCCCCTCTCCGTGGGCAACCGCGCGCTCGCGCTCCGGAGCGGCGCTCTCAGTGATCGACGGGTCTTCGCGCACCGTCCAAAGCTAGCGCTCCGAGGATGTTCTCTAGCATCCGCGCGATGGACGTCCTCTCCGCCGACTGGCCCGCGATCTGCCGCCGCATCGTCGCCGCGCAACGGCCGATCTTCGAGCAGGCGCGGACGAGCGAGGAGCGGACCGTCTACGAGGGGATCGGCGAGGGTGGCGACCGCACCCTCGTGATCGACCGCCGCGCCGAGGACGTCGTCTTCGCCGAGCTCGACAAGCTCGCCTCCGAAGGCGCCTCCTTCGTCGCTGTCTCCGAGGAGCGGGGCGAAGTCAGCTTCGGCGCCGGCGGCGAAGCGCGGATCGTCATCGACCCGATCGACGGCTCGATGAACGCCCGCCGCACGATCCCTTCCTTCGCCGTCTCGATCGCCGTCGCCTCCGGCCCCTCGATGGCCGACGTCGAGTTCGGCTTCGTCCACGACTTCGGCGCCGACGAGGAGTTCATCGCGCGCCGCGGCGAGGGGGCGCAGCTGAACGGGGCGCCGGTCCGGGTCAGCGCGCCCGCCGACCGGCTCGAGGTCGTCGGCGTCGAGTCGGCCGAGCCGGAGTGGGCGCTGCCGGCCTTCGAGGCGCTGATCGGCAAGGTCTTCCGCCTGCGAGTCGTCGGCGCGATTGCGATCAGCGCCGTCTACGTCGCCGCCGGCCGCTTCGACGCGATGCTGAGCCTGCGCTCCTGCCGCTCCGTCGATGCCGCTGCCGCCCAGCTGATCGCCCGCGAGGCGGGCGGCGCAGTCTCCTTCGGCGAGGGCGACCTCAGCGAGGCGACGCTCGACCTCGACGCCCGCTACCCGATGGCGGCGGCAAATGACGAGGACGGGCTTGCGACCGTCCGCGCCGCCCAGCTGGCCAAAGCCGCGTAACCCTTCTTTCCAGGCGGTTTACAAACGTGTGTTCCTACGAACTTATGTTCGTTACACTCGGGCACTTCCCCAAGCCCCCAATTCAAGACTGAAGAGGTGTTTTCTTCCTATGGCAGAGAGCAAAAGCAACGGCAGCAAATCGAAAACGCAGGCGAAACGCGCCACCACCGAAGCGAAAAAATCCGCGGCCAAAACCGCCAAAGCTTCGAAACGCGCCGCGACCAAGACCGCTGTCGCTGAGAAAAACCAGGTCCAGACCGTCGTTCAGACCGCCGTCGACGTCCCCGTCGGCGCCGTGCTCACCGTCAGCGACCGCGTCTCCGACCTGGTCGAGCCGTGGACCGACCGCAGCAAGGCCGAGCGGCAGATCAAGAACTACCGCAGCAACCTGCGCAAATCACTGAAACGGACCGAGCGTCGCGGCAGCAGCGCCCGCCGCAAGGCGATCACCGAGGCCCGCAAGACCCGCAACCAGGTCGAGCGCGAGGCCCGCAACCGCCGTCGCGAGGTCGAGACGACGATCAAGCGCAACCGCAACGAGGTCGAGAGCCGCGTCCGCAAGGCGATCGACGAGCAGGCCTCCCGCGCCCAGGGCGTGGTCGAGACGGCCACCGGCGTAGTCGGCACCGTCAGCGGTCAGATCACCGCTCTGCGGTAAGCAGCATCAGCGTCCTTTGACGCTCACAGGCCGCGAGGCGCCCGGCCCATAGGGCCAGTCCTCGCGGCCTTTCACGTAGGCGCGGAACCGGAAGCGGACGCCGCGGCTGTCGTCGTCGCTGAACCGGTAGGCGTAGCGGAAGCGGCCGCGGCCGTCTGCCTCGACGGTGCGGAACTCGCTCCAGCCGGCGCCGGGGTAGCGGAACTGCAGCTCGACCGGAAGGCCCTCGACCGCGCCCGCCGCGCCCGCCGACCGGATCCTGCCGCTGAAGACGACAGGCCGGCCGCCGACGGCGGCGGTCGCTTTGGAGGACTGGAAGTGGATGACCGTCGCCGCGGCGAGCTCGGCGACGGGGCCCGCGGCCTTCGTCAGCAGCCGGCTGCCGTCGAAGCCGGCAACCACCTCCCGGCTCGGACCGGGCTTCAGACGCAGCGAGAAGGCACCGTTGGAGCCGGTGCGGACGAAGGTGATCCTCTGCCGCCGATCGGCCCCGGGGGCGAACGTCTCGCGGACCGCGATCTCCTCTCCGCCGACCCGTCCCCCGCTGGCGCGCCGCAGCACGCCGCTGAAGCGGAGCCGCTCGAGGCTCGACGCCAGCCTCACCTGCGTCTTCAACGGGTTGACGAGGACCATCCGGCCTCCGCGGGCGCGGTTGGCGCCGCTCGCGGAGTTGCCGGCGAGGTCGAAGCCGGTGGCGAGGAACTCGTACTTGCCGGCTCGGTAGGCGTCGGAGTCCCAGCGGGCGATCAGGCGCCCGCCTTCGACCCGCGTCGGGAGCGCTTCGTAGCGGGCGCGGGTGCCGGCCCGGCGGACGCCGATCGAGCCGCGCCCTGGGCTGGTGCCGGAGAGCCGGTCGCTCACGTAGGCCTCTATCCGCTCCGGGTCGACCGGGTCCTGCGCCGCGGCAAACTCCACCCGGGGCGGCTCTTCGTCGATTCGCACCGTCGCGCTCTGCGGTGGCGGCGAGCCGGGCCCGCCGTCGCCGACGTTGCCGGCGGCGTCGCGCCCGTAGAAGCTGACCGTGTGGATTCCGCTGCCGCCTACCCAGGCGGAGGCCGTGCCGCCGGGCCCGGTCGTCGGCGAGCCGCCGTCGACCGCAATCGCGGTGAATGGGCCGGCGGGGCCGGTCGGAGCCATCCCCGCGAGGCTGTCGGCCGCGTCCGCGGTCAGCCTGACCGGGCCGCTGCTCCACCCTGACGGGAGGCCCTGCAGCGTGACCGCCGGCGCCGTGGTGTCGACGGCGAGGACGACGGTCTGAGGTTGCGAGCGGACGCCCGCGCCGGAGAGCGCCACCACCCGTGCTTCGGTGACTCCCTCCGGGAGCAACCCGAGTGAGACCCCCCCCGCGGCCGCCGCGATGCGGGCCTCACCGGGCCCCAGCGTCACCTCGTAGCCCGAGATCCCCGAGAGCGGTGACGCGGCGGCGGGCGAGCCGATGCCCAGGATCGCCTGCTCGCCTCCGAGGAGCCAGCGCCCGGGCCCCTGCACGACGGGCGGCGGCGGCACCGCGTCGTCGAACCGAAGCGAGGTGCTGGCACGGCGCAGCTCGTTGCCCGCCGCGTCTTCGAGCCATCCTTCCAGCGTGTAGACGCCGCTCACCGGCGGGACCTGGACTTTCTCGAGGGGATCGAGGGCGGTCGCTTCCATCGGCCCGCCTAGCTGCTGCCCCTGTGGGTCGAGCAGCCGGTAGGTCGCTCGCGTCGCGCCCGCGGCCACCCCCGGAACCTCGCGCGGGTCGATCGAGAAGGTGGTGCTCGCCTGCCACGCGCCGGAGCTCGCCAGAGCGGCTCCGCTTCCCGTCGCCAGGAGCATTCCGGCCACCAGGCCGCCGAGCAGGCTTCTCCACGGCCGCCTCACGGGCCGAACTCACCTGCGGGGCTGCTGCCGGCGGCCGAGGTCGGGGCCGGCGCGGCGGCGGGTTCGGGCGCCGGTTCCGGAGCGGCTTCGATCGGTTCGGCGCTGACCGGTTCCGGTTCGGGGGCGACCGGTGCGCTCGGCGGCGGGGCTTCGGCGGCGGGCTGCGGCTCGGGAGTTGGCTTCGGGACGGGGGCCGGCTGCGGATCGGGTGCCGGAGCCGGGTCGGGCCCGACATTTGGTGGCGCTTGCGCCTCGGGCGCTTCGACCCGATGACGTTGGTGCTGCCGCTCGATCTGGGGTGGCGGATCGTCACCGAGGTCGAACGGCGCCGGGAGGGCGCCGGTGGCAAAGCAGGCCGCGCTGCCGGCGGCGCCGATGCAGGCCACCGCCACTTTCGCCAGGCCGACCCCACCGACCCCGCTGCCGCCGGCGATCTGCGCGACGGCCTCGCCGCGCCCGCCGCCGAGGCGGGAGGCCGCATCGCCGAGCGCCTCGTGGGCCCGTTCCCAGAGGGAGCGGTGCAGGGGGATCGCGGGAGCCAGGGCCGCCGCCGCGGCCGGCGCCGCCCGGTAGGCCCGCAGCGTCGCCCGGCAGGCGGCGCACGCCCGCAGGTGCTCGCGCAGCTCCGCCACGTCGCGCTCACCTGCCTCGCCGTCGCAGAAGGCCGAGAGCAGCGGCTTCATCTCCACACAGCGGCTGCCGTCCTCGCTGCGTGCGACCAGGCTTCGGAACCGCTCCCGCCCCTCGGCGAGGCAGCGATTGATCTTCGTTCTGCTCCAGCGCGTGATCTCGCCGATCTCGGCGTAGGAGTAGCCCTCGGCAAGCAGCGTCAGCGCCCGCAGCTCCTGTGGCTTCAGGGCCTGCAGCGCCTCGCGGCTGCGGCCGACCGCCTCCTGCCGCTCGAGCTTCTCCTCCGGCCCGTCGCCGGGGGAGGGGAGGAGGGCGACCCAGTCCTCGGCGTTGGGCTCGGGCGCGAACGCGGCGGGCCCGGCGAGGACCCGCTCGCGGTCGCGGCGGATTGCCAGCGCCTCGTGCTTGACCACCGTCTGCATCCACTTGACGAGCTCCCGCGGCTCCGCCGTCGGCGCCTTGCGCAGGAGGATCTCCAGCCCCCGTTGCAGGGCGTCGTCAGCGTCATCGGCGCAGAGCGAGAAGCGAATTGCGGTTCGCCGCAGGGCGGTCTCGTGCCGCGAGTAGGTCTCCACCGCCGCCCGTTTCCGGGCCGCGGCCTCGTCTGAGCCGAGCGGATCTACGCCCTCGGCGCTGAGAGTCTGCATGGTCGATTCGTGTCCCCTGCCGCTTCGGTCGCTTCGCTCGGACATTGCCAGCGTCAGGTACGAAAGCGGCACATCTCTCCCCCCAGTTGGACAAATAACTCAGTCTGAAAGCGCGCAAATTGCAAATCCTCTGGGAAGAACGTCCAGTCGGGCGGCGGCCCGCTAGGATCGCGTCCGTGAGCACCTGCGTAGTCACCGGCGGCGCCGGCTTCCTCGGATCCCACCTCTGCGAGCGGCTGCTCGGGGACGGGCACCGGGTGATCTGCATCGACAACCTCGAGACCGGGTCGCTGGAGAACATCGCCCACATCCGCGACGAGGCGTTCGAGTTCCGCAACATCGACATCACCGAGAAGGTCGACATCCCCGAGCCGGTCGACTTCGTCTACCACCTCGCCTCACCGGCGAGCCCGATCGACTACCTGCGGCTGCCGCTGCACACGCTCAAGGTCGGCTCCCACGGCACCCACCACATGCTCGGCGTCGCGAAGTGGAAGCGCGCCCGCTTCCTCATCGCCTCGACCAGCGAGGTCTACGGCGACCCCGAGGTCCATCCGCAGAAAGAGGACTACTGGGGGCACGTCAACCCGATCGGCCCGCGCGGCGTCTACGACGAGGCGAAGCGCTACGCCGAGGCGCTGACGATGGCCTACCACCGCCAGCAGGGCGTCGACACGGCAATGGTCCGCATCTTCAACACCTACGGCCCGCGGATGCGCGCCCACGACGGCCGCGCGATCCCGACCTTCCTGCGGCAGGCGCTGCAGGACCGGCCGCTGACCGTCTTCGGCGACGGCAGCCAGACCCGCAGCTTCTGTTACGTCGACGACCTGATCGACGGCATCGTCCGCCTCGCCGAGTCCGACGTGCACTCGCCCGTCAACATCGGCAACCCGAACGAGTTCACGCTGCTGGAACTGGCGAAGACGGTGATCGAGCTGACCGACTCCCGCTCGGAGATCGTCTACGAGGCGCTTCCCACCGACGACCCGAAACAGCGCCGCCCCGACATCGGCCGCGCCCGCGACCTGCTCGGCTGGGAACCGAAGATCGCCCTCAGCGAGGGCCTGCGTCGGACGATCGACCAGAGCGGCGTCGAGCGCCTCGTCGGCGCCAGCGACTAGCGAACCCGCCGGCGGCAACAAAAAGGGGCGGCCCGGAGGCCGCCCCCTCTCGCGATGCAGCGAGCTTGTTGCTGACTACTGGGTCTGGGCGGTGAAGGAGAACGTGCCCAGAGGGTTGCCGGCGGTGATGTGGTCTTTCTCCACTTTTTTCTCCGCGGCTTCTTTAGCCGCTTCTTTGCCGGCTTTTTCTTCGGCTGCTTTTTGATCGGCGTTCGCCGAATTGCAGTTTTCCGGCGCGGCGAACGCGCAGAACTGGGCGTAGAAGCCCGCTTCGTAATAGGCCTGGTAGACCTTGACGAAGCCCTCGAGCACTTCAGCCGAGATCGGCTGCAGCACCGCAGAGGAGCTGACGCTGACCTTGCGGGCCGCCGAGTCGACGGAGACGCTGGTGATCGTCAGATCGGCGATCGAGCTGCGCCCGAGGTTGCCGAGGTCGAGATCTTTGCTGGCGTTGGATTTGGCGACGACTTCGACCGTCACGGTTTTCGCCGAGAGGTCGAGCCACATGTTGCCGAGGGTGATCTCGGTTTCAAGGAAGGACCCGTCGCCTTTGTCCAGTTTCTGCGTCAGCAGCAGGCCGCCGCCGGTCTGGACCTGGCCGGTTTGCCCGGTCGGGCCGATGTTGCCACCGGTGATCGGGAGCTGGTAGTTGCCGAAGCCTTTTTCGGTGGTCGGAGCGATCACCGCGGCGTTGGTTTCCACGTCTTTCAGCTTTTTCAGCAGTTCCTGGTCGGCGTTGAAATCGACGTTGCCGCCGGGGACGAGCGCGACCGTTGCCGGCTGCTCTTCGGCCTTGGCCTTGCCCATCAGCTTGTTGGCGATGAACGGCTTCGGCTTGCCCTTGGCGTAACCGAGCTTCTTGTTCAGCTTCTTCGCCGCCGTCTTGGTCAGCTTCAGCTTCTTGACGGTCATGCTGACCCCGAAGCCGGCCCGGGTGAAGCTGTAGCCCTTGACCGTTGCGAGCTTGATCTTCTTCCCAGCGACCTTGGCGAAGAGGGCTTTCTTGTTCGTGTCGAGGACGAGGCCCTTGACCGGCGCCTTCTTCTTGCCCGCCTTGAACTTGAGCCCGCCGCCGAGGTTGACGGTGCCGCCGCCGGTGGTCGGATCGACTGCGCCGCCGGTGACCGGGAAGGTCGCCTTCTTGCCCTTCAGCTTGGCGGGGGCGATCTTCGTGATCTTGATCCCGAACGTCTTCAGGTACTTGGTGAAGCCGTTGTTGAGGGTGATGGTCGCGGAGCCGCTTTCGACCGGATCGGCCGTCGCAGAGGCGTAGGGAGCGAACGCCAGCAGCGCGAACAGCGCAGCAGCGAGAGCCGCCAGTGGCAGCTTCGTACCCCTAGCCATCCGTGGCTGGGTTGCTTCAGTCATCTGTGAGTCCTCCGTTGCTGCCGCCCCCTGCGGTCCCCTTAGGCGACTACGGCGATTCGTGTTGTCTGTCCAGGTTATTCCCGGATCACTGCTCTTTACAACCCCGCCGGCGGACATATGTTCCGCTCCAATATCCTCCCCCGCGTGACTGCAGCCGACGGATCCGGCGCCCAGGAGGCGCACCGCACGATCGCGCCCGTGGTCGGGCCCGACGACGAGCGCGTCTTCACCGACTCCGGAATCGAGATCCAGCCCCTCTACGACGAGGGCGACGTCGCCCCCGGCCTGGAGGAGAGGCTCGGAGAGCCCGGCGCGCCGCCTTTCACCCGCGGCATCCACGAGCGGATGTACCGGGACCGGCTCTGGACGATGCGCCAGTACGCCGGCTTCGCCTCGCCCGAGGACACCAACGAGCGCTACCGCTACCTGATCGAGCACGGCTCGACCGGGCTCTCGATGGCCTTCGACCTGCCGACCCAGCTCGGCCGCGACTCAGACGACCCGCTCTGCCACGGCGAGGTCGGTCGCACCGGGGTCCCGATCGACACGATCGAGGACATGCGGATCTGCTTCGACCAGATCCCGCTCGACGGCGTCTCGACCTCGATGACGATCAATGCCCCGGCGGCGATCCTGCTGCTGCTCTACGAGCTGGTCGGCGAGGAACAGGGCGTCCCCTCCGAGAAGCTCCGCGGCACCGTCCAGAACGACGTGCTGAAGGAGTACATGGCCCGCGGCAACTACATCTACCCGGCGGAGCCGACTATGCGGCTGACGACCGACATCTTCGAGTACTGCAGCGAGAACGTGCCGAAATGGAACACGATCTCGATCTCCGGCTACCACATCCGCGAGAAGGGCTGTTCGGCCGTGCAGGAGGTCGCCTTCACGCTCTCCAACGCGATCGCCTACGTCGAAGCGGCGCTGGAGCGGGGGCTGAAAATCGACGAGTTCGCGCCGCGGCTGGCCTTCTTCTTCAACGGCCACAACAACGTCTTCCAGGAGATCGCCAAGTTCCGGGCGGTGCGGCGGATGTGGGCCGAGATCGTCAAGGAGCGGTTCGGGGCCGAGAACGAGAAATCGATGCAGATCCGCTTCCACACCCAGACCGGCGGGGTGACCCTGCAGGCCCAGCAGCCCGAGGTCAACATCATCCGCGTCGCCCTGCAGGGGTTCGCGGCGGTCTGCGGCGGCACCCAGTCCCTGCACACCAACGGCTTCGACGAGGCGCTGGCGCTGCCGACCGAGCGCTCGGCCCGGATCGCCCTGCGCACCCAGCAGGTGATCGCCTACGAGTCCGGGGCAGCCGACACCGTCGACCCCTTCGCCGGCTCCTACTTCGTCGAGTCGCTGACCGACGAGATCGAACTGCGGGCCAAGGAGCTGATGGAGAAGGTCGAAGAGCTGGGCGGCTCGGTCGAGGCGCTGGAGTTCATGCAGCGCGAGATCGAGGAGTCGGCCCTCAGCTACCACGAGCGCTACAAGAGCGGCCAGGACGTGATCGTCGGCGTAAACAAATTCGTCACCGACCAGGTCGACGACGTCGACATCCTCAAGGTCGACCCCGAGGCCGAGCAGCGCCAACTCGCCCGGCTCAAGGCCTTCAAGGAGAACCGCGATCAGGCCGAGGTCGAGGCCAAGCTCGAGTCGATCCGCGACGTGGCCCGCGGCGACGGCAACCTCCTCCACCCGATCCGCGCCGCCCTGGCAGCCAACGCCTCGATCGGCGAGGTCTGCGGCGCCATGCGCGAGGTCTTCGGCGAATACAAGGGCGGCGCGTTCTTCTAGCGATCTGAACGGTCTCTCTCATTCCGCCCTCCGGGGAGGAACCTCAGCGAGACGGTGGAAGCGGGCCTCAATGATCGAGGTTTCCAGGACGCTGATGAAGTCCGAACCGGAGCTGGCGGAGCTGATCGCCACCGTCGAGGGAGTCGAGGTGACGATGGCCGAGAAGGGCTTCGGCACCCGCGTCCAGCTGCGCGCCGGGGAGGAGTCCGGCCTCGGCGAGGCCGATCTGGAAGCAGTGCTCGACCACCTGGCGGAGCCGCAGCGGCGACCGTTCGTCTGACAACGAAGTCCAAAGGAGACTCTGAAGAGTGAAGACCCTGAAGCGGCACCTCACGGTTGCCAACGTCCTGTCCATTACTGCCGTGTTCATCGCCCTCAGCGCGACCGCGGTGGCAGCGACCAAGCTGGGTGCCGGCCAGGTAAAGGCCGTCAACATCGCCCGTCAGGCGGTGACCAACGCCAAAATCAAGACCCAGGCGGTCACCTCCGGCAAAATTAAAAACGGTGGAGTTGTCAACGCCGACCTCGGTGCCGGCGCCGTCAGCAACGCCAAGCTCGCCAACGGCGCCGTCGGCGCTTCGAAGCTCGGCAAGGAAGCCGTCACCAGCGGCGCCCTGGCGAAGAAAGCCGTGACCGAAGCCAAACTGGAGGCCGAATCGGTGGGGACCGGCAAGCTCGACAACGAAGCCGTCACCTCGGCGAAGATCTCCTCCACCGTCTGGAAGCAGCTGGTCAAGAACGTCCAGTACGTGACCGAAACCAGCGCCAACAACTCTGAAGACGAAAAGAACGTCACGGCGACCTGCCCGACCGGCAAGGAAGCGATTGCCGGTGGCGCCCGGGTCAACGCGCCCGCCAGCGTCAAAGTCGCGCTCAACGGCGATTACCCCGTTGTCGCCTCGAACAATGCCCGCACCGGCTGGATCGCATCCGGCCGTGAGACCCCCGAAGAGGCGGGTAGCTGGCAGATCGTCGCCTATGCGATCTGCGCAGAACTGTAGATTCGCTGCGCATCGTGGAAACGCGAGGGGCCCGCTCCGGCGGGCCCCTCGTATATCTGGGGACACTCCGCGGGCGGCGTAAATAGACTTCCGCGCCCGATGCGCGAGCGGAACCCCGAAACTCACGACGAGAAGCTCAACTACCTGCGCGAGCTGCGCGAGGCGGCGATCAACTCCGCCTCCGAGGCGGCGGTCGAGAAGCAGCACGCGAAGGGCAAGATGACCGCCCGCGAGCGGATCGAGAAGCTGCTCGACCCCGGCTCCTTCGAGGAGCTCGACACCTTCGTCCGCCACCGCACCAGCGACTTCGGGATGCTCGACAACCGTCCCTGGGGCGACGCCGTCGTGACCGGCTCCGGCACGATCGACGGCCGCACGGTGGCCGTCTTCTCGCAGGACTTCACCGTCTTCGGAGGCTCGCTCGGCGAGGTGATGGGCGAGAAGATGGTGAAGGTGATGGACCTGGCGGCCAGGATCGGCTGCCCGATCATCGGCATCAACGACTCCGGCGGGGCGCGCATCCAGGAGGGCGTGGTGTCGCTCGGCGCTTACGGCGACGTGTTCGTGCGCAACGTCAAGTGCTCCGGCGTGATCCCGCAGATCTCGGTGATCATGGGCCCGTGCGCGGGCGGCGCCGTCTACTCCCCGGCCATGACCGACTTCATCTTCATGGTCAAGGAGACGTCGCACATGTTCATCACCGGCCCCGACGTCATCAAGACGGTCACCGGTGAGGAGGTCGAGTTCGAGGAGCTCGGCGGCGCGATGTCGCACAACACCAAGTCGGGCGTGGCGCACTTCGCCTCCGACGACGAGGACGCCTGCCTCGAGGACGCCCGCTACCTCTTCAGCTTCCTGCCGCAGAACAACCTCGAGACGCCGCCGCGGGTCATGCCCTCAGACGACCCGCTTCGGATGGACGAGGAGCTCGACCACGTCGTCCCCGACAACCCGAACAAGCCCTACGACATGCGCAACGTCGTGCGGCTGATCGTCGACGACGGCGAGTTCTTCGAGGTCCACGAGCACCACGCCAAGAACATCGTCTGCGGCTTCGCGCGCCTCGACGGCTACAGCATCGGCGTCGTCGGCAACCAGCCCAACCACATCGCCGGCGTGCTCGACATCGACGCCAGCGCGAAGGCCGCCCGCTTCGTCCGCACCTGCGACGCCTTCAACATCCCGCTGCTGACGTTCTGCGACGTCCCCGGCTTCCTCCCCGGCACCGACCAGGAGTGGGGCGGCATCATCCGCCACGGCGCGAAGCTGCTGTACGCGTTCACCGAGGCGACCGTCCCGAAGATCACAATCATCACGCGCAAGGCCTATGGCGGCGCCTACGACGTCATGGCGTCCAAGCACCTGCTTGCGGACTTCAACTTCGCGTGGCCGACCTCCGAGGTCGCCGTGATGGGCCCGGAGGGCGCGGTGAACATCATCTACCGCCGCGACCTCGCCGCCTCACCCACGCCCGACCAGCGCCGCCAGAAGCTGATGGACGACTACAAGGCGCGCTTCGCGAACCCCTACAGCGCGGCCGAGCGCGGCTACATCGACGACGTGATCGTCCCGCACGAGACGCGGCCGAAGATCATCACCGCGCTGCACACGCTCCTCACCAAGCGCGAGCCCGGGCCCAAGCGCAAGCACGGGAACATCCCGCTGTAGGCACGTTCCGCGCCGCACGTGTTCATCCGACCGCCCCTCGGAGGTGCGGCTGTTGCTTTGCGGGCTTGCGCTGTCGGTCGGCGAGGGAGAGGGGGCCCAAAACCCCGCCACGGGGATTTGTTACGCCAGCGCTCCTGGGCCAAAGCCGCCACGAAGAACATCCCAGGAAACTTCGCCTAACCATCTACGACCAGCGACTGCAGCGGCCCGCGCAGCGCGGCCGAGCGCCGCGAGACGCCCTCCAGCGCGCGCAGGCGGCCGGTCTGGTCGAACGAGTTGGGTCGCCAGAGCTCGTCGACGACCTGCGCCACGGGCCCATCGGCGTCCTGGCCCGCCAGGTGCTCGGACCACAGCCGCAGCCTTGTCGAGCGCGCGAGCCCGGCGTCGCACGTCACGACGTTCATCTCCGAGTCGTTGAACAGCGAGTGCTCGTTGAGGTTCGCCGACCCGATGGTGAGCCACGCGTCGTCGACGATCCCCACCTTCGCGTGCACATACAGCGGGCCGGTGACGTCGCCCGTGCGCGAGAACAGCGTCGCGGCCAGGAAGCGGTCGTTGCCGTCGTCGGCCTCGGCCAGCACTCCGAGCTGGCCGCGTGTGTCCTCGGCGCCGTCGTTGGGGTGCGCGGGCAACAGCACCACGATCCTG
>JBJMKN010000015.1:0-9726 GCA_045805765.1 Solirubrobacterales bacterium
CGCCCTGTCGCAGGCGCTGCGCGCCGCCGAGGAGGCCGTCGAAGCCGGCGAGCGCGACGCCGAGCGCGTGCGCGCGGCGGCGCTGGCGGCCATGGCGGCCCAAGACGTCGAGCCGGATTATCTCGCGACGGTGAACCCCGACACGCTCGAGCCGATCACCACGCTGAACGGACGCGTGCTCGTCGCGGTCGCCGCCCGGGTAGGCCCCGTCCGCCTGATCGACAACACCCTCATCGAAGAGGTGGCGACCCCCTAGCGGGGCGTCAACCGGAAAGGGAGCTCCATGTCCACCCCGCCCCGCACGCCAGCCGATACGCAGCCGGCCCGCACGCCGGTCACGCTCACCAAGCTCGGCGAGATGCGCGCGCTCGGCGAGCCGATCGTGATGGTCACCGCCTATGACCACCCGAGCGCACTTGTCGCCGAGGCCGCCGGGGTCGACGTCGTGCTGGTCGGCGACTCGGCCGCCAACAACGTGCTCGGCTACGAGACGACCGTCCCCGTGACGCTCGAGGAGCTCTTGATGCTGGCCGCGGCCGTGCGGCGCGGCCTGCGCACACCGCTGCTGGTCGGCGACCTCCCGTTCGGCTCCTACGAGGCCTCCGACGAGCGGGCCATCGCCACCGCGCACCGCTTCGTCAAGGAGGCCGGCTGCGACGCGGTCAAGCTCGAGGGCGGCGGCACGATGGCGCAGCGTGCCCGCTCGATCGTCAATGCGGGCGTGCCGGTCATGGGGCACGTCGGCCTGACGCCGCAGACCGCGACGGCGCTCGGCGGCTACCGCGCCCAGGGTCGCACCGCCCAGCGCGCTCGCGCGGTGCTCGACGACGCGCTCGCCCTGCAGGAGGCCGGCTGCTTCGCGATCGTCTTCGAGGCCATCCCCGCCGACGTGACCGCCGCGATCATGCCCTACATGGAGATCCCGGTGATCGGCATCGGGGCGGGCGCCGCCACCGACGGCCAGGTGCTCGTGTTCCACGACCTGCTCGGCATCCACGACGGCCACCGGCCGAAGTTCGTCAAGCGCTACGCCGACGTCAAGGCGGCGATGCTGCGCGGCGTCGAGGCCTACGCGGAGGACGTGCGCACGCGCCGCTTCCCGGGGCCCGAGCACGCCTACGGCATCGCCCCCGAGGAGCTCGAGAGCCTGCGCGCCCAGCTTCCGCCCCGCGGCAGGGGCATGCCGAGCCGCCACTAGCGGTTCCGGCCCGCCCCAGCTGGGCAGCCTGAGGGGGAACGAGTTGACACCTCGTTTACCTACACTGGCCCGCCATGGCCCGCCTGTCCCACCTGTTCGCCCCGCGCGAACGCCAGTTCTTCGACCTCTTCGAGGAGGCCGGCGCGAACATCGTCCGCGCGGCCGAACTGCTCGAACGCATGCTCGAGCACTGGCCGGACCACCGGGAGCTCGCCCGCGACGTGCTGGTCTGCGAGCACGAGGGCGACCGCATCACGCACGACATCATCCAGCGGCTGAACTCGACGTTCGTGACGCCGATCGACCGCGAGGACATCTATGCGCTCGCCTCGGCGCTCGACGACATCGTCGACTACACCGAGGAGGTCGCCGACTTCCTCGGGCTCTACCGGATCGAGGCGCCGATGACCCAGGCGCAGCAGCTGGCGCGCATCCTCCACCAATCCTGCCGCGCCGTCTGCGGGGCGATCCCGCGCCTGCGCGGCTTCCGGGACATCAACCACTACGTCGTCGAGATCAACCGGCTCGAGAACGACGGCGACCGGATCACGCGCGAGGCGATCGCCTCGCTGTTCGACAACGGCATCGATCCGATGGTGGTGATCCGCTGGAAGGACATCTTCGAGCGCCTCGAGGAGGCGATCGACGCCACCGAGCGCGTGGCCAACATCCTCGAAGGCATCGTCATCAAGAACTCCTGACTTGCGAAGCGCGCGGCAGCCGGGTAGGCCTGAGTTGGGAAGCGAAGGGGAGCCGGGTAGGGGACCCTGATGGACGGCCAGCTTCTCACCGTCATCATCGTCGTGGCGACATCGATCTCGACGCGGGCCATGGCCCCGAAGCTGGCCGTCGGCTACGCCTCGCTGCTGAACTTCGTTGGCGCCTTCATCTCGCTGAAGGTTGCCGCCACGGTCGCCAGCGACGTCGTCAACCCGGAGGCAATCACGCTACTGGTCGTGTTCGGCGGGCTGGTCGGCGCGATCGCCTGGAACCTGATCACCTGGTACTTCGGCCTGCCGTCGAGCTCCTCCCACGCTCTGATCGGCGGCGTCGTCGGCTCCGCGGTGGCGGCGGTCGGCTTCGACGCCGTGATCACCGAAGGCCTGGTCGGCAAGGTCCTGATCCCGGCGGTCGTCGCCCCGATCCTCGCCTTCCTCGTCGCCGGCGCCGCGATCGGCCTCTCCTACCGGGTCATCGGCAAGCAGCGGCCGGGCATCGTCACCCGCGGCTACCAGTACGGGCAAATCCTCTCGGGAGGGCTCCTGGCGCTGGCGCACGGGACCAACGACGCCCAGAAGACGATGGGGATCATCACCCTGGCCCTGATCGCCAATGGCTCGCTCGGCGCCGACGCCGACCCGCCGTTCTGGGTGATCGCCTCGGCGGCGACCGCGATCGCCCTCGGCACCTACAGCGGCGGATGGCGGATCATCAAGACGACCGGCACCCGGATCATCAAGATGGATGCCGCCCAGGGATTCTCGGCCCAGGGGGCGGGAGCGACGGTGATCCTCGCCTCGACCCACTTCGGCTTCCCGCTCTCGACCACGCACGTGATCAACGGCGGCATCATGGGCTCCGGGGCGGCGAAGCGGCTCTCGGCGGTCCGCTGGGGCGTCGCCGGCAACATCTTCGTCGCCTGGCTGCTGACGCTGCCGGCGGCGGCCGCGATCGGTGGCCTCACCTACGGCTTCACGCGGATCTTCGGCACCGGCGCCCTGGGGCCGGTCCTGGTCACCCTGATGGCGCTCTCGCTGATCGTCGCCGCCTTCGCCCGGCGGGCCCAGCGCGGCGCACCGGTGACGGCGGCCGGCGGATGATCGCGACGATCGTCCACACCGACGAACTGCTGCAGACGATCGCGGCGTCGGTGATCGCCGGAATCGGCGTCACCTTCGCGTTCTCGGTCGGGATCTGGGGGGCGGGTCAGTTCATCGAGCTGAACCGCAACGAACGGCCGGTCGCGGCGACGATGGCGCTCGCCATGGGCGGCCTGGCGCTCGCCTGCGTGGCGGCGTCGATCGTCATCGGCATCATCGTGATGACCAGCAAGTAAAGCGACGCTCAGCTGAGGGTGTTGGCGTCCATCCAGACGCGCCAGATCGCCGCTACCGCGGCGGCGAAGAGGAGGATCCAGAGGAGGGTGCCGCCGCCGGTCTGGAACATCTTGTCGCTGCCCGCGATCAGCAGGGCGATCAGCCCCAGCGCCCCGTAGAGGAGGGCACGGCGGCCGTCGCTGAGCGTCGCCAGCGTCAGCTGGTTTTCGCGGCTGTAGGTGTAGGCCATCCAGGCGAGGCCGGCGAGGAGGCCCATCGTCAGCGCCGTTATCAGCGCTTCGGCGAGGTTGCCGCCGGTGACCGTGAAGGCAACCGGCAGCGCCAGCAGCATGATGATCGCGACGTTGCGAACGGCTCGCATCGCTTCAGTTTACGAAGGCGCTCGCAAGTCGAGGCAAAGATTTTGCGATTGCGCGCCACGTGTGCGGAATTGCTCGGCAGGTTGGAGCCATGCCACCTGGGGCCGGAAGAGCAGCGCAAGGGGAGGAGGGGACCGCCTCGGTCGAGCTGGTCGCGGTCGTCCCCTTCCTGCTGCTGGCGCTCCTGGTGGCGGCACAGATCGCGCTCGCCGGCCAGGCGCTCTGGTCGGCGAGCGTGGCGGCACGGGCGGGAGCGCGCGCGGCACTGGTCGGCGGCGACGCCTCTGCCGCCGCCAGGTCGGCGCTCCCGCCCGCGATGAGGGAGGGGTCCCAGGTGGAGGAGGGGGCCGGGGTGGAGGAGGGGGCTGGCGTCTCGGTGCGGGTCGAGGTGCCGCGCCTCGTCCCGGCGCTGCCGGAGGTGCGTGTCAGCGCGCGGAGCGGGCTGGAGGCGGGCGATGAATGAGGAAGGCCAGGCGACGGTCGAGCTGATCGCGGCGCTGCCGGCCCTGCTGCTTGCGGCCCTTGTGGCGCTGCAGTTGCTGGCCGCTGGATACGCGATCACGCTCGCCGACGGCGCCGCGGAGGCGGGGGCGCTGGCGCTGGCTTCGGGCGGATCGGCGGCGGAGGCCGCTCAGGCGGCGCTGCCGGGATGGGCGGAGGACGACGTCTCGGTCGCTGTCGAGGGCGGCGAGGTGACCGTGCGGCTGCGGCCGCCGTCGCCATTTCGCGCGGTCGCCGAACGGCTGCAGGTCAGCAGCAGCGCCGCGGCGAGGCCGGCGCGATGACGGTGTTCGTCAACCCGCTGGCGGCCGGCCCGCTGGTGCTGGTGGCGGCCGTGGGCGAGGCCGAGGGGTCACGGGGAGCGGCTGCGGCGCTCGCCTGCGCGGGTGCCGGGGTGGACTCAGCGCCGCTCCTGGTCGACGTCGGCGGCCGCGCCCCGCGGCCGACCCTGATCGCCTCCGCGGCCGCGCAGAAGCTGGAGAGCAGGCTGAAGGCCCAGCTGGCTGACGCCGAAGCCGCTGCCCGCGGCCAGGTCTGCCACCTCGCTGTCCCGGCGGAGCCCGACGGGCTCCCGTTGGCCACAAGCGCCGCCGACACGGCCCGCGAGGGCGGCGTTGTGTTTCATCTCCCGCCGGAGCTGCTCCACACGGTGCTGGCCGCTCTCGAGGGGCGGGTGTCCGCGGTCATGCTCCGCGCAGACCTGCAATCCGACCGGCCGCTGGTCGCGCTTGCGGTGCGGGATCTGATCGAGCGAGGAATCGCGGCAGCGGTTCTCAAGCGCCGCCTCACCTGGGTCGCCGAGCGGCGGGCGATGTTCGGAGTGCTGCCCCCTGGCGCCGCCGGTGCTCTTCCGGGGCGGTTGGTGAGGCAGCTGGCCGGAGAAGCACGGTGAGCCGTTATCGCGAGGAGTCCGGGCAGGCCTTGGTCCTCGCCTTGGGAGGCTCCCTGTTCCTGCTCGCGGCAGCCCTCGCGCTGGTCGCGATCGCGGGCGCAGTCACCGGCAAGGGCCGCGTCCAGCGGGCGGCGGACCTGGTGGCGGTCTCGGCGGTGCGCTCGATGCGGGACGACCTGCCGCGGCTGCTCTCGCCGCCGCGGTTGGGCGACGGGCGCGCCAATCCCGAGCACCTCGGCAAGGCGGCCTACCTGGCACGGGCGCGAGCGGCCGCGCTGGGTGCCGCTCGCGGCAACGAGGTCGACCCTGAACGAGTCCGCATCGAGTTCCCCGACGCGGCCACCTTCGCCCCGGTGCGGGCAAAAGTCACCGTCGTCGCCGGGCTGCGAGAAGGGGACGGGCAGCGGGTCGAGGCATCGGCCGTGGCCGAAGCCGCGGCGCCGTATGGCGGCGCGGCTGGCGAAGAAGGCACCTCGATGGCAAGCGGAGGCGGCTACGCCGGGCCACTCGTGATGCGAGATGGGGAGGGGATGAGGCCAGACGTCGGTGCCGCCTACGACCAGATGGCGGCGGCAGCGCGCGCCGACGGCCTCGTCCTGGTCGTCGTCTCCGGCTTCCGCTCGGATGCCGAGCAGGCGGAACTGTTCGCCGCTCATCCGGACCCGACCTGGGTGGCGCCGCCGGGTCAGTCGCTCCACCGCTGCGCGACCGAGCTCGACCTCGGCCCCTCATCCGCCTACGGCTGGCTGGCCTCGAACGCCGGTCGCTTCGGCTTCGTCCAGCGCTATAGCTGGGAGGCGTGGCATTTCGGATATTCAGCCGGTCCAGCTCCTTGCTCGCCCGCCGGTGAAGCAGTCACCGCCGCGGGAGGGGTGGCAACTCTGACCTCGACCAGCCTGCCGTCGTTCGTTCCGCCCCAGTACCGCGACCCGATCCTCGCGTCCGCCGCCCGCTGGAAGGTGCCGCCGGCGCTGATGGCGGGCCAGCTGATGGCCGAGTCGGGCTTCGACCCCAGTGCTGGCTCGCCGGCGGGCGCCCAGGGCATCGCGCAGTTCATGCCGAGCACCGCTGCCGCCTACGGCCTCACCAATCCCTACGACCCGGTCGCCGCGATCGACGCCGAGGCGCACCTGATGTCCGACCTGCTGCGCCAGTTCGGCTCCCCGGAGCTCGCCCTCGCCGCCTACAACGCCGGCCCCGCCCCGGTCGAAGCCTGCCATTGCATCCCGCCCTATCCCGAGACGCAGGCCTACGTCACCCGCATCCTCGCCCTGATCGGCGGCGCCGGCGCGATCGCGATGCCGAGCTTCGAAGTGCGGCTGGTGGCATAGTGGCGGCGATGTCGAAGCCGACCCTGCTCGTCCAGATCAGCGACATCCACATCGGCGGCAGCGAGGACGGCAAGGACCCGATCCCGCGCGTCGAAGCGGTGATCGTGGCGATCCGCTCGCTCCCGAACGCGCCGGACGCCGTCCTCGTCTCCGGCGACCTCACCGACCACGGCACCGCGGAGGAGTACGAGGTCGTCCGCGGGCTGCTGGGACGGCTCGAGCTGCCGCTCTACGTCCTGCCCGGCAACCACGACGACCGCGGGCGCATCCGCGCGGCGTTCGAGCTGCCGGGCGAGGGGGAGGAGCCGATCAGGTACTCGGTCGATGTCGGAGAACTACGGCTGGTCCTCCTCGACTCGAACGTCCCTGGGCGGGATCCGGGCGCCTTCGACGCCGAGCGGCTTGACTGGCTCGAGGCGGAGCTGAGCGAGGAGCCCGAGCAGCCGACGCTGCTGGCCGTCCACCACACGCCGCTAACGACGGGAGTCCCCGAGTGGGATGCGATCAACCTCGACCCGAGCGATCGGGAGGCGCTCGGCGCAGTGGTCGCACGCCACCCGCAGTTGCGGGCGATCGTAGGCGGCCACCTGCACCGCGTCGCCGCCTCGGCCCTCGGCGGCTGCCCGGTGCTTTCGGCGCCGAGCGCCTACCTGCAAGTCCGTCCCAACTTCCATCGCGACGAGGTCACGTGGGTCGATCCTCCCGGGTTCGCGATCCACGCCCTCCGCGACGGCGAGCTCACCTCGCAGGTGGAGTCAGTGCCCTTCGTGTCGAGTTAGTGGCCTCAGGGGACACTAAGTCGACACGGCCGGCGCCAGGTGGTCGTGCACGAAGCGGACGACCGCGGCTCCCTCGCCGACCGCGATCGCGCAGCGCTTGATCGAGCCGGCGCGGACGTCACCGGCGGCGTAGACCCGGGGGACGCTGGTTTCGAACAGGCCCCCGGCACCGGCTTCCGGGCCGGTGAGGATGAAGCCCTTCTCGTCGCGGGCGATCGCGTCGCCGAGCCAGTCGGTGCAGGGTGAGGCTCCGAGGAAGAGGAAGAGGTAGGCGAAGGGGAGACGGCTGCCGTCGCTCAGCGTCACCTCCTCGAGCTGGTCGTTCTCGCCGTGCAGCTCGGTGATTTCGCTGTGGTCGCGCACGCTGACGCCGTAGCGCTCCAGCTCGCCGATCAGGTAGTCGGACATCGTCTCGCCGAGGTCCGCCCGGCGGTGGAGGAGGGTGACGAGGGCGCCGCCGCGGGCGAGCCAGACGGCCGCCTGCCCGGCCGAGTTGCCGCCGCCGACGACGCCGACCCGCTGACCGCCGCAGATCTGGGCCTCCGGCGGGCCGGCCGCGTAGAAAACGCTGATCCCCTCGTAGCACTCGAGCTCGGCGACGGGAAGTTTCCGGTATTCGGCGCCGGTGGCGATCACGATCGCTCGGGCGGCGATCTCGTTGCCCTCCTCGAGGCGGACGACGTGGTGGCCGTCGCCCGGCTCCAGCTCCCGCGCCCGGTACGGGGTCGCGGTGCGGGCGTTGAACTTGCGCGCTTGGGTGACGGCGCGGCTGGTCAGTTCGGTGCCGCTTATCCCCGCCGGGAAGCCGAGGTAGTTCTCGATCCGCCGCGACGTCCCGGCCTGGCCGCCCAGGCCGGTGCTCTCGACGACCAGCGTCTCCAGCCCCTCCGAGGCCCCGTAGACGGCGGCGCCGAGCCCGGCGGGCCCGCCGCCGATCACCAGCAGGTCGACCTCCTCGCGCGGCTCCAGCTCGAGGCCGATCCCCAGCGCCCGCGAGAGCTCGCCATCGCTCGGCGCCCGCAGCTCGCCACCCCCCGGGAGGCGCACCACCGGCATCTCATCCGTCTCCAGTCCCTCGATCAGCTGCGCCGCCTCCTCGCTCTCGGCGGGGTCGGTCCAGGTGTAGGGAAGGCGCTGGCGTTTGGCGAAGTCGATCAGCTGCCGCGTCGGCGCCGAGTCGCGACCGCCGACGATCTCGATGCCGATTCCCTGCCGCTGCTGCAGCAGCTCCCGCCGCTGCACGAAGGCGGAGAGGAGGATGTCGGAGAGCGGCGCGTCCTCCAACAGCAGCTTGCGAAGCTCGTCGCGCTCGACGGCGATGTAGCGCATCGGCTTCGTCGCGACCGCGGTTAGGAACACTTCCTGGCCGGTCAGCAGATTCATCTCCCCGAGGAAGCCCGAGGCGCCGTGGCGGACGATCTCGTTCCCGGCCGGGTCGAGCACCTGCGCCTCGCCCTCGAGGATGGCGATGAACGGGTAGCTCGCGTCCCCGACCCGGAACAGCTCCTCGCCGACCTCGGCCGTTCGCTCCTCGCCGTGGGAGGCCAGCGTCGCGAGCTGGCTCTCGGAGAGGGCGCGGCTGACGGGAGCGACCACGCGTCAAGGCTACTGCCCGGGGGTAGGCTGCCCTTTACGTCAGCGACCGAAAGGACCCCGATGCGCAACCCCTTCACCCATAAGAAGCTCGAGGACGTCAAGGACTCGGCGGAGGACTTCGGCCACGCCGACAAGATGGAGGCCCGCTTTGCAAAGGGGGACCTGGAGACCGAGGACACCGGCTTCAGCTTCCACCGGCTGAAGCCGGGCAAGCGCCAGCCCTTCGGCCACAAGCACGAGAACGCCGAGGAGGTCTACGTGGTCGTCCGCGGCGACGGGCTGTTCAAACTCGACGACGAGATCATCGAGGTCGAGACCCTCGACGCGATCCGCGTCTCCCCCGAGGTCACCCGCGCCTTCGAGGCCGGCGACGACGGCCTCGAGGTGATCGTCTTCGGCCCCCGCAAGGACGGCGACGGCTCCCTCGACCACGAGTTCTGGGCCAGCTGAAGCCGGGATAGACTGCCGCCGATGCCAACCGAGGTACGGGGAGTCGAGGGGATGCAGGCGCTGGTCGGCCAGGAGGTCGGGCCGAGCGAGTGGCGCACGATCACCCAGGCCGACATCGACGCCTTCGCCGAGCTCTCCGGCGATCATCAGTGGATCCACGTCGACCCCGACCGGGCCAAGACCGAGAGCCCCTACGGCACCACGATCGCCCACGGCAACCTCACCCTCGCCACCGTCGACGGCTTCCGCGGCGAGCTGATCTCCTCCACCGGCTTCGCGATGGGCGTCAACTACGGCTGGGACAAGATCCGCTTCCCGGCCCCGGTCCCCGTCGACTCCCGCATCCGCGCCAAAGCCGAGGTCGTCTCCGTCGAGGAGAAAGGCAGCGGCTGGCACCAGGTCATCACCCGCTTCACGATCGAGGTAGAGGGCGGCGACAAGCCCTGCTTCGTCGGCGACTCGGTGACCCGGGTGATGGTGGCGATTTGACGTCTGAGCTTCAGGCTTTATCCGAGCTGATTTCTTCGTCGTATTTGTGCGTTTGCCGGGCCGGGTCCCCCCGT
>JBJMKN010000016.1:0-5468 GCA_045805765.1 Solirubrobacterales bacterium
ACGTAGACGAGGGTGTTGGCGGTGCCGAGGTCGACGGCCATGTCGCGCCCGCCGAGTCCGATCTTGCCGAAGATGCCCATTTCCAGGGCCGATGATGGCAAACGCGTCTTAGCGTTCTGTAAGCCTCGCTTAGGCGCGCTCGAACAACTCCGGGGCCAGCTCCGCCAGCAGCCCAACCGGCAGCCCGACCACGTTCGAAACGCTCCCCTCAACCCGCTCCACCAATGACGACCCAAGCGTCTGGATCGCATATCCCCCCGACCGCCCCTCCCACTCCCCAAACCGAACGTACCGCTCTTTTTCCGCGTCGGAGAGCCGCTTGAACACCACGGTCGTCCGCTCAACCCCGACCCGCTCCTCCCCATCGGCAACCACGACGAGCCCACTCATAACCGTATGAGCCCTGCCACTCATCCGATCCAAGTACGCCCGAGCCTCATCCTGATCCGCCGGCTTGCCAAGCACGACGTCATCAAGGACAACGTCGGTGTCACAAGCAATGACGAAGTCGCCCTCCACCGCCCTCGCCTTCGAGAGCGCGTTTAAGCGAACAAGCTGTTCCGGATCCCCGCTGGTCAGCTCCTCCACGCCAGGAACAACAACCTCAAACGAGAGGCCCAGCTTCTCGAGGATCTCCCGCCGCTGCGGGGATCCAGATGCAAGCGTGACCCTCAGGCTAACTCTGGGAACCAGATCCCGATCTCACGCTCAGCCGACTCATCCGAATCGGACCCATGAACCATGTTGAAGGTCACCTCGAGGGCGAAGTCCCCACGGATCGAGCCGGGAGCCGCCTCGACCGGGTTGGTGGCGCCGATCAGCTGGCGCGCCGCCTTCACCGCTTCGGGCCCCTCGAGCACCATCGCGACAAGGGTGCCGCCGGTGATGAAGGAGACCAGCTCGCCGAAGAACGGCTTCTCGGTGTGCTCGGCGTAGTGCTGGTTGGCGATCGACTCGTCCGCGCGCATCGTCTTCAGGGCGGCGATCCGCAGCCCCTTGCGCTCGAAGCGGGCGATCACCTCTCCGGTGAGGGCGCGTTCGAAGGCGTCAGGCTTGACGAGGATCAGGGTCCGGCTCACGGCGGGGGCTCCTTTGCTCTTTGGTTACCGAGTCCCCTTGATCCGTCTCCGGCGGCGCTTTTCTGCGGCGCGGCTGCGCCTGGCGCTGCTGCTGTGGCTGCGCCTGACGCTCCTCGGGGTCTCTACGTTTGCGGCGCTGCCGCTCGCCACCGCCGCCGAGGCTCGTCTCGCAGAAGGGGCAGAGGCCCCAGCGCGGATCGACCGGCTTGGCGCAGGTGGGGCAGGGGTCCTTGAGCCGGCGCTGGCAGCTCGGGCAGCGCAAGTAGCTTTTCTCGATCGGGTACTCGCAGTTGGGACAGCTCTGGTCGCGCAGCTGCCGCACCCGCAGCTCCGCCGCTTTGATCTCCAGCTCGCGCTCGTGCGCATCCTCGAGGAACTCCGGCGGGCGGACGATCGCGTAGACGGCGGTGCCGATGAAGGGGAAGAAGGAGGCGACGGTCGCGCAGGCGACCAGGAAGGGGTCGGAGATGCGGCGGCGGGCGTCGAGGTAGGTGTAGACGATCAGCGCCAGCCAGAGGACGACCAGCATCAGCAGGAAGAGGGTTGCGGCCAGATTGAGGCCGTCGTTGGTGATGCCGAAGATCGCTAGGGGCATAGGCAAGAGAGGTGGTTGCGGGCGCCGCGGGGGCGGCAGTCTACTTCGCCGTCGCCGACGTTAACCCTGTTCTCTAGAGGAAGAGCCTTCCGAACAGGTAGCCGACCCCGAAGAAGACCAGGATCACGATCGCGACCACGGCGGCGACCAGCCCCATCATCGAGAGCAGTTCGGAGCCGGCGCTGCGGGGGCGATCCATGGCCGAATCCTCGCACAGTCAGGTCGCGAGGATCGCCCGTGCCGGGCCGATTGCATAGTGGGAGCCGGCGATCAGAACCACGCCTTCGGGAGACTCGACCGCCAACGAACGGGCGCGCTCGAGAGCGGCCGCGAACTGCGGCTCCGGCTCGGCCCGGAGGCCCACCCGTTCGCAGAGCGCGACCAGGTCGCGCGCCGGGTGCGAGTGCGCGCCGGGCCGGCCATGACCCTCCAGGGCGGCGGCCGGAAGCTCGGTGCAGACGGCTCGGTCGAGCGCCGGGGCAAGGGCGGCGATCATCGCCGCCGCGTCCTTGTCGGCGAGGATCGCGAGGCAGGCGACGACCCTGCGACCGCCGCTCACCGCGGGCAGCGCCTCGGCGAGCGCCGCCGCCCCGTCCGGGTTGTGGGCGGCGTCGAGGTAGGCCGGCGGCCGCTCGGCGATCTGCTCGAGGCGTCCCGGCACCGTCACCGTCGCCGCCACCTGTTCGGCCAGATTGCGATCCAGCGGCCGCTGCAGGAACGCCTCGGCGGCGGCGCATGCGGTGGCGAAGTTACGGCGCTGGAAGGCGCCGGGCGCGCGCGTTGCCATCTCTGTGTCTGCTCCGACCTGGATCACCGCGGCGCCCCGCTCTGCGGCCGTCCTGGTCGCCAGCGCGAGGACGTCAGGCGACACACCTCCCAGCACCAGGGTCGTCTGGTCGCGCAGCACCGCCAGCTTCTCGGCGGCGATCTCGAGCTCGGTCTCCCCCAGCCACTCGGTGTGGTCGAGGCCGATCGAGGTGAGGACGGTGACGCGGGAGGGGATCGTGTTGGTCGCGTCGAGCCGCCCACCCAGCCCTGCCTCGACCACCGTCACCTCGACCCGCGCGTTGGCAAGCGCGACGAAGCTCGCCGCCGTCGCCGCCTCGAACTGGGTGATTGCCTCGCCCTCCGCCAGGGTGCGGTTGACCCCCTCGGCCGCCCGCGCAACCTGCTCGACGGCATCCGTCCAGGCACCCTCCTCCACCTCGCTGCCGGCGATCAGCGTCCGTTGCTCCCAGCGATCGGTGTGGGGCGAGACGATCGCGCCGGCTCGCAGCCCGTTGGCTTCCAGCAGCGCCGCAGCCATCCGCGTGACCGAGGACTTGCCGTTGGTGCCGACTACGTGGATCGAGGCGAAACGGTGCTGGGGCAGGCCGAGCGCCGTCGTCAGCTTGTGCATTCGCTCGAGGCCGAGTCGCCAGCCGACCGGTTCGAGCGATTCGAGGTATGCGTGGGCGTCGATCAGCTCAGCTCGGCGAGTTCGGTGCGGTAGCGCTCCAGCTTTCCCCGCTCCTCCTCGACGACCTCGGCCGGGGCCTTGGCGACGAAGCCCTCGTTGCCGAGCTTGCGCTCGCCGCGCTCGACCTCTGCGCGCAGTTCCGCACGCCGCTTCTCGAGGCGCTCGGCGACGGCATCGGCGTCGAGCGCCTCGGAGTCGAGCACCCGCACCGGGCCAACCGAGGCGACCGGCTCGGCGCCGGCGCCGTCGAACTCGAAGCGGGAGAGGCGGGAGACGAATGACGGCGGCTCGACGCCGTCGATGACAGCTGCCAGCTTCGCCCCGGCCGGGACGCCGGCGAGATCGCGCCAGGCGCGCAGCCGCTGGGTGAGCCGAATCCCGCTCTCCACGTCCGCTTCGGCCGCCTCGTCGAAGAGGGCCTCGTCGGCCTGCGGGAAGGCATGGACGGCCAGGTGGCCCCGGCGCGAGGGATGAAAGCTCCAGATCTCCTCGGTGACGAAGGGCATCGTCGGGTGCAGCAGCGCCAGCACCCGCTCCAGCGCGTAGAGGAGCGTCGCCGAGACCTCCTCCTCCTCGCCGTCGTAGAGGCGCGGCTTGGCGATCTCCAGATACCAGTCGCAGAGGTCGCGCCAGAAGAACGAGTAGGCCTCCTGCACGGCATGGGCGAAGTCGTAGGCCTCGAGCTTCTCGGTCACCGAGGCGATCGTCCGCTCCAGACGGGAGAGGATCCAGCGGTCCTCGACGCACGTCGGCCGCGGCGCCGGCGCAGCCTCGGCGGTGTTGAGGAGGATCAGCCGGCTCGCGTTCCAGAGCTTGTTGGCGAGGTCGCGCCCCTGCTGCACCTTGGCGTCGGAGAAGCGGACGTCCTGGGTCGAGGACATCGCCAGCAGGCCGAAGCGCAGCGCGTCGGCGCCGTGGACGTCGATTTCCTCCAGCGGGTCGATCCCGGTGCCGAGGCTCTTCGACATCCGCCGGCCGTCGCGCGCCTGGATCACCGAGTGGACATAGACGTCGCGGAAGGGGATCGCGCCGGGGAACTCGAGCCCGGTCATGATCATCCGCGCCACCCAGAGGAAGAGGATCTCCCGCGCCGTGGTCAGGAAGCTGGTCGGGTAGAAGGCGCGCAGCTCGGGAGTGTCGTCGGGCCAGCCGAGCGTCGCGAAGGGCCAGATCGCCGAGCTGAACCAGGTGTCGAGGACATCCTCCTCCTGGCGCAGCTCGCCGCCGCAGGCACCGCAACGCTCGGGCGCCGCCCCGGGGTCCTCGGCGACGTAGACCTCGCCGCAGGCGTCGCAGTACCAGACCGGGATCCGGTGTCCCCACCAGAGCTGGCGGGAGATGCACCAGGGGCGGATCTCGCCCATCCAGTCGAGGTAGACGCGCTTCCACTGCGACGGGGTGATGTTGACCTCGTCGCGCTGCACGACCTCGATCGCCGGCCGCGCCAGCTCGTCCATGCGGCAGAACCACTGCAGCGAGATCAGCGGCTCGATCCGCTCGCCGGAGCGGTGCGAGTACGGCACGTTGTGCACGAGCGGCTCCGTGCGCACGATCCGGCCCTCCTCGCGCAGCGCGGCGACCACGGCCTCGCGGGCCTCGAGCGCGGTCATGCCCTCGAAGCGCTCGCCGGCGGCCTCGGTCATGCGGCCGTCCTCGCCGATCACCGTGACCTCGTCGAGGCTGTGCGTCCGCCCGATGTCGAAGTCGTTCGGGTCGTGCCCGGGCGTGATCTTCAGCGCGCCGGTGCCGAACTCCGGGTCCACGTACTCGTCGGCGATGATCGGCAGCCGCCGTCCGACCAGCGGCAGGATCGCCGCCTCGCCCACCAGCCGCGTGTAGCGCTCGTCGGTCGGGTTCACCGCGATCGCGGTGTCGGCGAGGATCGTCTCCGGTCGCACCGTCGCCACCGTGAGCGAGCCCGAGCCCGACTCGAGCGGGTAGTCGACCATGTACAGCGTGTCGTGCGACTCGCGCTGCTCGACCTCGAGGTCGGAGATCGCCGAGCGCGTGCCCGGGTCCCAGTTGACCATGTAGTTGTCGCGGTAGACGAGGCCCTTCTCGAAGAGCTTCACGAACACGTGCGCAACGGCGCGCTGGTAGGCGTCGTCCATCGTGAAGCGCTCGTCCTCGTAGTCAGCGGAGGCGCCCAGGCGCTTGAACTGCTCGACGATCGTGGAGCCGTATTGCTCGCGCCACTTCCAGACGCGCTTCACGAACTCCTCGCGGCCGATCTCCTCGCGGCTCGTGCCCTCCTCGCGGAGCTGCTGCTCAACCTTCACCTGCGTCGCGATGCCCGCGTGGTCGGTGCCGAAGATCCACTTGGTACGGCGGCCCT
>JBJMKN010000017.1:0-68651 GCA_045805765.1 Solirubrobacterales bacterium
GGGAACGTCGGCACCAGCCTGCTCGACGCCCTCGCCCACGAGCCCGCGGTCGAGGAGGTCGTCGGCATCGCCCGCCGCCGCCCCGACCTCGAGCTGCCGAAGGTGCGCTGGGAGCAGGCTGACATCGCCCGCGACGACCTCGTTCCCAGCTTTCGCGGCGCCGGCGCCGTGGTCCACCTCGCCTGGGCGATCCAGCCCGGCCGCGACGAGGCGGCGATGGAGGAGATCAACGTCTTCGGCAGCCGCCGCGTCTTCGACGCCGTCGCCGAGGCCAAGGTCCCGGCGCTCGTCTACGCCTCCTCGGTCGGCGCCTACAGCCCCGGCCCGAAGGAACGACAGGTGGACGAGTCCTGGGCGGTCGAGGGGATCCCCACCTCCTTCTACTCGCGCCACAAGGCGGCGGTCGAAGGCCTGCTCGACGAGACCGAAGCGCGGGCGCCGGAGCTGCGGGTCGTCCGCCTCCGCCCCGGCCTGATCTTCAAATCCGAGGCGGCGAGCGAGATCCGCCGACTCTTCGCCGGCCCCTTCCTGCCCGGCTTCCTGGTCCGCAAGCAGCTGGTGCCGCTGATCCCGCGGGTGCCGCGGCTGCGCTTCCAGGCGGTCCACTCGCGCGACGTCGGCGAGGCCTATCGACAGGCGGTCGTGCGCGACGTCCACGGCGCCTTCAACATCGCCGCCGACCCGGAGATCGGGGTCGAGGAGCTGCGCGAGCTCTTCGGCGCCCGCAGCTTCCCGCTGCCCGCCGGGGCACTGCGGGCCGCCGCAGCCCTGAGTTGGAAGCTGCGCCTGCAGCCCACCTCCCCCGGCTGGCTCGACCTCGCCCTCGGGGTGCCGATGATGGACACGAGCCGCGCCCGCGAGGAGCTCGGCTGGGAGCCGACCGTCACCTCACTGGAGGCGCTCGACGACCTCCTGCGCGGTATGCGCAACGCCGAGGGCGCTCCGACGCCGCCGCTGGACCCCACCGCGGGCGGGCCGATGCGGGCGCGTGAGGTCGCCACCGGGGTCGGGCAGAAGCAGGGAACTTAATTACCTCAGCTTTATCCTAATTTCGGGGAAGGTTCACGGTTTTCGTGTCGAATTGCAGGGGTACCGAGGACCCATGGCGCGATCCGGACTAAAAACTCTTCCTAAACCCGGCGAGGTCTGGCTCAGCTGCCCGCCGTACCTGATGATGGCCCGCATCGTCGAAGTCGACCTCGCCTCCGAGCCGCCGGTCGTGAGCTACGAGCTGCACGACGACGACGGCTCGCTCCTGCAGGCGGTCGAGCACGCCACACTCGACGGAGGCTGGTGGCGCACCTTCCAGCGCCTAGAGCCCCGCTTCGGCTGAGCGTTTCCGTCGCCGCGCCGCCGGGGTAGACGCGCCCCATGCCGCCAGTTGCCGCCCCGCCGGGCCCCGACGCGAACGTCCTCGCCCAAACCGTCGCCTTCCACCGAGACCCGCTGGGGTTTCTCCGCCGCCACCAGGAGCAGTTCGGCGACGTCTTCCAGATCCGGCTGCTGACCGCGCGGCCGACCTTCGTCGTCACCGACCCTGAAGTCGTCAAGGCGCTGCTCGACGCCGATCCCGACCGCGCCCACGCCGGCGCGGCGCGGCGGGCGGTGCTGCCGTTTGCCTCGACCCGCTCGGTCTTCGGCGGCGACGCCGAGGCCCACCGCTCCGCCCGCGCCCGGATCGCGCCGGCCTTCGCGCCTGAGCTGATGGAGGCCCGGCGCGGGGCCATCGCCGCGATCGCCGAGCGCCACGCCGCCGCCTGGCCGCTGGGCCGCCCGTTCCGCCTCCTCTCCCGCGTCCGCACCCTCTGCGACGAGGTCTTCGTCCGCCTCGTGCTCGGGGTCCGGGAGGAGGAGATCGCGAGCGAGCTGATCGCCGCGATCGGCCGAATGCTGCGCACGCCCGGCAACCCGCCGGTGACGCTGCCGGGAAAAGGCGACGGCCTGATCGGCGAGGTGGGACAGGCGCTCTTCGAGCAGCGGCAGGCCCCGGTGGCGGCGGCGCTATCGCGGGCGGTGGAGAAGCGGCGGGCGGAGGCGAGCGCGGAGGTCGACGTCCTCGGCTGCATGGTCGACGACGAGGCGGGGCTGACGACGGAGCAGATCGTCGACGAGCTGATGTCGCTTCTGATGGCGGCGCAGGAGCCGCCCTCGATCGCGCTCACCTGGCTGCTCGACCGCCTTTCCCGGGAGCCCGACCTGGCGGACGGGTTCCTCGCCGACCCGCGCAGCCCCCGTTCCGACGCCTTCGTCCGCGAGACCCTGCGGCTGCGGCCGCCCGCCTCGGGCGCGCTGCGGAAGCTGCTCGAGCCGGTGAAGGTCGACGGCCGCGAGCTGCCAGCGGGTGCGAGCGTGCTCCTCCCGACCTCGCTCGTCCACCGCGACCCGCGCGGGTTCCGCGATCCCGATCGCTTTAAGCCCGAGCGCTGGCTCGCCGGCCCCACCCCCTCCTGGCCCTTCTTCCCCTTCGGCGGCGGCGCCCGCCGCTGCGTCGGCGAGCCGCTCGCCCACGCCGAGATCGAGACGGTGGTGCCGGCGGTGCTGCGGGCGCTGCGGCTGAAGCCAATATCGGAGGAGCCGGAGCGGATGGTGCAGCGGGCGACGGTCCTGGTGCCCCAGCGGAGCCTGCTGGTGCGGGCGAGCCGCGCTGACTAGTCCTGCTCGGCCGCGGCCTCGGGAACCGCCGCGATCGCCTCGTCGACGGTGTCGAAGACGAGCCCGTTCGAGGTGAGCCCGGTCATCGAAAGCACGCGCAGGACCTGGTCGCTCGGCGCGTAGACGGCGAGCCGGTTGCCCTCGTCCGCCATGCGGTTATGGGTGCGCAGGAGCACGGCGATGCCGGAGGAGTCGATGAAGTCGCAGCGTTCGAGGCCAACCAGGATCAGCTCGAACTTGCTGGCGGCGACAGCGAGGACCTCATCGAGCTGGCCAGCGACCGCGAGGTCCAGCTCCCCTTCGATTTGGATGTCCCTGCAGCCGGGCCGCAGATCGCGCTCGGTGACTTTAAAACGCTGCATGGCCTTGGTTTTGATTAAGCCGCATGGAAGAGACCTCTGCGGATCGATTGTTTAATTCGGTCCGTAGGTCGACTTGTCCCAATCGAACCCCGTGCCTCTGTTTTTGCCGGCGATGTCTCGGCGCCAAGCCCCGGGGCATCTCCAAGATCCTAACTTAAGCTCGCCGCCTTGTCTCCCCGTCGCGCCCTTCCCAGCCCCGAGCAGATCGTCGCCGCGATCGTCGCGCTCGCCGATGACGGCTTCTGCCGCCGCTCCGAGCTGGCGCAGCGGTTCCCCGGCCTCGGCGCGCGCGACCTGCGGCGGGCGCTGCGAAGGGCGGTCGCGCAGGGGCTGGTGATCGAGCGGCGCGGCCCCGACGGGGGCTTCCATCTCGCGGTCAGCAGCGAGGGTTGGGACATGCACCGCAGCGGGTAGCGGATGGCGGTGAGCCCATCGCTAGAGGACGCGCCCGCGGCCGTCGCCGGCTACGCGGAGCCGCAGAAACGCCCGCCGTTCGGCCCCTACCTCGCCTTCATGAGCATCTTCGGGGCGCTGGTCAGCGCCGCCCTGCTCCTCGCCCGGCGCCAGGGGCGCGAGCTGCCGGAGCGGGTCTCGGCTGCCGACCTCGCGCTGGTCGGGACCGCCTCCCACAAGCTCAGCCGCCTCGTCTCCAAGGACAAGGTGACGAGCCCGCTGCGGGCGCCCTTCACCGAACTCGAAGGCAAGGGCGGCCCGGCGGAGCTGGAGGAGAGCTCCCGCGGCAGCGGCCTGCAGAAGGCGATCGGGGAGCTGCTGATCTGCCCCTACTGCCTCGGCCTCTGGGTGGTGGCGGCGTTCTCGATCGGGATCGTCTTCGCCCCCCGCGTCACCCGCTTCGTCGCCTCGCTCTTCTCGGCGCTGACGATCTCGGACTTCTTCCAGATCGCCTACAAGGCCGCCGAGGAGAAGGGGCTCGGCTAGGTACCGGCGTGCCTCGGCCGCTCGAGCAGGCGGTGGTCGCGATCACCGGCGCCTCGAGCGGGATCGGCCGGGCGGCGGCGCTGCGGCTGGCGCGGCGGGGAGCCTCGCTGGCGCTGTGCGCGCGCTCGGAGGAGCCGCTGGCCGGGATCGCGGCCGAGTGCGAAGCAGGCGGCGCCGAGGTCTTCCACCGGGCGCTCGACGTCTCCGACGAGGAGGCGGTCGAGGCCTTCGCCGCCGCGACGGTCGAGCGCTTCGGCCGCCTCGACGTTTGGGTCAACAACGCCGGCACGATCGCCTACGGCCCCTTCGAGGAGATCCCCTCCGCGGTCTTCCGCCAGATCATCGAGACCAACCTGATGGGGCAGGTGCACGGGGCGCGGGCGGCGCTGAAGCGGTTTCGCGAGCAGGGCGCGGGGGTGCTGATCAACATGTCCTCGGTCTGGGGGCGGGTCAGCACGCCGCAGGTGACGCCCTACATCGTCAGCAAGAACGCGGTGCTCGCCTTCTCCGAATGCCTCGCCGGCGAACTGGTCGACGAGGACGAGATCCACGTCGCGACGATGGTGCCGCAGGCGGTCGACACGCCGATCTTCGAGCACGCCGGCAACTTCACCGGCAAGCAGGTGCGGCCGATCCCGCCGGTCCTCGACGTCGAAGCGGTGGCCGAAGGGATCGAGCTCTGCGCCGAGAACCCGAAGCGCGAAGTCAACTACGGCCAGGCGGGGCGGGCGCTGGAGATCCTCCACGCGACGGCGCCGCCGCTCTACCGGCGCCTCGCCCACGGCGCCTTCGTCCGCGGCTCCTTCGGCAGCATCGCCGCCGACCCGGCGCCCGGCAACGTGCTCGAGAGCCGCGGGCCGCACGCCGCCGAAGGCGGCTGGCACGCGCGCCGGCAGCGGACCCTGCGGCGGGCCTTCCTCGCCGCGGCCGGCGCCTCGCTTCGAGGGCTTTTCAGGAAGCGCTCCTGAGGTTTAGGTACGCCGCCGCCGGGGGTAACCTCGCCCCAACATGCAGGAGAACCGCTTGGCATGGATCTTCGGCTCCTCTCGTAGTGGCAGCACCTGGCTCCTGAAGATGCTCTCCGACCTCGACGGCGTCGTCCCGATCGACGACCCGCACCTCGGCCATCACCTCGGCGTCTGGCGGCCGATCCCGCTCGCCTGGGCGGCAAGCGAGAACCCGCCGGAGCTGAGCACCCTGCTCGACCTCAAGGCCGAAGAGCCCGGCTACTTCTTCGCCGAGCGCTACCGCGAGGCCTGGGAGGGGCCGCTGCGGCAGCTGATCGAAGCCCGCTTCGAGGCGCAGGCCGAAGGGCGGGAGCCCGACGGCGCCTACGTCGTCAAGGAGCCCGGCTCCCACGTCGCCCCCTTCCTCGCCGAGCTCTTCCCGCGCTCGAAGGTGATCTTCCTGCTGCGCGACGGCCGCGATGTCGTCGACTCCTGGCTCGACGCCTACAGCGAGGGCTCCTGGGCGATCCCCGGCGGCGCCTTCCCGGTCTCCGAGGAGGGGCGGATCCCGCTGATCCGCTGGCTCTCGGAAGTCTGGGCCTTTCGCAGCCGCGAGGTCCGCAAGGCCTATGAGACCAGGGCGCCGGAGGACCGGATCCGGATCCGCTACGAGGACCTGCGCGGCGACACGGCGGCCTGCCTCGAGCGGATCTGCCAGATGGTCGGGGCGGACCCCGGCCCGGTCCCGGACGTGGTCGAAGCCCACCGCTTCGAGAAGCAGCCGAGCGAGGCGCGCGGGCGGCGGCGGTTCATCCGCCAGGCGCGGCCGGGCGGCTGGCGCGACAACCTCAACCCCGCCGAGCAGGAGGCGATGCACCAGGTGATGGGCGGGACGCTGGCCGAGTTCGGCTACGAGGTCGACGCGCCGCTCGCCGCCACCGGTTGATCGCGGTCATCTCCGACACCCACATGCCGAAGGGCAGGCGGCGGCTGCCCGAGGCGTGCGTGAAGAACATCCGCGAGGCCGAGACGCTGATCCACGCCGGCGACTTCTCCGCCGCCTCGGTCCTGGCCGAGCTGCGGCAGCTCTGCCCCGCCGTCCTGGCGGTGCACGGCAACGTCGACGACGCCGAGCTGCGGCGCGAGCTGCCGGAGCAGCTGGAGGTGGAGATCTGCGGCCGCACCGTCGCCCTGCTCCACGACACCGGCCCCGCCAAGGGCCGCCTCGCCCGCATGCGCGCTCGCTTCCCCGATGCCGACGCGCTCATCTTCGGCCACAGCCACCTGCCCCTGCACGAGGAGGCTGACGGCTTTCAGATCTTCAACCCCGGCAGCCCGACCGAGCGCCGCCGCGCCCCCCGCCCGTCGATGGGCCTCCTCCACCCCACCGCCTCCGGGCTGCGCTTCGAACACGTCTGGCTCGGGTAGGGAAACGGCAACCGCCAACCCCAACCGCAGGAGGAAAAGACGATGGCCGAGTTGACGACTTTGGAGGAGAAGCTCGCGGAGGTAATCGGGCTTGCCGAAGCGGCGCAGAAAGCGACCGAGAAGGTCGAGGGCCTCGTCGACGACGACAGCGTTGCGGAGAAACTGCGGCAGATGCGCGAGGAGGCCGAGGAGACGGCGCGCCGCGGCACCGAGGTCGCCGAGCAGCGCGACGGCAAGAAGACGGCGATCCTCGAAAAGGCCAAAGAGACCAAAGGCGAGGCCTCGGAGATGATGGAGACCTACCTCGGCGACGACGCCGACGGGCTCGACGGCTTCGAGTTCATGACGATGGCCGAGGCGGGGGAGGTCGGCCACTGGGCGGTGCTGCAGAAACTGAACGAGGAGGCCGGCGAGGAGCAGATCTCCGAACTGGTCCAGTGGGCGCTGCCGATCCAGGAACGCCACTTCAGCGAGACCAAGGAGTGCGCGCTGCAGCTGGCCGGGGAGAAAGACCCCTACGAGGAGGCTTAGCCGAGCCGATGGCCGAGCGCGCTGACCACGGTCGCTACCTGGCCATCTACCTCAACGACCACCTGGCGGGGGCCGCGCTCGGAGTCGAGCTGGCCCGCCGCCTGCGGTCGAGCAACTCCGGCGACGCCGAGTTCGGGGCGCCGCTGACGCGGATCTGCGGCGAGATCGAGGAGGACCGGGAGACGCTGATCCGTCTCGCCGATCGCCTTGGGATCAAGCGCGACCCGATCAAACCGGCGCTGGCGAAAGCGGCCGAGCGCCTCGGCCGCCTGAAGCCGAACGGCCACCTGCGCAGCTACTCGCCGCTCAGCCGCGTCCTCGAGCTAGAGGTACTGGCTTCCGGGATCGGCGGCAAGATGCAGCTCTGGAACGCGCTCGAGGAGAGCTTCGGCGACTCACTCGAGGGCTTCGACTTCCACGCCCTCGCGGAGCGCGCCGACCGCCAGGGACAGGTCGTCGAGGACCTGCACCTGGCAGCGGTGAAGCGGACCCTTCCGCAGCGCTCCTGAAGGGTTAGGCGACGCTGATCGAGACCGGCCACTGGTCGGCGACCGATCTCGCCGCCGCCTTCTCCTCGGCGAGGATCGACTCGGCCATCGCGACCGTCTCCTCGTCGCCGGCGCGGCGGGCGACGCGGAGCAGCAGCTCGTAGGCGGCGACCTCGAGGTTCTCGACCGCGTAGGCGAAGCCGGAGAGCTTGGCCGGCGTGTCCGGCTGGGCGGCGAAGAAGACGCCCCAGTTGAGGGCGCCGAGGCGGAGAGCCGCGTCCTTCAGCGCCGAGGGGGCGGCGCCGCGATCGTCGAGGCGGCGCTCGATCTGCTCCAGGTGGCCTTCGGTCTCGGTGAGGTGGTGGTCGAGGGCCGCCCGGAGCGCCTCCGGCACGTCCATCTCCCGGCTTTTCTCCAGCAGCTTCTGCGACTGCCCCTCGAGCGCGTGGACGTCGGCGAGGTAGGTGTTGAGGGTGTCGCCGAGGTCGTCGGACTCGACCCGGGCCAGCGCCTGCTCGACCGCGTCGTCCCAATGGTCGGCGATCCGCCCCGCCATCCCCCGCTCCTCGTCGGCGATCGCCGCCGCCATCGCCGCGGTGGCCTCGTCGCCGGCTTCGCGGGCGGCGAGGCCGAGCAGCTCGTAGGCAGCGACCTCCATGTGCTCGTAGGAGAAGGCGTGCATCGCCAGCTTGCCCGGGGTGTCCGGCTGCGAGCGGGCGAAGAGGACCATCCCGAAGCCGCCCGCCTGCCCGGCGACGTCCTTCAGCTTCGACGGCGAGGCATCGTGCGCCTCGAGCCGCGCGCGCACGCGCTCCTCCTGGGATTCGGTCTCGCCGAGGTGCTTGCGGAAGGCGTCGGCGAAGGATCCCTCGACCAGGTCGGGGGCGCGGCGCATCTGCACGGCGGCCTGTTCCTCGATCGAGTGGACATCGGTCAGGTACTTGACGAGCTGGGTCTGCGGATCGTTGTCTGGCATGTCCCCCGACTACCCGGGGCGGACCGTGCGCATTCATCTTGTGCGGTGCGCTCCTGGAAAGGAGGGAGTCGGTTTGAGTTCCGTGGTTCCTTTGTCCCCTTATAGGCGACTAAGGAACCACGGAACGTGTTGCAGAGGGGGCGTGGGTACCCCTTCTGGACACTTAGCACGAGGCGGCAAGTGCCGACCGGGGCGTCAGCCAGCAGAACGATCTCCGCCGAGCTGCGTCCAGAAGGGGTACCCACGCCCCCTCCCCTACCGACCCCTAGACGAAGGCGGCCTCGCGGGCTAGGAGGTGCAGGCGCACCGTCGTCCCCGCGTCGCCGGAGCGGATCTGGACGAGGTCGCAGAGCCTGTTGGCAAGCCAGAGCCCGCGGCCGCCCTCCTGGTGGACGTCCGGCTGGATGCGGCCGACGAGCGGCTCCTCGATCCGGCCCCGGTCCTCGACCTCGGCCAGCAGACGCTCGTTCTCCTGCCAGAGGCGCAAGGTGCCGCTGCCGCCCCCATGCATGACGCTGTTGGCGGCAAGCTCACTGGTTGCGGTGACGAGGTCGGCGACTTCGGTCGGGCCCATGCCCGCTCCCTCCGCGGCTGCGGTGACGCGGCGACGGACCTCCCCCAGCCCGGTGACGTCGAAGTCGAGGCTCTCGGGAGCTGCCGCCGGCGCCGGCAGCTCGCCGCCGAAACAGTCCCCCTCCCGGCCGAAGGAGTGGCTCTTTTCGCTGCAGCCGCCGCGGTTGACGAAGGGGTGCGAGTGGGCGATCCGGTCCAGCACCTCGTCGCCGAGGGACCCGGAGTCATATGGGCAGAGCAGGTCCCAAGTCGAGCCGCGATCGAAGGCGGTGTTGATCAGGGACTCGAGGCGCTGACACTCGTCGAGGGCGGCGGCGCTGCGGGCGGCCCAAACGGATTCGCCGATCCCCCGCACAGGAACACCCCTGTTTTCATCGATGAACTCGGCCCAGAGGGGGATGATCGAGGCCGGGTTCCGCCCCACCTCGCGCATGTCGACGAAGCGAATGAGGTCCGCGTCCGCTCCAAGCTGGTCGCGCAGCAGCGCCATCTGCTCGGGGCCGACCGCGACCAGCATCTGCTGTTCTGACGCGAGGCCCGCCTCCAGGTAGGGGACGGCGGCGGCCAAGTACTCCTCGGCGCCGTCGTAGATCAGTGCCTGGTGTTGGAAACCGGTGTGTTCCATCGTCCTTGCTCTTGCGGATCGATCTTCCCGCTCATCGGAGGATCAAAACGAGGTTTTGCTCACACAGGCGGGGGGTATTCAGACAACCGGCACAACAGTCGCAGCGCTGCTTGTGTCGGGAGGTAAACCGCTCACTTCTCACGGCAACGGCACGGAGATCGGGAGAGGCACATAGATCGCCATATTTTCCAAGCCGGAGGAGCAGATGAACGCCGCACCAGAACCCCTCGATAGCAACGCCAGCCGGAACCGAAACGAAGTCCGTGGCCCCGAGATCGGGCCCGCCCTCAAGCGCGACATGCTGCTGAACCGTGTCCGCGCGGCCCGGAAAAGGCTCTCGCCGGCCCCCAACGCGGTGCCGCGACTGCGCTAGCATTTCCCCCGTGGGGTTTTGTCGGCGCCGACCGGGCCGACTGGCTCTCCAGCCGTAGGTGAGACCGCGGGCGCATAGCGAGTGCGCTCCGGGACTTCCAGTCAACTGAAATGGAGGTCCCACGTGTCTATCAGCGATGTTCGAGCCCACGACGGGCTCCTGACCGTCAGCCGCACCGACGAAGGAGCCTTCGTCCGCGTTGCTCTCGCCGGCGAGCTCGATCTGTCAAACGTGCCGACGCTCGAGGCGACGCTCGACGGCGCGATCAGATCCGGCAAGAAGGTCCTAGTCGACCTCGGCCGGCTCGAGTTCCTCGACTCGACCGGCCTGGCGCTGATCGTGCGGATGCTCGGCCGCAGGGACGCCGAAAGGTTCAGCTTCGTGCCCAGCACCTCGCGTGGCGTCCGCCGCCTGTTCAGCCTCACCGGGCTGGACGAGCGGATCGTGGTCGACTCGGCCACCCACGAGTCGCTTCCGAGCCTCCCCGCGGCCTAGGCCGCGGGGCTCGCCGGCAGCCGCCGCCGCAGCTGCCGCTCGGAGTGGGCGGCGACCGGGATGACCGAGTCGCCGTAGCGGACGCCGCCGAAGCGGAGTCGCTGCAGCACCGCCAGCCAGGCGCAGACGGCACGCTCGAGCACCCAGAGCGGCGCCAAGAGCGATGAGGTCGCGGGAAAGACGCGGGCGCCCCCGGCGCGGCGGCGGCCTGCCTCCGCCAGCGCGACCGCGGTCCCAGCCGCAGCAGCGGGCAAGGCGTTTTTGGCGCCCCCTGGTCCACTAAAACGCCTTGCGAGGGCCAGCGACGGCAGCAGCGCCAGCCAGAGCGCCATCCGCGCCGGCAGGGCGAAGTCGTCGTAGGCCTGGCGGGTGCGCTGGCCCCAGAAGTGGGCGGCAGAAGGTGGGACGCGGGCGACGTAGAGGTCGAGCGGCGAGGCGACGCTGCCGCCGTGGGCGCGCACCGAGCGGATCAGCTCCAGGTTCTCGAAGAGGACGTCGCCGTCGTAGAGGCCCATCGCCAGCATCCGCGAGCGGCGCACCGCCAGCGTCCCCGGGTAGTCGCGGCCGAGGCTGCGATTCAGCAGCGTCCGCGCCGTGTCCCAGCGCGCGTGCCAGGGCAGGCGGCTGAAGTAGTTCTGCGGCCGCACCAGATCGTGGGAGTCGAGCAGGCGCGCGGCACGCCGCAGCGCTTCGCGGTCGTAGCGGACGTCGTCGTCTGCCAGGACCACCCGCTCGTGCGAGGCCAGCCGCACGCCCGTGCGAACCCCGGAGACTTTGCCCATCAGCCAGCGCTCGCCCTCGTCCGGCGGCACGTGCGCCACCCCCTCGGGGAAGGCTGCCGCGTTTGCGGCGAAGACCTCCGGCGCGGAGCCGTCGACGACGATCACCTCGGCGCAGGCCGGCGCGATCTCCGCCAGGTAAGCGGCCAATTCCTGGCGCTGCTCGCCGTCGCGCCAGCGGATCGGGACGACGTAGGAGAGGTCGAGGCGCTCGTTCACGCGGGGACGGGGACAACGGGAGCGCGCAGCGAGGTCTCCCCTTCCTCCCACGCGGCCATCAGGTGGCCCGCCCACCGTGCCTCGATCTGCAGCAGCGCCCGGGCGCCGAAGAGGATGTCGGCGGCGACGTCGGGCTCATCCGCCGCGAGGCCGCCCGCCATGTCCCAGGCGGCGATGTTCTCGTGCACCGCGTCGGCCTCGACGTGCTCGTCGTAGAAGTGGGTCACCTCGGAGCCGTAGCCGAGCCGGCGCAGGGCGTTGCCGTAGCGGCGGTTGGGAATCGAGGACGTCATCTCGAAGGCGGCGAGGTGGCCGACGGCGGCGCCGCGGCGGCGCCGGTGCAGGCCGAAGCCGGTGAGCAGGTTGACGCCTGCCAGCGTCACCGCCGGGAGGCGGTCGAGGTAGGCGCCGTAGATCGAGTCAAGCCCCAGCCCCGCCATCGTCTTCGCGAAGAGGACGGAGTGCATGCGCTCGGCGCTGCCGCCGCCGTACTCGTCGAACTGGACCTCGAGCATCGCCGCCTTCGGCCGCGGCGAGAGGCGCGGGATCGCCCAGGAATGCGGGTCGGCCTCCTTCAGCTGGTAGGCGGAGCGGTGGACGACGTGCTCGAGCATCTGCTCGCGGGTCCCCTGGGTCTCGATGTAGCGCGACAGAGGCGGGCCGGGGTCCTCGGCGACGATCGCCTGCAGGGCAGCCCCGACCGACTCGAGCTCGGCCGCTTCGGAGGGCGGCACCAGCTCCGCCACCGCCTCTTCGAACGGCCGCTCGAGGGAGCCGCGGAAGGAGAGCAGCGAGGGCGCCCACTCCCAGCGGTCGTCGACGCCGCGGATAGACGTGTAGTGGAGCTCATAGGCCACGTAGAGGGCGAGTTGGAGGTCCTCGTCGGCGATCGGGTCGGCGCTCTCGATCGCGCCAGGCGAGGCGATCCGCGCGTGCGCCGGGCCCTCCAACGCCTCGAACAGCTGCTCGCTCAGCGGGCCGCGCGGGGCCGGGAGCTCGATCAGTCGGCCGGCCATGGCTCCTGCGTGCTCGGCGCCTTGAACCCGACGAGCTTGTGGGTGCCGTCGCAGAACGGGCGCATCCGGCTCTTGCCGCACCGGCAGAGGGCGATCGTGCGGCGTTCGCTCGGCAGCTCGTTTCCCTCCTGATCGGTGACGACGAAGTCGCCGCGGACCAAGTACGGGCCGTCCGGGTATGGGGTGATCGTTACCGCCGGAGGGCCGGCGGTGTGGTCGGTGGCCATCCCGAATTCCATACCCGCGCCGGGCCGAGATTAAATCGAGGGATTTGTCGGGTAGGACCAGGCCATGGCAGATCAACCGGAGATGGATTTCCAGAGCGCGGACGCCGAGCACAGAGACGGCAATTTCCACGAGTCGGTGCGCGCCGAGATCTCGCGGGAGATGGTGCGCCTCTACAAGGAGCTCTTCGGGCGCGGGCCGACGAAAGCGCGGACCGAATTCGCCGGGCCGGACATCGTCATCTGCTCGCTCGAGAACACCTTCACCCCCGCCGAGCGCAGCCTCGCCGAAATGGGCGAGCACCAGCGCCTGCGGGACACGCGGATGTACTTCCAGGCGGCGACCTCTGAGAAGTTCCGCGAGATCGTCGAACGGCTGACCGGGCGCAAGGTGCGCGCCTTCATCAGCGGCCTCGACGCCGGGCAGGACGTCTGCGCCGAGGTCTTCTACCTCGAGGACGGCGTCAAAGCCCGGCCCGGATTCGGATCGCCGGAGCGCGGGTAGACGGCCCGTACGGGTCAAGACGGCGCCTCCGCCCTCTCGGCTCTTCTCCACAGCCAACGGAACGTTTCGGGCCGAGTATCGGACGAGAGCGGATCGCAGGTTCCAGTTATTCCAACCTCACAAGGAGGATCGAATATGGACCGCGGACCGATTCCGCTCAACCTGCACGCCGCCATCGAGCCGCTCGTGGCGGTGATCGTCATCGCCGCTCCCTGGATCTTCGGCTTCAGTGAGACCGACAGCGCCACCGCGATCTGCGTCATCGTCGGCCTGGTCATGCTCGTCTCCGGGGCGCTGACCGACTGGCGGATGTCGCTGGCACGGGTGATCCCGCTGCGGATGCACCTGATGACCGACCTGCTGCTGGCGGCGGTCCTGGTGCTCTCGCCGCTTGTCTTCGGCTTCGCCGACGAGGGCGGGCCGACGCGGTTCATGGTGATCGCCGGCGTGCTCGAGGCGATGACGGCATTGATGACGCGCTGGGACAGGACCGAAGCCGAGCCGACGTACACGCGCGAGCGCCGCACGCCTGCGCACTAGATCCAAGCCACCGCCAGGTCTGAGCCGCACGGCTGGAGCCCTGCCCCTTCCGGGGCTCCAGTCGTGCGGCAGGACGAACCAGTCGAAAGGAAAACCATGTTCAGACACACGAAACAGCTCGCATACAAAGTTCGGGTCGACGAGCCGAGCCCCGTCTTCGCCAAATACATGTTGAGGAGCATGTCTTTGTAGCGGTCGGGGCCGCGGCACCGAGGAGATCGGCCACATCGAGATGCTCGCCACCGCGGTGGCGCTGAACCTCGAGGGGGCGCCGGCGAAGCTGCAGGAGGAGATCGCGGGGAAAAACGGCACGGTCGAGGCGATCCTCGGCGGCCAGGACCCGCGCCACGTGCTTTCGGCCGGGCTGGCGGCGATGCCCGCCGACTCCAACGGCAACCCGTTCAACGGCTCCTGGGTGGTCGCCACCGGCAACATCGGCTCCGACATGGTCGCCAACGTCCATGCCGAGGCCAGCGGCCGGCTGCTCGCCACCCGGCTCTACGAGATGACCGACGATCCGGGGATGAAGGACATGCTCTCGTTCCTGATCGCCCGCGACACGATGCACCAGAACCAGTGGATGGCGGTGCTCGAGGAGCAGAAGGACATGGGGCTGCCGGTGCCGCCGGACTTCCCCCAGGAGCAGGAAAAGCAGGAGTTCGCCTACGAGTTCTTCGTCCACTCCGACGGCGAGGTGCCGAAAGACGCGCGCTGGACGAGCGGCAGCTCGGTCGACTCCAAGGGCAAATTCGGGGTCCGCGAGGCGGAGCCGATGGGCGACGTCCCGAAACTCGCCCCGGCCGAGGCGCGGCCGGAGCTGCACAGCACCCCGATCCCAGCCGAGGGCGGCATCCTCCGCAAAGCAAAGGACGCGGTGACGCCATGACCGAGCGGCCGGAGGAGCAGAAACAAGAGCAGGCCGAGAAACAGGGCGGGGAGTCTCATTCGTCCTCTTCGCCGACCCGGTTGCTGATCGAGTGCACGACCTCGGCGTCGAGCGGCTCGACCGAGATCAGCTCCTCGGGATGGATGAGGAGCGCGCCGTGGTCGGCGTCGAGGTCGCGGTCCTCGCTCAGCTCTCCCGCCAGCTCGACCACCACCTTCCCCTCGACGCCGGCGTCGCTTTTCCAGGCCAGGTAGCGGTAGAGGCCCTCGCGGGCCGGGAAGACGGCGATGCCGCGGCGCTGGGTGCGGTGGATTTCGCCGCTGCCCTCGCAGGCAGGGCAGGCCTGCTCGAAGCGGACGCGGCCGGCGCAGGCGGGGCAGTTGGGGTCAGAGCCCGCCTCCAGGCAGGAGAAGCACTCGTAGACGGTGGTGCCGTCGCCGCCGCACTTGTCGCAGGGGCCGTGCTCGGGCTTCCCCCAGGGCTCGGTCACCTGCTTGTCGGGGTCGAGCAGGGCGCCGGGATCCTCTCCCTCCGGGTGGCAGTGGAAGAAGGTCCTGCGGCGCCCCGTCGTCATCGCTACGGCTTAGCTGCCGTCCCCGTTCTTGCGGGCCTTCTTGGTTTCTTCGGCGGCCTCCTGGAGGAGCTCCGCTTCCCGCTCCACCGCGGCGGCGTCTTCTTTGGCCTCGATGCTCTCTTCTTTGGCCTCGAGCTTCTCCAGCTGCGCCGTTTTCTCGGCTTTGGCGTTGGCCCGTTTTACTTTCGTCGCCGTTTTCGCGGCTTTCTGCTTTTTCTCTTTCTCGGCTTTCCTGGCTTTCGCCTCACGCTCCTGGCGCCGTTTCTCCGCCTGCCGCTTCTCCCGCTCGGCCTTGCGGCGGGCCTCGGCGGCGGCTTTCTCGGCCGCCTCGCTGACTTCGGCCTGGCGCTCTTCCGCCTCGCGCTCGGTCACCTCGGCCTGCTCGCGCAGCGCCGTCGCCCGCTCACGCTCTTTCGTCGCCAGCAGCGCCGTCCGCCCCTGCTCCTTCAGCTCCGCGTCGGCGAAGATGACGCCGGTGGCGCTGCGGGCGCCCGCCTCGGCGCGGTCGAGCAGGTGCTTGGCGGTCGAGTCGGAGCCGCCCATCGCGCCGAGCGCGAGGTCGAACGGCGCCCGCGCCAGCTTCAGCGACGAGTTGAAGATCGTCTTCGAGATCGTCGGCATCGCCATCTCTACTTCTCCTCCTTGGGATCGATCGTGGCGGCGGCCTCTTCGGCCCGGGCGGCTTCGCTCTTCAGCTCGGAGGCCTCGCGTTTTGCCGCGCCCTTCTCCGCCGCCGCCTGTTTGCGTTTCGCCTGAGCGCGCTCTTCGCCGGCGAGCCGCTCGCGCTCGGCTGCCGCTTTCTCCACCTGGGCACGTTTGGCCGCCTCGCGCTCCTCCTCCGCGCGCTGGCGCTCGGCCCGCTCTTCGGCCTCGATCTCGGCCGCCTGCAGCTCGACCTCGTGGCGCTCGGCCTGGACCTCCGCCCGCTCTGCCTCGACCTCGGCCTCCTGCTCCTTGCGCTCGGCCTCCGCAGCCTTCGCCGCCGCCTCTGCCTGCGCGTCGGCCTGAACCTCCTGCAGCTGCCCCTCGCGGTGCAGGTCTTCGCGACCCAACGCCGCCCCGGCCATCTGCTTTGCCTTTCCTACAACCTTCCCCAATGGGCCTCCGGCGACCCTCTCTTGCACACTCAAGCTGTTCTCCTCTTCCGTTTTTTGCGTCTTTCTCCTCGTACCCCTTGGGTTGCAACGGCGAACCGGACGGAAGTCACATATCGGGCGATGAGGGAGGGGTCGCCGGACCCTCCCCGCTGTTGTCCGCCGACCCCTCCCTCATCGCCCGATCAGTAGCGAAGAACCGCCGCCACCCCTTCCGCCTCAGCGAGAGCCTCCGCCCGCTCGTCCCGGACGACAGTGACCCGCGCGCTGCTGGCCAGCGCGGCCCGAATCAACGACTCGGCCTCCTCCCCCAGCGAGGAGTCGAAGACGAGGTGGTCGACCCGGCCTTCGGCCAGCGCCTCTTTCGTCTCCTGCAGCCCGGCGGCGCCGCGGCTGCCGCCCTTAGCCTCCCCCAGCGCCCGCTCGACGACCGCGCGGTCGCGCTCCTCGTCGAGCCGGTCGACGACGTCGGCGACGACCTCGGTCAACTGCCCGCGCGGGACCGAGATCAGGTCGGCGTCGCCGCCGACGGTGAGCTTTGCCGGCGAGGAGTTGAAGCCCGCCTCGAAGCTCTCGAGGTCGCGGGCGGGGCCGAAGACGATCGCCTCCGCGAGGCCATCGCCCTCCAGCCGCTTGGCGACGAGGCCGCCGCACTCGGTGAGGAAGCGCTGGCGGTTGTGGTCGAGGCGTTCGCCGAACTGGTCGTGGCCGGAGGAGCTGACCCCCTGGGCGCGGGCGGGGTTGTTGGTGCTCTGCGATTTCCGCTCGCGCCAGTCGAGGCTGGTGATGCTGAGCTCCCAGTCGTCGAGCTCCTCCAGCGCCCCTTCGGTGCAGCGCAGCAGCCGCACCCGCTCGGAGGAGAGGATCGCGACGGCGCGGCTGGCACCGTGGGCGCAGAGGTCGAGCAGCGGCGCCACCACCGGCTCGGCGCCAAACTCTGCGCAGGCGGTGGCTGCCGGGGCGACGCCGGTCCCGAACCAGTGCTCGGTCCCTTCCTTCTCGGAGACTTCGACGAAGCCCGCTTCGCCCCGCGGCGGCGGCCGCAGCTCGCCGTCCTCGAAGCGTTCGGTCAACCGCTTCGCCGTCGCCCGCAGGGCGACCCGGCGGTCGTGCTCGGCTTCCTTGTATTCCTCGAGGATCGCGTCGAGGGCGTTGCGGAGCTCGGTCCGCCAAGCGCCCGTGCGGTCGGCGGGGTCGAAGCCGAGGTAGACGGAGAGAACTCCCAGCGGCGGGCGCCATTCGCTCAGGGTGCGGGCGTCCTCCAGGGTCGGTTGCGTCATCGACTGGCCTCCTCCTTGTCGGGGTCCGCTCCGGCTACCCCGTAGGCATCCTCGGAGAAACGGGTAGAGCGAGGGCATGGAGATCCTTCTCGATGCACCGAAGCTGGAGACGCCGGCCCCGGGCCCGCCGCAGCCGGACCCGGAACCGCCCACCCCCTCGCCCGAGCCGGGGCCTCCCGGCCCACCCGGCCCGCCGCTGCCGGAGCCGACGCCACCGACCCCGCAGCCGCAGCCGCCGGCGCCCCAGATCTGACCTAGTCTGCGGCGCCGGAGTAGCGCAGTGAGGCCGGCGTGTCGAGGTCCTCGCCGGTCTCCAGCAGCGTCTTCAGGCCGGAGAGGATCATCGGCCAGCCGCCGTACAGTTCGTTGTTGGCGCCCTCGCCGAGCTGGTCGTGGGTGACCCGCAGGCGGCAGGAGGTGCCGACCGGCTCGATCTCCCAGGTCACGCGAGAGGCGCCTTCCCGCTGGACGTCCTCGCTCCAGAGCGCGGTGAAGCTCTGCACCAGCCGCCGCGGCGGGTCGACCTCGAGGTTCTCGCCGCTGGCGATGTCCACCACGCCGGGGACCGCCGACTTGTACTCCGAGCCCTCGGTCCACTCGGAGGCCGTCCCGACCCCGAAGCTGTAGCGCTTGCGCATCTCCTCGCTGGTGATCGCCTCCCAGAGGCGCTCCGGCGTCGTCTTGATGTAGATCTCGAACACGGTCATGCTGCCGCGCCCGCCAACCACCGTGTAGGCCTGCTCGTCGTTCATCGTTCCTTCTCCTCGTTCTCGTCGTTCTCGATGTCGTGCTTCAGCTCCGTCAGGGCCGAGGCCCAGGGCGCCGCGTACTTGCTGACCCAGCGGTCGTGGATCAGCCGGATCGGGACGGGGTTGAGGAAGTGCAGCTTCTCGCGGCCGCGCTTCCGGGTCGTCACCAGCCCCGCCTCCTCGAGCACCTTCAGGTGCTTCATGACGCCGAAGCGGGTCATCGGCAACCGCGCCTCCAGGGCGCTGAGGGTCTGGCCGTCGCGCTCGAAGAGCTGATCGAGCAGCTCGCGGCGGGTCGGGTCAGCCAGCGCCTTGAAGACCTCGTCCATGAAGAGGAGAATAGGTGACTAAATAGTCACATGTCAAGGCCCGGGTGACAGATCGCGCAAATACTTGCCACCCGCGCGTACCTAAGTTGACACACCAATGTCTTCACTCTAGGTTCCTTGAACGTTTAAAGAGAGTTCCGCAGGGAGGCGCTCTCGTCCTATCTCTCGAAGGGGGAGAAATCTGATGCAAGCGATCAAACGCTTGACCATGCTCGTCTGCGCGCTGGCGCTGTTCGCCGTCCCGGCGACCGCCAACGCGACGATCACGACGAAAACGATCGACTACGGCCCGTACACGATTCCGGCCGGCAACGGGGACCCGCACGACCACGAAAACGCGGGAATGATCCAGAACATGATCGTCAACAACATCGCCAAGCCGTGCACCGGCTGCACGATCATCGGCGTCACGCCCGACCTCGTCTACACGAACGGGACCAAAGCCGTGATCACAGACGGCCCGATGCTCCACCACGCGATGTTCGCCGCCCAGTCGACGGGCAAGTCCGACGTCACCTGCGCCGGCAAAGGCCCCGGCCTGCTCGGCGAACGCTTCTTCGCCTCCGGCGACGAGCGCACCCCGGTTGACCTGACCTCGCTGCCCTACGGCTACAAGGTCAACAGCACCGAGACCTGGAACATGGTCTTCGACCTGATGAACTGGGAAACGACCAGCAAAACGGTGAAAATCCGGATGACCTGGAAGTACGCGACCGGCACCGACGCGACCAGCCGCGCGCCGCTGCGCCCGGTCTGGATGGACGCCAACCAGTGCTCGCTGAACTCCTACATCGAAGTCCCGATCGGGCTCAGCGACACCCATTACGACTGGAAAGCGACCATCGGCGGCAAACTGATCGCCGCTGCCGGCCATATCCATGACCACGGGGTCAACATCGAACTCACCAACGAGAGCACCGGCGGCACCCTGCTCTGCAACTCGGTGGCGACCTACGGCGCTCCGGGCTACGTGACCCACCTGGACGGGCGTAAACACATCTCCGGGATGAACGTCTGCACCGGCAACCCGATCTCGACGATCACGAAAGGCCAGACGATCCGCCTGCACGGCATCTACAACGTGCCGGAAGGGCATCACCTGATCGACGACGCGATGGCGATCTCGATCATGTACCTCGGCTAGCGAGCTCCGCTCGTCAATCCGATTCGCGAAGAGCGCCCGTCCTCGGACGGGCGCTCTTTCTTTGCCGGGCCGGCTCGGGGCTAGCGCTCGCAGCCGCGGACGGAGTCCGCTCCGGCGCCGCCGCGGCAGCGGTCGAAGCCGCGGCCGCCGCGCAGCCGGTCGGCTCCGGCGCCTCCCTTGATCACGTCGCTGCCGCCGGATCCCTTGAGGAGGTCTGGCCCGCCGCGACCGAGCAGCCGGTCGGGGCCCGGCCCGGCAAACACGCGGTCGGCGGCAGTGCCCGCGCCGACGGCGTCGGCCCCGCCGCCGGCGCAGATCAGGTCTCGGCCCGCCCTCGAGGCGATGCGGTCGGCGCCGCCGAGGCCGACGATCACGTCAGGGCCGGTGGTGCCGAGGAGGACGTCGTCGCCAGGCGTGCCGGTCACCGTCGCGACGAATCCACGGCAGGTCGGAGCGCCGAGGACGCGGGTGGACGCGGTCGCCTTGTTGTTGCCGTTGACCGGGTCTTTCTGGTCGCCCTTGACCGTTGCCGTGTTGCGGATCGTGCCGGCGCTGCGAGGGACGACGACGATCGTCGCCGTCGCCTGGGCGCCGCCGTAGTTGACCCCAACCGGGTTCAGCGTCCCGAAGGCGCAGGTCACCTTCCCTCCCTGCACGGCTGCGAGCCGACGCGAGCCGGGTCGGGGCTGTCGCTCTTCGTGATCTTCAGGTTCGCGGTCCCGGCGGGGGCCGCCGAGCCGACGTTGGCGAAGACGAAGGCGCCGAAAAGGCAGATGACCGGCAGGGCGGCCAGGGCGGTGCGGAGTCTCATCACGTCCCTCCTCTCGTTTTCCTTGTCGCTGAAACGAGACGGATGCGCGTGCGTCAGGCTCTTTCTTATACCCCTAGGGGGTATGCTACATTGGTCCCTATGGACCACAGCTCGCAGAACCTCAACGCCCTCGCCTTCTCCGCCACCGTCCACTGCCTCACCGGCTGCGCGATCGGGGAGGTCGCCGGGCTGGCGATCGGCACCGCGCTCGGCTTCTCCAACCTCGGCACGATCGTCCTCGCCGTCCTCCTCGCCTTCTTCTTCGGCTACGGGCTGACGAGCCTGCCCTTGCTGCGGTCCGGGATGGCGCTCGGCGCCGTGATCCCGATCGCCTTCGCCTCCGACACTCTCAGCATCGCGACGATGGAGATCGTCGACAACCTGATCATCCTCGCAGTCCCCGGGGCGATGGACGCAGGGCTCGACAGCCTCCTCTTCTGGGGCAGCCTCGCGGGTGCGCTCCTGATCGCCGGCGCGGTGGCGCTACCTGTGAACCGCTGGCTGATCGCCCGCGGCAAGGGCCACGCCGTCGTTCACCGCACCGGCGTCCACGGCTGAGCGCCGAGACCGAAAACGAGGTCGATTATCGACTTCTATTGCGGTTTCGCGCTGCCGGAGATGACGGTCTCGGTGCGGCCGCCGATCCAGATCTCGCCGTCGCTCTCGCTGACGTGGATGCGGCCTTCGCGGCCGATCGCGGTGCCCTGGTGGGCGAGGTAGGGAGCCGTGAGGCGACCGTCGGCCAGCAGCCACTGGGCGACGGAGGCGTTGAGGCTGCCGGTGACCGGGTCCTCTGCGGCCATCCCGTTGACCGGCGCCCAGGCGCGCAGCTCGATCGCCGGCTCCGAGCCGGGCGGGTGGAGGGCGACGGCGCCGAGGTCGAACTCGAGCGGCCCCGGCCGCAGCTCCAGCAGCCGCTCCGGGCTCGCGAGCAGGGCGGTGATCCAGCCCGGCCCGTTGTCCACCCACTCGACCGCGAGTAGCTCGCCGGGCTCGACCTTCAGCGCCTCGGCGACTTTGGCCCGGTCCTCGTCCGAGGCCGGTCCCGAGCGCACCATCGGCGGCGCCGCAAAAGCGAGACTCTCCGCCTCCCGGCGAATGCGCACCAGGCCGGCGTCGCACTCCTGGACGATCTCCTCCCCCGCCTCTCCCCCGGCCTCGAGCCAGGCGTGGCAGGTCCCCAGCGTCGGATGACCGGCGAAGGGCAGCTCCAGGACCGGGGTGAAGATGCGGACCCGGTAGTCGGCCTCCGGCCGCGTGGGCGGCAGCACGAAGGTCGTCTCGGCGAGGTTGGTCCAGCGCGCGAAGCGCTGCATCTCCTCGTTCGTCATCCCCTCGGCGTCGAGCGTCACCGCGACCGGGTTGCCCGAGCAGGGGCCACTGCCGAAGACGTCGACCTGGGCGAACCGACGATTCATCGCGCCAGTCTCGCATCCCGACAGTCCTCCCCCGCCAACGGATCGGGATGTTTGGCTAATTGCCCTGAGGGAACTTCCGAAGTGGGTGCAAACGCGACGGCGAGGATCTGTGCTTCGCCGGTTAGGAGGAACTCCATGCCCGATGTGAGCGACATCACCAGCACCGCAGTTCAGCTGGCGCGCAAAAAAGGGAAGTCACCGGCCGCACCGCTGAAAAACCCGAAGAGGATGGCGGCGGCTGGAGCGGGACTGATGGCGCTGCCGTTCGCGGCGGAGGGCCTCGCGAAACTCGTCGGCGGCTCTCCCGGGGACAAGGCGGCCGACCTCGGCAAGAAAGCCAAAGGCAAGGTTGCCGAAGAGGCGAAGGAAGCCGTCGGCGACGTCGCCGACGAGAAGCTCGGCTCGAAACTCGGGGGCCTCGGTGGCCTCTTCCACAAAAACGGGTCGGACGACGACGAGGAGGCGACGGAGGCCCACGGCAGCGGCCGGCGGATGCCGATCCAGCAGTCGGTCGACGTCGCGGTGCCGATCAAAGACGCCTACGACCAGTGGACCCGGTTCGAAGACTGGCCGGAGTTCATGCACCGGGTCGACAGCGTCCAGCAGACCGATGACTCCACCGTCCACTTCTCGACCAAGGTCTGGGGCATCACCAAGGAGTTCGACGCCGAAATCGTCGAGCAGCGGCCCGACGAGCGGATCGAATGGCACACCGAGGAGGGCCTGCAGCACAGCGGCGTCGTCACCTTCCACCAGCTGGCGCCGCGGCTGACCCGGATCGAGGTGAGCCTCGACGTGAAGCCGGATTCGCTGCTGGAGAAAGCCGGGCGCGGCATGCGCTTCACCAAGCGCGCCGTCCGCGGCGACCTGCACCGCTTCAAGGCCTACGTCGAGATGGAGGAGCACAGCGACAAAGGCTGGCGCGGGACGATCAAGGACGGCGACGTCAAGCGCAAGACCGAAAGCAAAGCCAAGAAAGCGAAAGCGAAAGCCAAACGCTGAAGCTAATCGGCGACGTGCAGCTCCAGGGCGTGGATCTGGCTCTGGCCGTATGAACCGGTCTGCACCGGCCCGGCGGCGCTGATCAGGTCGCCGGGCCCCGGCAGCGGCTGCGGGCGCAGCCCCGCCCGAACGTCGATCGCCGTCAGCCCCGGCAGCGTGATCCCCTGCGGGTCGCGGATGACGAAGTGCGCATCCCCGTCCCCGTCGGGGTCGACCCGCTCGACATAGACGATCCGCCCCACCGTCTCCCGGCAGGCGGGATGCCCCGGCGGGCAGTGCGAGGGCGCGACCGTTTCGGCAGCCCGCTGTTCATCGAGTCCGCGAGAACCGTCGCTATTCGACGCTTTTGGCGTACTCGGCGGCTTCGTGCCGGTGGAGGTCGAGTCCGACCCTGAGCCGCAGCCGGACGTGAGAGCCGCGACCGCGAGCGCGGCTACTAATACGGCTCGCAGCCGGTGCCGTCGGAGTCCGAGTCGAGGCCGTAGTGGTCTTCCCCCACCACCGTCACCGTCCCCGTGTAGTCGGGCCCGTTGCCGCTGCCGCCTTCGCAGTCGTAGTCGGAGGAGTAGGGATCGAGGCAGGCGCCGGAGTAGTTGGGATCGCATTCGCTGGCTTCTTCTTCGGCGGCGGCTTCTTCTGCTTCGGCATCTTCGGCAGCACGGGCTTCGGCTTCGGCCGCTTCCGCCGCCCGGCGTTCGGCCGCTTCGGCTCTCACCAGAGCCCGATGTCGCCGCGCTGCCGCCTGCCGGCGATGGCGACGGGCCGTTGCTCGCGCCTGCTGCCGCATCTTGGCACGGCGAGCCGCTGCCCGGTGCCGGTTCACCTGCTGTTCCAGCTGTGCCTGCTGATTGCTGCCCTGGGCTGCTTCTTCGCCATCGCCGCAGCCGGCGCCGACGAGCAGCGAAATCACGATGAAAATTGGTGCCAGCCTGCTCACGGAATGCGAGCATATGTCTCAAATAAAGAACCGGCTTGTAGTGGTTCTACATCCGGTACACGGGCGCGCTCGCCTCGGCCAGCGGGGCGTCGGCGCAGGCGTCGAGGGCGAGGGAGAGGACGCGGCGGGTGTCGCGGGGGTCGATGACCCCGTCATCCCAGAGGCGGGCGGTGGAGTAGAAGGGCTTGCCCTGCTCTTCGTAGAGGTCATGGAGCAGCTCGGCGGTCTCCGGCTGGCCTACCTCCTTCATCACCGCCGCCGCCATCTCCCCGCCCATCACGCTGATGCGGGCGTTGGGCCACATGAAGAGGAAGCGGGGCGAGTAGGCGCGGCCGCACATGCCGTAGTTGCCGGCGCCGAAGGAGCCGCCGACGATCACGGTCAGCTTCGGGACGCGGGCGGTGGAGACGGCGGCGACGAGCTTGGCGCCGTCCTTGGCGATCCCGCCCGCCTCGTACTTGGCGCCGACCATGAAGCCGTTGACGTTCTGGACGAAGACGAGGGGGATGCGGCGCTGGTCGCAGAGCTGGACGAAGTGGGCGCCCTTGAGCGCGCTCTCGGAGAAGAGGATGCCGTTGTTGGCGACGATCCCGACCGGGTGGCCGTCGATGTGGGCGAAGGCGCAAACGAGGGTCTTGCCGTACTTCTCCTTGAACTCGCGCAGCTCGGAGCCGTCGACGACGCGGCGCAGGACCTCGCGCACGTCCCAGGGGGCGCGGGAGCCGATCGGGACGACGTCGAGGATCTCGTCCGGATCGGCGGCGGGCGGTCGCGGTTCGATCCGCTGCCAGGGCGCGGGCGGCGCCGGCGGCAGGGTGGCGACGATTTCGCGCAGGATCTGGAGCGCCTCGGCGTCGTCGGCAGCGAGGTGGTCGGCGACGCCGGACTTGCGCGCGTGGACGTCGCCGCCGCCGAGCTCCTCCGCCGTCACCTCCTCCCCGGTCGCCGCCTTCACCAGCGGCGGGCCGCCGAGGAAGATCGTCCCCTGGTGGCGGACGATCACGGTCTCGTCGCTCATCGCCGGCACGTAGGCGCCGCCGGCCGTGCAACTGCCCATCACCGCGGCGAGCTGCGGGATCTCCTGCGCCGACATCGTCGCCTGGTTGAAGAAGATGCGGCCGAAGTGATCCCGGTCGGGGAAGACTTCGCTCTGCAGCGGCAGGAAGGCGCCGCCGCTGTCGACCAGGTAGATGCAGGGGAGGCGGTTCTGCAGTGCCACCTCCTGGGCGCGCAGGTGCTTCTTCACCGTCACCGGGTAGTAGGTGCCGCCTTTGACGGTGGCGTCGTTGGCGACGATGACGCAGCGGCGGCCGCTGACGGTGCCGACGCCGCTGACGATCCCGGCCCCGGGCGCGGCGTCGTCGTACATCCCGTGCGCGGCGAGCGGCGAGAGCTCGAGGAACGGCGCGCCGGTGTCGCAGAGCTGCTCGACCCGTTCGCGCGCGGTCAGCTTGCCGCGGCCGCGGTGCCGCTCGACGGCCTTCTCGCCGCCGCCGGCGTGGACGCGGTCGAGCTCGGCGCTGAGCTCGGCGATCAGCTCCAGGTGCTTCTCGCGGCTGCTCTCGCTGGCTCCCTTGGTCACGCTCATCGCGGCGGGTTCTCCTTGAACGGGTCGCGCTCGGCGTGCCACTCGACCGGGCCGGCGACGAGGGTGTGGGAGCCGAGCGGGCGGCCGAGGGCTTCCTGCGCGGCGCGCGCGGCGTCGAGCAGCTTGGCGAGGTCGATGCCGGTCTCGACTCCCATCTCGTGCAGCATCGAGACCAGGTCCTCGCTGGCGACGTTGCCGGTGGCGCCGGGCGGGACCGGGCAGCCGCCGAGCTCCCCGAAGCTCGACTCGAAGGAGTCGACCCCGACCTCGAGCGCGGCCAGCACGTTGGCCAGCGCCTGGCCGCGGGTGTCGTGGAAGTGGGCGGTCAGCTCGGCGCCGACGATCTCTTCGCGGGCGCGGCGGAAGAACTCGCCGACCTGGATCGGGTTCGCCATCCCGGTGGTGTCGCCGAAGCCGATCTCGACCGCGCCGGCGACGGAGAGCCGCTTGGCGATCTCGAAGACGCGCTCGAAGGGGACGTAGCCCTCGTACGGGCAGCCGAAGCTGGTGCTGACGACGCCCTCGCAGCGCAGCCCGTCATCAGTCGCGCGTGCAAGCACGCGCTCCAACTCGGTCAGCGACTCCTCGACCGAGCGGTTGACGTTGTGGCGGTTGTGGGTCTCCGAGGCGGAGAGGAAGACGTTGACCTCGTCGATCTTCTCCCTCACCTCGAGCGCCGCTTCCAGCCCGCGCATGTTGGGGACCAGGACCGAGACCGAGACGCCGTCCGGGATGTCCGCGCGTTCCAGCACCTCGCGGCCGTCGGCCAGTTGCGGGACGACGTCGGCGCGGACGAAGCTCGTCACCTCGAGCCGCCGCAGGCCGGTGCGGGCCAGCATCTCGACCAGCCGCACCTTGTCGTCGGTGGCGATCGTCTCCGGCTCGTTCTGGAAGCCGTCGCGCGGGCCGACCTCGCGGATGCGGACGGCTTTCGGGATCACGAGACCGGCCTCCGCCAAGCCACGGCTTAAGCCCCGAGGGCGCGGGCGATGACCATCTGCTGGACCTCGTCGGTCCCCTCGCCGATCGTGAGGATCTTGGCGTCGCGGTAGAAGCGGCAGACCGGGTACTCCTCGATGTAGCCGTAGCCACCGTGGATCTGGACCGCCTCCTCGCAGCAGCGGACGGCGAGGCGGCCGCTCTTCAGCTTCGCCTGCGCCGCGGTGAGGCTGAAGTTTTCGCCCCGGTCCTTCATCCGCGCGGCTTTGTAGACGAGCAGCCGGGTCGCCTCGATCTCGGTCGCCATGTCGGCGAGCTTGGCCTGGATCGACTGGAAGCGGGAGATCGGCTGGCCGAAGGCCCGGCGCTCCTTGGCGTAGGCGAGCGCCTCGTCGAGCGCGCCCTGGGCGAGGCCGACGCCCATCGCGGCGACGCCAATGCGGCCGATGTCCAGCACCTGGAGGAACTGGCGGAAGCCCATCCCCCGCGGGCCGAGCAGGTGGGTCTCCGGGACGCGGCATTCGGTGAAGGTGAGCGGGCGGGTGTCCGACGCGTTCCATCCCATCTTCCGGTACGGCTCACCCTGCTCGTAGCCGGGGGTGCCGTTGGCGACGATCAGGTTGGAGATCTCCTCCTCGCCGGTGCGGGCGGTGATGCAGACGACGCCGGAGATCTCGGTGCCGGCGTTGGTGATGAACTGCTTGGCGCCGTCGATCACCCATTCGCCGCCGTCGAGGCGGGCCTTGGTGCGGACGTTGCCGGCGTCGGAGCCGGCCTCGGGCTCGGTCAGGCCGAAGGCGCCGAGCACCTCGCCGGCGCAGAGGCGCGGCATCCACTCCCGTTTCTGCTCCTCGGAGCCGAAGAGGTAGATCGGCTGCGTGCCGAGCGAGGTGTGGGCGCAGAGGGTGATCGCGACCGAGGAGTCGATCCGGGTCAGCTCCTCGACCGCCAGCGCGTAGGCGAGCGAGTCGCCGCCCCCGCCGCCGTACTCCTGCGGGAAGGGGATCCCCATCAGGTTGAGGTCGGCCAGCTTGGCGACGATCTCGTAGGGAAAGCGGTGCTCGCGGTCGAGCTCCTCGGCGACCGGGCGGACCTCCTGCACGGCGAAGTCGCGGACGGTGCGCTGGATCAGGCGGTGCTCGTCACCGAGCTCGAAGTCCATGGTTGGACATAATACCGAATCGGCGTTCGGTATTCGCTACCCTCGGCCCGATGCCAGTTCCCTCTCCCCCCACCCGCCCCGCCCTGCGCGCCCGCTACGACGCCCGCCGCAGCGAAGTCGTCGCCACCGCCGCGAAGCTCTTCGCCGAGCGCGGCTACGACGGCACCTCGATGAGCGAGCTGACGGAGGCGACCGGCCTTGCCGCCGGCGGCCTCTACCACTACATCGAGGGCAAGGAGGACCTGCTGATCGCGATCTGCGACGAGCTGCTGGAGCCGCTGCTGACCCAGGCGCGGGAGATCGTCGCCGCCGCTTTGCCGGCGGTCGAGCAGCTGCGCGAGCTGGTCGGCGCCTGGGTCGCCCACGTCGTCGAGCACCGCCACCACATGCTCGTCTTCACCCAGGAGCGGCAGGCGATCGAGCGCGAGAGCCGCTGGCGCCGCGTCCGCTCCCAGCGCCAGGCCTTCGAGCGGATCCTCGACGAAGTCCTCGCCCGCGGCGAGGCCGACGGCACGATGACCTTCGCCGACCGCCGCCTCTCCCTCCTCGCCCTGCTGGGAATGGTCAACTACACGCCGCAGTGGGTGCGGCCGGGCGGGCGCCTGTCCGCGGACGAGATCGCCGAGGGCTATTGCGCGATTGTGCTGAGCCGGGCTTAGTAGCCCTGGGGGCCGGCGCCGGAGGCGACGAGCACGGCGATCACGACGGCGATCAGCAGGGTCAGCACTGCCGTTTTGAATGGTGCGGGAGGGGCGGAACGGATCATGCTCCGAAGGTAGCTCGCTAGGGCCGCGGTGCCTGTGCGTAAGTGCACAGGTTGACGTTCCTCACATTAAGCAGGTTTTTCACACCTGGATCGCGAAGCGCCGCCAGCTCGACCTGGCGCTCGGCGTCGTAGGAGGAGGTGGGGACGGGGCCGGCGGCGGGATGGCAGCCGATCTCGGTCCAGCCCGGCGGCAGGGCTTCGATCAGCTCGGTGAGCCGCTCGGGCGTGATCCCCTCCGGGAACGGCTCCCCCTTGCCGCTCTGCCCGTAGAAGCCGCCCTCGTAGCGGACGGCGCGGTTGCGGACCGGCGCCCCCAGCTCGGCCGCAAGCGCCTCGACGACCCCCCTCGCCGGCTCGGACTCGTGCACGTGCTGGTGGGAGTCGAGGTGGTCGGGGTCGCGGCCGACGAGCGCCCGGAAGCGCTCGACCTGGGCGCGGCACTCGGCCTCGACTGCGTCGCGGTCGTCCGGGTCGCAGTGCAAGTAGGCCTGGATCCACTCTCCGTTTTCGTAGTCCCACTGGCCGAGGTCGACGTGGAGCCCGACCCCCAGGCCGGGATGGTCGCGTGCCCCCTCCGCGGCCGCCGGCGCTGCCGACTGCCGCACCATCAAGGTGGCGCTGGTGACGATGCCGTCGCGGTGGGCGGCGAAGACGCCCGCGTTGACCGCCTCGGAGAGGCCGAGGTCGTCGGCGTTGACGATGAGGAAGCGCTCTCCCCCGCTCACAGCCCCAGCTCCTCCGCCAGCGCGACGGCCTCGCCGAGCCAGTCGTGGCGCTGGCCCTCCGGCGGCTCCCACTGCGGCGGCGCCCAGCCGAGCCACTGGATCGCGACCTGGAGGCGGGCGAGGTCGAGGTCGCGGGCGCTGAAGGCGGGCGCTCCCGGGGCCCCGCCGTAGGCGGCGGCGATCGCGGCGCGGTCCTCCTCCGGCCAGCCGCTGACCAGCGCCGCCAGATCCGTGAGGCCGGCGCCGACCGCCGCCAGCTCCCAGTCGACCGGGGCGACACGCGCATCGGGATCTCGACACACCGGGGTGTGTTCGAAACCGGAAGCGACGAGCACGTTCGAAGCGTAGAACTCGCCGTGGAGCACGGTCCGGGGCATCGCCACCAGGGCCTCGACCACCTGCTCGTGGCGGGCCGCGAGCCACTCGATCGGCTTCGGGTCGGCGGCGAGCTCCCGCGCCCGCTCGACCCAGCGACGGTAGAAGGCGGCGTCGTGGTCGAGCAGGTGCGCCTCGCGGCGGCCGCGCTCCACCTCGGGGGCCAGCGCGACGTGGAACCGCGCCAGCCAGCGCGCCGCCTCCTCCCACAGCTCCCGCTCGCCCACCTGGAACAGCTCCCGTCCCTCGACCCACTCGACGAAGAGCCAGCGCCGGCCGTCCTCCAGCACCGCGCCGAAGAACTCGGGCGGGCCGGGAGGCGCCTGCGGCAGCAGCCCCCGGTAGGCCTCCGCCTCGCGCTCGGGGTCGTGGAGGAAGCGGGGCTTGGCGAGCTGGGCGTCGGGCTCGAGCCGGTCCCAGTCGAGCTGCTTGAAGCCGACCCGGGTCGGCTCGCGACCCGCTGGCTGGAACCGCAGCTCCTCGATCGGAAAGCTGGTCCGGTAGGGCGAGGGCCGGCGCTCGATCTCCCCCGCCAGCTCCAGCCCCACGCCCGCCAGCGCCTGCTCCAGCCCGGCCCGCAGCTCGGCGTCATTCGGCGCACCCATGCTCAGGTCAGCTCGAGGACGGCGGCGCGGGTTGCCTCGATGACGCGTTCGACGTCGGCGTCCTCGAGGTCGGCGAAGAGCGGCAGCCGCACCAGCCGCCCGGCCATCTCCTCGGTCTGGGCGAGCGATCCCTCGACCCGGCCGAAGCGCTCCCCGGCCGGTGAGCTGTGGAGGGGGACGAAGTGGAAGACGGTGGCGATCCCCTGGCTGCGGAGGCGCTCGATGAAGGCGGCGCGCGCCTTCGCGCTCGGCAGGACCAGGTAGTAGACGTGGCCGTTGTGGCGGCTGCCGGCGGGGGTCGCCGGGCGCACAGCCCTCCCCTCCGCTTCGAGCGCCTCGAAGGCCGCCTGGTAGCGCTCCCAGATGGCGCGACGCCGCGCCGTCACCTCGTCGGCCGCCTCGAGCTGGGCCAGCAGGAAGGCGGCCGTCAGGTCGCTGGCGCCGAAGGAGGAGCCGACGTCGACCCAGGTGTAGCGGTCGACCTCGCCGCGCACGAACTGGTCGCGGTTGGTGCCCTTGTCCCAGATCACCCGCGCCCGCTCCGCCAGCGCCGGATCGTTGACCAGCAGCACCCCACCCTCGCCGCAGGTGACGTTCTTGGTCTCGTGGAAGGAGATCGCGCCGAGGTCGCCGATCGAGCCGAGCGCGCGGCCGTCCTGCTCGGCGAGGAGGCAGTGGGCGGCATCCTCGACCAGGGCCAGGTCATGCGCCGCGGCGATCTCCCCCAGCCGCCCCATCTCGCAGGCGACGCCGCCGTAGTGGACGGCGACGATCGCCTTCGTCCGCTCCCCCACCGCCGCCTCCACCCGCGCCGGGCCCACGTTCAGCGTCGCCGCGTCGATGTCGACGAAGACCGGCGTCGCCCCTTGCCGCACCACCGCCGTGGCCATCGTCGGATACCCGAAGGAAGGCATGATCGCCTCGTCCCCGGGCCCCAGCTCCGCCAGCATCATCGCCGCCTCCAAGGCCCCGGTGGCTGAGTGCGAGAGCAGCGCCAAAGGCGACCCCGTCGTCTCCCGCAGCCAGTCCTGGCAGCGCCGGGTGAAATCGCCGCCGGCGGCGAGATCGCGAGTGGCGATCGCCTGTTCGAGGTACTCCAGCTCCCGCCCGGCGACGAAGGGGCGGCTGAAGGGGATCGGCATCGGCTCAGCCTATTGCTACCACGGCAGGCTCCCGCCCTTTCGACCCGCAACCGCTTGGAGTTGCTCGAGAGCATTGCGATCGTCGGGAACCCTGATCAGGAACCGCTCGAGCGGCAGACTCAAGACGACATCGGGACGCTCCGCGACGAGCACCTCCTCGACGAGGAGGCTGGTGTGCACGAAAGTCAATTTCTGAAAGGTCTCTTTGAGAAATACAAGGAGATAGTCAGCAAACGACTCTCCGAACAGCACGCACGACGGCCCGGGCTTTCCCTCGCGTTCAAACGTCATGACCCGAGCATGGTTGGTGATGCCGTTCTGGAACGTGAGGCGGCCGCGCTCAGGATGAACACGGATGCGGATGATCGGGCCTTTCAACGCTTCAGGCTCGACCTTGCTTCCGAGGTCACCTTCAACGACGTCTTCACTCCATTGCAAAGCTCCATCCTCCACCGGCTCAAGCGCGACACCGCGCTGCATCAGGTCTCGGCACAACCAGTGGTAGACAAAGTAGGCGCCTAGGTGATTCCAATGGGTGTCGGTGCGAGCGTAAAGATCTCCCTCGTGCTTTTGTGGGAGGAGCACGTCACGCCCGTAGGTGACGGGTGCTCCCGCTCGAGCCGCGACATCGAGGAAGTCGTCGATCGGACGACGCGAGGCGGGCTTAACGGCTTCGGGCAGGTGCTCCGGGTAAACGGACTCCTTATCGGGAGCAACGAGGCAGGTCCACAGGGCTCCATGACGCTCGCACACCTCCTTCCTCCGCTTCAGTACTTCGTGCCAGCGAACAAGCTGATCCTTCTCGAACCTGACTCTTCCCGTGTGCTGACCGACGACGTCATTCGCATCTCGCTGCAGGTAGAGCCAACCGTCACGACCGAAGAGGACCTTTTCACTGTCCCGAACGGCCGCCTGTCTGTTTTCCCAGGTGATCCCCTGCGAGCCCGCTTGCCGATTCGTCCCGCTTCCGTCTCCAACTGACAAGGCGATGCTGCCGAACTCGGCAGCGCCTCCATCTTCGAAGCGCACCCTTAGCCGGATAAGGGAGAACCCGCTTCCGTCGGCGGCGAGGATCAGCTTGAAGCCAGACTTCCGAGCCGACGGATGATCAGGGAAGGCCTCCGCGATATCCGGTCGCTCCTCACCGAATTTAGCCTCGGCGAGCTTCTGTCGCTCCCCCTCTACAACCTCCACCGCTACCGGCCGTCGTCCCTTGCCGAGCACCCAGCCTTGGATTTCGAGAACGCTTCCCCTTGGCGTAGCCCGCAGGCGACCGTGACCGTGCTGCATGAAGTCGCAGGTTTGCCGTGCCTCAACCGAATCGATGGTCACCCCCGCCACAGGCGCGGGAGTATAGGCCCGGTATAGCTAACTATTCAGTTGCTCCAGCAGCTTTGGCAGCACCCGATCGGCACTGAGATGCTCCTCGGCCAGTTCCCTTGCGCCCGACTGGTGTCGCGCCCAATCGGATGTGACGCTGTCGATTGCCGAGGCGGCCTCTGCCAGGGAGTCGAATAGCAGCAATCCCTCCCCGGTCGGCACACATCTCCCGCAGCCGGTGTCTTGGGCTACCACCGGCCGGCCCGACGCCAGGTAGCAAGCGCTGCGATCGCTGAACCAACCACTGCGCGAGGAGACATAGCCGCTCTTGGCGACGCAGAGCTCAGCCTTCGATCCGCGGACGAACGCGGCGTAGTCGCCGGGCGTGCCCGCGACCTCGTAGGGGTCGAGCAAGGACCAGCCGTTCTCGCGCAGAGCACGCAGGTCTTCGACCTCGTCGGGGTGGATCCCGAGGGCGAGCTCGAACCGCGCACCGGTTTGCCCCGGCAACTCGAACAGCGGACGCAGAGCGTGAACACGCTGGCCGTAGTGAACACCCCCATGCTCGATCGACCCATAGCTGCGCCAGTGGCCGACGCTGGTGAAGGCATCGTGAACAGGGGCGAAGCCGGCCACAGGCCAGTGCGCGAGGGCAACCGGCGGAAGGGTGGGGATCCAGGTGCGCCCGAGCGTGGGGATCGGGCAGTCCTCGGCGCCAATGCCAGTGCCGACGGTGGCGAAGTGGGTGTGAAGGTCAAATCCCATCTCGGCGCCGGTTGCTTCCCACACCTGATTGAAGCCGGGGTCGAGGTCGAGGAAGGCGCGCACCGGCACTGCCTCCAAGAGCCGCTCGTCGCGCAGCATGCCGGAGATGTTGAGCAGGAGGTCGGCGTCGCGGGCGAACTCGAGCAGCTGGGAGTAAGAGAGACCGATCGTCTGCCGAGTTCCCCTGCCGAGGAGGGCGGCGCGGCCGTCGAGCAGGGGCAGCTGCCTGAAGTAGCCCGGCACCGCGCCGCCAGGCTCCAATGACTCGACAGGGACCGGCTCCACCAACGCCACCTCATGCCCCAGCTCCTCGAGGCCGGCAACGTACTGAAGCACCGCCCAGCTCGCACCTCCCTGGTGGGGGTCGCCGGCGACCATGCCGCTGAGCAGGATCCGCAGCCGCTCCGTCATCCGCACACTATGGAGCGACCGCCAGCCGTACTCGAACCAAGTCGCGGTCGGGCGTTTGGCGGCAGCCTCGGTAGTTGAACCGGGTGAAGTAGAGATATGGGCGAGCGCCGCTGGTCGCGAAGCTCCGCGAGCCGCTGTGGGGGTCGATCACCGACGGGTAGGCGATCGGGGCGCGCCCGCCGCAGCGGTAACTTTGCTTCGTCACCGCCGCCGCAACCAGCGTCCGTGGCGACCAGTGGACAAGGTCGGTCGAGGTGGCGTAATAGATGCCGCGCACCTTGGCACCGACGCTGAGCGGCCCGGGAGGCGCGAGGCCGACGAGCAGGTAGCGATCGAGGACGCTGTTGAAGGTGAGGCTTTCGGTCATCTCCGCGATCCGGCCGGGGTCGACCGGCCGGCAGGGCGCCCGGCGCTGGGGCTGTGCGCGATATGGGTTGCGAAAGCGACCGCGGAACCCGGAGCCGTCCCAGCCGCGCCAGCTGCCCGGCAGCGAGATCCGTCGGCTGCGGATGACGCAGACGCCCCGTTGCCCGTCCAGGTCGCGGATCCGGATCAGGGCGTACTGGGCAGCGTCGGGACCGGTGACGATGTTGCTGGGGCCGAAGACGCCGCGGGGTCCGATTCCAGGGCGGTAGCGAAAAGAGGGCGCGGCGACCAGGTGCCGGGGCGGCGGGCGCGACGGGCGGAAGGTGCGGCCGCCGTCGGTGGAGCGCGCCAGGGTGATCGCGTTGTACCAGCAGCGGTAGTAGGACCCACTTGGACAGCGGCCCGGGTGGCGGTCGCCCTGGTACTCGTCGTGGACCAGCGCCCAGACGTTGTGGCCGTCGCGGGTGAAGATCGAGGCGATCCACTCGCGATCGGCGAAGGCCGAGGGGCGGGAGTCTTCGCTGGAGGCCATGACCGCGTCGCAATCGGGATGCAGCCGGCCGAGCTCCGGCCCGATCAGGCGGAAGTTGTCGGAGTGGGAGATCAGTAGCTGGGCTCGGCCTAGTTCGTCACGGAAGGCCCGTGCCGGCAGGTCGGGGTAGCCCTGTGGGACGCAGGCTTCCTCGCTCCAGTCGAAGACGACCTGCGGCTCCCCGACCACCTGCACCTGCGGTGAGGGCGCCGCTGCCCGTGCCGAACCGAGTGTCACGAGCGGCAACAGGAAAACCAGTGCCACCAGCGCGAGGGAAATCTCCAGCAGCCGGCTCAGGACCCGATCGGAATCGAGGTGCTGCTCGGCAAACCGGCGGGCCTCGGCCGCGCGAGCCTCGTAGGACCCCCGCGCCGCCTCGACTCCGGCGGCCGCACTGTCGACATCCTCGAACACAATCGGCGCGGAGCAGCCCGTGTCCTGAACGACGGCGGGGCGGCCGCTGGCGAGGTAGGCGGCGGTGCGGTCGCTGAACCAGCCCGTCTTCGCTTCGACGTAGACGCCCTGCGCGACGGAGAACTCGGCTCCGGAGCGGCGGACGTAGTCGCGGAAGGCCGCCGGGGTCGCGGCCACCTCGCGGGGGTCGGCGAGCCTCCAGCCGTGCTCTTGCAGGAGCTCGAGGTCGGCGGCGTCGCCGGGGTGGATGTCCAGCGCCAGCTCCAGCTCCACCCCGTCGACCCGTTCGGGCAAGGTGACGAAGCGGCGGAACTGGTGGTGCTTGAGGCTCATCTCGCGGCCGTCGATCACCAAGCTGCCGTAAGGGCTGCGCCAGGTCGCAACCGTGGTGAAGGTGAGCGGCTGTGCCGGCGGAGGCGCCGCCGGCCACTCGTCGAGCAGGACCGGCGGCAGGGTCGGCACCCACTCGATCCCCGCCGTCGGCACCGGGCAGCCGGCGCGGCCGATGTTCTGCCCGACGGTGACGTAGGCATCGTGGCCGGCGACGGTGAACTCAAGGCCCGGATCGGCGTGCCAGGCCTGGGTGAAGCCGGGGTCGAGATCGACGTAGACCCTCCGGCGCGGCGCGGAGCGAAGCGGCCCGGGACCGAGGTGCCCGCTGATGTTGAAGAGCAGGTCAGCCTCGGCGGCGACCTCCAGCAGGTGCTTTTCGTCGTGTCCGTGCAGAGCCTCCCCGTGCGCGTCGAGAAGGGACGCCGACCCGTCGAGCCCGAAGGCAGCGGTCACCTCCCCGAAGTACTGCTGCGCCGCCGGGCCCGGCTGCTCGAGGCGCTCGACCAGGTGCACCTCCCACCCCAGCCGCCGCAGCCCCAGTGCCCAGGAGAGCCGCACCCAGGCCTCGCCGCCGCTTTCGGGCTTGTTGGCGAGCGCCCCGGCGACGATCGCGATTGCCACGCTCAGCTCAGGCCGTCGCCGTGCTGTCGGAGCCGAGCAGGCGCGGCAGCGCTCCCGGCCGGTGGCGGAGCAGCTTGAGGGCGCCCCGGAAGGCCTCCCCGCGCTCGCCCTCACGCCACGCCTCGCGGGCCTGGACGGCCAGAAGGTCGCCCCAGTAGCGCTTCCAGTTGCGCATGCCCTGCTTGTAGGCGCGCTTGCGGTCGCGGTCGCCCTTCAGGTGCGGGCGCTGCTTGCGCATCGCCGCCAGGGTTTCGGTCAGCATCACCGAGGCGTCGGCGCTGAGGTTGCGGCCATGCTCGCGGTGCTCGGCGACCATCGTCTCGTGGCTGGCGATCGGGAATTCGCGGGCGACGGCGAGGTTGAAGCCGAAATCGGCGGCGGCGTCGATCTCGGAGTCGAAGCCGCGCACGTGCTCGAGCAGGGAGCGGCGATAGATCGCCCGCGCCGGGAACCCGGCCCAGTTGTCTTCCATCATCTGCTCGTACTGGCGCTCGTTCACCGTCGGCTGCTCGTGGGTGTCGATTGCGCGGTTGTCGAAGCTGGTTCGCCGGTAAGTGCCAATCGCCGCCGCGCACTCCTGGCGAGCTTCCAGCGCCTGCACCCCGGCCTGGACCCCCTGCGGCAGCAGCCGGTCGTCGGCGTCGAGGAAGACGAGGAAGTCGCCGTTGCTGTTGCGGATGCCCGCGTTGCGCGCCGCCGCCGGGCCGGAGTTCGGTTCGCGGATGCAGCGCACCCCCGGGTAGCGCGAGGCGATCGCGCCGACGTTGTCGGTCGAGCCGTCGTCGACGACGACGACCTCCAGGTGCGGGTAGGTCTGCGCGAGGACGCTCTCGATCGCCTCGCCGAGATACTGGGCCTGCTGGTAGCAGGGGATCACCACCGAGACGAGCTCGGCGAAGGCCGGGGTGTGGTCGCGGCGCCACTTGTGGCGGCCGCGGATCGTCCCGATCGGAACGCGGCGCTGGCCCTTGAGGACGGCGGCGGCCTCGACCTCGAACTCGGCCCCGGTCCCGAGCAGGTTCAGGGTCGTGCGGAAGCCGGCGCGACCCGCCTCCCCCCGCTGCGGAAACGTCTCCGCCAGGTCCGGGCGCTCGGAGCGCAGGCTCGCCCGCCAGAAGGGCTTGCCGTCGTAGGAGAACTCGACCGCGACCGCCTCGCGCTCGGAGCCGAGCGCCCAGCCGATCACGTCGACCGCCTTCGCGTCCAGCACCGCCCCGGGGCGCGGTTCGTCCAGGAAGCGACCGAGCAACCCCTCCGGGGTCGGCTCGACCAGCGACACTTCCCCGATTTCAACCAGCGCGCCCATCTCTACCGCCGCTTCCTCTTGCCGATCCGAGGCGGGGGAATCTACATCGAGTTCCCAGATCCGGCTCCAGTCGTCGCTCCAGAACGGCTCCTTGCCGGCGAGGAGAGCGGCGATCCCCGGCGCGCCAAGGTCGAGCGAGCGGGGCGCGACCAGCGCGCAGGCGCCAGGTTGGGCCGGTCGAGGCTGGACGCCGGGCACGGGATAGTGGAGCTGGCCCTCGCCCGGCGGCGGCGCGGAGACGAGGCTCGCGATACCCGCGCCTGGGTCGGGGTCGGCCATCGACACCACGAGCGCCGGCCTGCCGTTGAAGTAGGGGTCGGTCGCCTGCTCCCCTCCCTCCCCCGGATCGACCTGGACGACCGGCGTCGTCGCCGCCACCCCCGCCTCCTCGACCGCGAGCTGACAGCGGCGGCTGTCGACGCAGCGGTCGATCAGCGCCCGCCGCTCCGGCAGCTCGCCGGCCAGGCGCTCGTAGACGCGCAGGTCTTCCTCCAGCTGATCGATGCGGCTGCGGGCCGACCAGTTGCCGGCGCCATGCACCCGGTAGGAAGCCATGTCTTCGTCGAGGAACCCGATCGAGCCCTGCTGGGCGCACCAGATGTGGAAGAGCCAGTCGAACCAGCGGTACTCGAAGAGCCACTCGGGGACGCTCGCGAGGACGTCGCGGCGGAAGGCGACGGTGAGGAAGGGGATGAAGCAGCTGCGGAGGATGTCGTCGAGGTCGAAGACCTCCTTGGCGAAGCCGGGGGTGGCGGGGCGCGAGGGGCGGCTACCGTCGTCGAAGAAGAGGGTGGCGCGATGGAAGCAGGTGCTCCAGCCGGGGTTGCGGTCGAGCAGCTGGACCTGCTTCGCGAGCTTGTCGGGTGAGGTCCAGAAGTCGTCGCCCTCGAGGATTGCCACGTACTCGCCCCGGCACTGCCGCGCCGCCCGCAGCCAGATCCCGGCGATCCCGAGGTTGCGGTCCGGCAGGAAGGTGCGGATGCGGTCGGGGTGGTGGGTCGCGTACTCGAGCACCTTCTCCCTGGTGCCGTCGGTGGAGAAGTCGTCGGCGACCAGGAGCTCGTACTCGAAGGGCGCCTCCTGGGCGAGGGCGCTGTCGAGCGCCTGGCCGATCCACTCGACGTGGTCATGGGTGAGGACGAAAACGCTCGCCCTCGGCGCAGCCGTCATCCCGTCGTCCCGCCCGGCTCGAAGCAGAGCTCGCCGATGGTGACGCGGCTGCCGTCGGCGAAGGTGCCGATCACCTGCACCTCCGCGCCGGGCGGTAGATCGCAGACGTTGAGGGTCGTCTGGAAGCCGGGAGTGGCGGCGTCGGCATCCGGGAAGAGCTTGGCGACGTCGGGGCGCACCCGCGTCACCGGCGCCCGCCAGATCAGCTCCCCCCCGTGCTCGAACTCGACCACGCGCGCGGCGCCGCCGGCTCCGGCGAGCCAGCCGGTGACCATCACCGCGTGGGCGGGGAGCAGCGCCCCGTCGGTTGGCGTCTCGAAGAAGGCGGCCGGCAGCTCGGAGGTGCCGCGCAGCGGCTGCACCTGCACCCGCCGCATGTCGCGCTCCCGTTTGCCATCGCCCTCGCTCGGCAGCGGCTCGAGCTGGTGGATCGTTACCCAGTCGTCGTCCCAGACGAGCCGACCGTTCTTCGCCAGGTATTCGGCCAGGTCGCTTTGGCGCCCGAACCACTCGGTGGCGGTACCGGGGACGACCAGGAGGCAGCTTCGCTCGCCGCCGTTCGCACTGGCGAGTCCGCTCCCGTAGTCCTCGACCGCCGGCGGCAGCGTCGCGGCCGCCTCGCGGATCGCCTGCAGCTCGGTCACCTCCCGTCCCTCGCGCCGCGGCAGCGCCCGCGCGTGGCGACCGTTGAAATAGGGCCTGAACTCGCGGCGAGGGTCGGCGAGGATCACGCAAGCGTCGAAAGGGACGCCGAGCCGCTCGATTGCCAGTTGCGCCTTGCGGTGGGCGAGGCAACGCTCGATCAGGTCGCGCTGGTCGGGGAGCTGGGCGAGGAAGCGGGCGTAGAAGTTGGCGTCCTCTTCCAGCTGGCTGACCCGGTCCAGCGCGGAGAACATGCCGCCGCGATGGACGCGGTAGCAGCCCATCACCTCGGGGATGTAGCCGAGCGGGCCGTGGGTCGCCGACTGCACGTGGATGATCCAGTCGAGCCAGGCGGAGTCGAACGCCTCGCGCTCCAGCCCTTCGAAGACGCTGCGGCGGAACATCATCGCCGGCGCCGGCACGAAGCACTCCATCAGGATCTGCTCGATCCCGAAGTGCTCCTCGGCGAGCCGGGGGGTGATCGTCCCCGAGGGCGCTCCCGCCTCGTCGTAGACGAGGCTGACGTCGTGGAAGCAGTCGTGGCAGTCCGGGTTCGCCTGCATGAACTCCACCTGCCGCGCCAGCTTCGCGGTCGAGCTCCAGTAGTCGTCGCCGTCGAGGTAGGCGATCAGCTCCCCCCGCGTCGCCGCCAGCGCTTGCCGCAGCATCTCGCCGTGGCCGACGTTCCGCTCCGGCAGCACCGGCTTGACGATCTCGGGATGCGCTCGCCCGTACGCCTCCACGATCTCCCGCGTCCCGTCGGTCGAGCAGTCCTCCCCGACCACCAGCTCGAAGGGGAAGCCGGCTCGCTGGATCAGCACGCTCTCGATCGCCTGGGCGATGAACGGCGCGTGGCCGTAGGTGCGGAGGACGACGCTGACGAGGGGGTCTCCGCTCATCTGGCTCCAAGCAGATGCACAAGACCCTGCGGGTCGTGCCGAACCAGGATCTGCATCCCGCGAAGGGCCCGTTGCCGTTCTCGTCTTCGCCAGCTGTCAACGATCCGCTCGACCAGGGCGCCACCATGCTCGCGGCGGGTCTTGTCAACTCCGCGCTTCCGCGCCTGCCGCTCTCGATCGTCGCGAACGTCGATGCGTTGTCGGCTCAGAACTTCGAGCTGCGAGTGGAGCACGACACCGGGATCGCGGGTGGTGTTCGTCCCATGACGCCGGTACTCGGTCACGAACTCCTGGTGGCAAAAGATCGGATAGCGCCGCGCCAACCGTAAGTAGAGGTCGTAATCGTCGGCGGCGGTGAGCTGTTCGTCGAAGCCATCGACCGATTCAAGCGCGGCCCGCCTATAGACGATGGACGAGCCCGACCAGATGAAGCAATCTTCAAGGAGGCGGAGATAGTGGTCTTGCGTCACATGGGGTTGGCGGAGGCCGGCCAAGGCCCTCCCGTCTCCTCCGATGTCTCGCGAGAATCCGGAGACGAAAGCCACCTGGGGACGGCGCCTGAGGGCCATGGCTCCGACCTGAAGTGCCTCAGGAAGAAGGCGATCATCGGCGTCGAGGAACAGCAGATACTCGGCGTCCGTTGCACGCCACCCGGTGTTGCGAGCGGCAGCCACGCCCGAATTCTGCTGTCGCATTCGGTTTATTCCCTCGTAGCGTCCGGCAACTTCAAAGGAGTTGTCTTCGGACCCGTCGTCGACCACGATGACTTCTGCAGGAGGGAGTGACTGCGCGAGGACGCTCTCGATCGCCTCGGCGAGAAAATGCGCCTGGTTGAAGCAAGGGATCACAACCGCGAGGGGAGACGCCGTCGCTTCCTTCACCTGCCGAATCCGAACAGCCCTTTCCGCCGGCGACGAGCCGTTTGAACCTGAAGTTCCCCGAGCGGCACTGCGTTCCCGTCTTGGAGCTCAGCCTGCACCAATAGGTTGCTGTTGCCCTCTCCCAGCGGTTCCAGCGCCAATTTGAAGCCACACGTGTCCGCTCCGTCGACCTTGGGGAATGCTTCCTTGATGTCTGGCCGCTCGAGCACCACGGGTGATCGTGCGACCACTCTGCCGCCACTGACGACGCTGACCTGATCGACAGCGACACCGGAGCCGAGCGCCCATCCGACCAACTCCAGCGTCGAGCCGGACTGCTCGATTCGGAAGCGCCCACGGACATCGTCGGTGGGCGTCAGGTGGACGATCTCCGAGACCGTAATCGGCTGGGGCTGCACCACGGCGGCATTGTATGCGGAACCGGGGCGGTCATCGGCGGCTCGAGACCCCTCGATGAAAAAGCTCTCGTCACCCCGGTTGTCGAGCTCGACGATATCCGTAAAGCGACTGGAAGTGGCGCCGAATTCGCATGACGTGACCTCGACGAAACCGGCTCCCTCCAAGAGTTCACGGGCAAATTCCGGCGTGAAGAGCGTACGGGTATACCCGTACCAGAGAACATGCCGGATAAAGCGTCCGTCGAGGGTCTTCGCCGCATCCGGATCGATCTTGAAGAAATCTTCCTCCCCCTCTTCGAAGGCAGAGATGCTGAGGCGAAGATCGGGGAGAGCAAGGCGCAAGACCCCTTCCGGCTTGAGGACCCGCAGGAGCTCGGCCAGCGCGCCTTCGATCGTCGGTATCGAGAGCTCAGGGAGGGCATGGATGCTGACGGCGTAGTCGATGCAAGCGTCGCTCAACGGCAAGCCGCGCCTGATGTCAGCGACCAGGTCGACTCCACCGCCGTCCTTCACGTCGGAGTTGATCCACCCCGCACCCAGGTGGTCGCCGCATCCCCAGTTGAGCTTCTGAGCCATCTATCTCTCAACCGGCATCGAGCTCAGCGAGCAATCCGCCGAGAACCACCTTCGAGTCGAACGTTTCCTCTGCCAGAAGCCGGGCCGCCTCACTCCTGGCGGCAAGGTCCCTTTGCATCTCTTCTGCCGCATCGACTGCCTCTTCCGCGGTCGAAAAGGGAAGCAGCCCATCCGATCGCAGTTCGTCACTCCAACCCGTGTCCTGCGCAAGGACGGGTCTGCCGCTCGCAAGGAAGCAAGCACTTCGATCGCTGAACCAGCCGCTCTTCGTGTCGACGTAGATGTTCTTCGCGATAGAGATCTCAGCTCCCGACCCACGGATGAAATCGGCATAGGCGGACAGGGTTCCGACGACATCCTTCGGCTTCAACAGTGACCAGTCCCGCTCGCGCAAGAGGCGCGCGTCGCCCTCGTCAGCCGCTTCGATATCGAGTGCGAGCTCGAAAGGAGCATCGACCTGTCGCGGCAGGTCGATGAACTTACGGAACTCGTGAACGCGGAGACCGAGCTTCTTGTCCCCATCCCAAATCGGGTCATAGGGCCCGCGCCAGGTCGCGACGCTTCGGAAGGCGTTCGAGCTGGGAGGCGAGGTGGGCCATCGCGAGAGGACCACCGGCGGCCGGATCCCGATCCAGCTGCGCCCGCAGGCCGGGATCGAGCAACCAGGTGAACCGATGTTCATCCCCACCGTGACGAAGCGGTCGTGACCGCCGAGGAGATCGGCTTCGCCTCGATCTTGCCAGATCTGGGTGAAGCCAGGGTCGACGTCGAGGAAGACCAGCATCCTTGCCGCCTCGCGAAGTTCGAGGTCGTCGAGGAAGCCCATGATGTTGAGCACGAACGGGGCTTCCGCGATCAGCTTGCGCAGGCGGCCCCTGCTGATCCCGAGCGTGACGTCGCCGTCGCCCAAGAGGGCACTTCGACCATCGAGGCCGGCTGAAGCCGTCACTCCGCGAAACCAGTCGACCTCCGCCTTTTCACGCGACGCCTCACCAGAGAGACGGTCGATCAGGATCGGCTCGTAACCCAATGCTCTGAACCCGAGAGCGAAGTGCAGGAAAGCCCAGGCATGACCCGCATAGCCCGGCCGCTGTGCGATCGCGGCCGCAACCGGCAGCGGCGCCCTCACCCGGACTGAACCTGCGCGGCCCCCTCGACCTCGTAGCCGAGCTCCCGCAGCTTCGGACCCATGACCTGTTCGACGAGTTCGATCTCGCCGGGTCGCAGACGCTCCTTCCACTGGCCGGGGGTGGCACTGCGCGCTCTCTTTCCGGGCCCTTTCTCGGAATCGGGGATCGCCTTGAAAGAGCGCTTCTCCACCGCCGCCTGCAACTGCTCAGGCGAGAGGTCCATGCCCAGCCAGTCGAGCATCGCCCCGAACTCAGCCGGGGTGTCGGCGAGGAGGTCCTCGTACCCCGCCTGGTGTCGCTGCTGCTCTGGCAACGCGGTAAAGGCCCGCTGGGTTGACTGCGTCCGCTGCAGCCAGAGCTTCGCGTGGTGGTTGATGAATGCCATCCGCTCACTGACGATCCGAGGCTCGTCGGACCCTTGGCTCTGCTGCCACCACGAGTCCTTCGAGAGCATCGCGTCGATCAGCGAGTCGATCACGTCTCTGCCGTCCCGAACCAGAAACAGGAGTCGAGACTCCGGGAAGAGCCGCATCAGGGAATCGGAGGCATGGGATCCGTTTGGCTCCTTGATCACGATCCAACGAGGGTCCGTATTCTGCCCCAGCTCCTCGAGCTGGCGCCGCAGACCACGAATGAAGAACTCCCGCAGTTCGGCGAAGGCCTCTGGGAGGTAGCGCTGGGCAAAGAAGTAATGAGGATCGTCTGATCTCGCCCCCTGGCGGAAGTACTCGCCGTCAGGTAGGGCGTGGTCGATCGGGACCAGGTGCAACGGGATGTAGCTCTCGTCGATCACCGAGACCTCCGGGACCTCGGCGAAGAGCTGCATCAACCAGGTGCTCCCCGTGCGGGGAGAGCCAAGCATCCAAACGAGTCGGCTGGAGATGTCGGACGAAAGGCCGTTGCTACTCATTGGTCTGTCTCTCCTCGTTGAATGGGTCGAACTCGGACATCAGCTCCTCGATCCGGTCGCCCCAGATCTCACTGTGGAGCCACATGTTGTACTCGCTGGGGACGCGGCGGGTGTCGGCTACATAGGACTGCCCCTCGAGGTGGTAGAGCTCGACCTCGGGCAGGTACCAGTTCTCGTAGCCCGCCTTCGCGAGGCGCAGGCAGAGCTCTGAGTCCTCGTAGTCGCCCTGGACGTAGTGGAGCGGCAGGCCGCCGGCCTCCTCGTAGCGCTCGCGGTCGATCAGCATGCAGGCCGCCGTCACCGCGGGCACCGGGCGGGCGACGTTGGCTGCCGGGAACTCCCGGTGCAGGCCCTTGAAGCAGTGGGCGTTCTCCCACAGCTCGCCGCCGGCGGGGCGGTGGAAGTAGAGGCCCGCGTGCTGCAGCGAGTCGTCCTCGTAGAGGAGCTTCGGCCCCAGCGCCCCGATCCCGTCCTGGCCGGCATAGAACTCGCGCAGCGCCGTCAGCCAGCCGGGGCAGTCGGGCACCACGTCGGAGTTGAGCAGCAACAGCTGCGGCCCCGTCGAGGCCTCGATCCCGTGCTTGTTGGCGCCGGCAAAGCCGGCGCCGGCGGTCAGGTTGACCACCTTGAACGGCAGCCTGTAGAGCGCGAACAGTTCCCGCGCCTTTGCCGCCAGCTCATCCTTCTGCTCGACCGAGTCGAGGACGAAGACCAGCTCCGCGGCCGCGAAATCCGGGTCGGTCGAGAACTGGAGGAACTGGTGCTCGATGAAGTCGAGGCGCTTGTAGAGCGGGATCACGACCGATACCTCGGGCTCGGCTGGAAGCTCGCCGTAGACGTCGACCGAGTCGACTTCGGAGGCGGCGACGATCCCCTCCTGCAAGCGGGACAGCGCCTGGCGGCCGTGCTCGGCGGCCAGCGCCCCGCCGACGGGCCCGCGGTTGCCAAGCTCCCCGAGGATCTTCGCCCTCACCGCGAGCGGGTCGACGACGACCGCCGGGCAGCGGATCTCCACCGCGACGCCGTCGCTGCTGCGCAGCTCGGCGACCCAGCCGTCGGTCAGCAGGCTCGGCGCCGGCAGCTCGAAGAAGGCGGTGAAGCCGTGGTTCCTTGTCGTGTTGCCGCGCAGGCCCGCGTAGAACTGGACCACGTCGGGCCGCTCGAACCGGTAGGCGCTCTTCGTCAACTCGACCCGCGCGCCCTCGGGCGAGACCACCGTCACGGTGCCCTCGCCGTCCTCGTCGTGCATCCAGCCGCTGATCCAGAACGAGCGATCGTCGATCGCGAGGATCTGTTCGACCGCCAGGCCGACGGGCTGGCGAGCGTCGACGGCACAGGCCGGCAGGCGCTCGCGCAGCACCTCGCGGATCTCGAACAGCGAGCCGCTCAGCTCCAGCGAGTGGTGCTCGGCGACCACGGGCGAGGAGGCCAGCTCGTCGCAGATCTCGTTCCGCCGCGCCGCGTCGAGCGCCGCCAGCTCGTCCCGCAGCAGGGTCTTGAGGCTGCCTGCGGGCTCTTCCCCATCCTTCGCCGGCCGCAATTCGGTCGCGCCGGCGCCGACCGCCAGCTCGACCTCGGCGGAGAGGCGCGCCGCGCTCTCCTCGCCGCGGCGCGGGCGCCGCCGGGCCCCGTTCTTCTCCTTGACCGTGTCAGGCACCGACGGCCACCCCCTTCCGCTGCTCGATCGTTTCTTCGTACAGGCCCATCAGCTTCGACACGTGCGCGTCCATCGGGTACGGGTCCTGGATCCCGTCCCGCAGCGAGCGCCACAGCCGCGGGTTGGTGGTCGCCCGTTCGATCGTCCGCGCCAGGCTGACCGGGTCGCCGCCGCGGAAGTGCAGGCCGTCGACGCCGTCCCGGACTTTCTCGGCCATGCCGCCGATGTCGCTGCAGATGATCGGGCGGCGATGGAAGAAGGCCTCCTGGATCACCAGCGGCGAGTTCTCCCACCAGATCGACGGGATCAGCGCCCAGTGCAGGTCTTCCATCAGCTTCGGCAGCTCCGAGTGTTCATAGGGCCCGCGGAAGGTGACGCGGCCGCGCAGCTGCTCCTGCAGGCGCGCGAACTCGTCCTGGAAATCCTGCGTCTGCAACTCGAGGTTGGCGCCGTTGAGCCAGAGGTGGGCGTCGACGTCGGGGTCGACCATCGCCATCGCCTCCATCATCACCTCGGCCCCCTTGAAGTGGCTGAGCTGGCCGAAGAAGCCGATGTTGGCCGGCGACTTCACCTGCGGCGGGTCGCCGGCGCGCCGGTCGGGCATCAGCCGGCCGTACTCCTCGACCTCGATCCGCTCCTGCCCGATCCCCCAGCGCAGGTACTTGTCCATCAGCTGCGCGCTCGGGGCGAGAAAGCGGTCGACGTTGGCGAAGTGCCCCTTGACGAAGCGTTCGCGCAGGAAGAACGACTGCGGGCTGATCTCCGGGAAGCATTCGTTGCAGCGCCGCGGCGAGGCTTCCGGGCAGAGCTCATCGGCGAAGGTCCGCACCATCTGCCCGTGGTGGTTGCAGATCGGGAGGAACTCGTGCAGCGTGTAGACGATCGCGGCTTCGGGAAGGACGCGGCGGATCTGGCTCAGCAGGTCGACCCCGATGAAGTGGGTGTGCTGGATGTGGACGACATCCGGCTGCTGGGCGAGCAGGAAGTCGGTCAGGTGCCGCGAGTAGAGGTTCTTGTCCCGTGAGGTGAGGGCGAAGAAGTCGAAGTGGTCGGTCTCGGTGAAGACGAAGTACTGGTTGGGGTCCTCGTTGACGGAGCTGAAAGGCGTGCCGGGATGGGCGACCCGGCGGCGCGCGACGTTGCTGCCGATCCGCGCCAGCAGGACCGGCTCGACACCGGGCTGTTCCCGCATCGCTTCGTAGAGCTCCAGCGAGTAGGCCTCCGCCCCGCCCGGGTGCAGCGTCGGGTGGTTGTGGGCCACGTACAGGACGCGTAAATCGCTCATGCCTCTTCTCCCATGTGTGAGTCCTCTCCCAGGTCAGTCAGTTCATAGACGCGGCACAGATGTCGCTGGTCCGCGAGCTTGCGGCAGGCTTCCTCGATCTCGGCGGCGACCTCCTCGTGGGCCCGCAGCCACTCGTCGGCGGCGCGCGGGACCACCAGGTATTCGGCTCCGGTTCGGGCGGACCTGCGCAGGCTCCGCAGCGCATCCCCGGAGGCGAGGTCGGCGGCCCGCAGGCCGGTGGCGCGAAGGGGAGCCAGCGCCTCGGCGACGCCCCCCTCGGCCTCCAGCACGACCAGCTTCGCCTCATCCGCAACCAGGTTCTCGAGGTAGTCCCGGACCTGGGCGATGGTCGCCCGCGGCCGCTCGGTCAGGGGCGTCCCCGCCGCCGGCTGCACGCTGCGGCCGAGCCCGTAGATGAGGCAGGCGTCAGGCAGGTCGGCGACGACCTCGCCGTGGCTGGCAAGGTGGGCGGCGAACTCGCCGTAGAAGTCGAGCCACCAGCGTGAGCTCGCCGGCAGGACCAGGTATTCGGCGCCGCGGCGGCGCAAATCCTCGAGCTGGGCGGTGGCGGTGGCGCTGTCGTGCGGGTGGTGGCCGGCGTAGCCGCCGCCCGAGTCCTGGGGGAAGTGCGCGGCGGTCACGCCGGGCAGCTCGACCAGGGCGGCATCGCCTTTGCTGACGACGAGCACCGAGGAGCCCGGCGGCACGTGCTCGGCGACGGATGCCTGCACGCGGTCGACCAGCTCCGCGTACTCGTTCTGGCTGAGGCGGCCGTTCTCGCTCATCCGACTTTCTCCCTTGGCGCCGGCGCCCGCAGCGGGGCCAGCCGGTAGATCGTGCAGAAGCCGAGGTCCGTCGCCTCGCAGCGCTTGCGCAGGTGAGCCGCGAGGCCCTCGTAGTGGTCGAGCCACCAGGAGGAGGTCGCCGGCAGGAGGAGGTATTCCGCCCCGCTCTCGCGCAGCGCCTCCAGCTGGGCGATCGCGTCCTCGCTGTCGCGGGGGTGATGGCCGAGGTAGCGGCCCTGCGGATCCTGCGGGAAGTGGCCGGCCTCGAGGTCGCCGAGGTCGACCAGGTCCCGGTCGCCGCGGCTGACCACGAGCACCCGCGCCCCGTCCGGCACCTCCTCGCGAGCCGCGGCGCGGATCCGCTCGACGAGGCGGCTGTAGCCGAGCTGTTCGGCGGGGGCGAAATCGCCGTCACCGGCTTTCGCCAAGCGCTCCTGCAGGGTGCGCGCCTCCGCTTCCAGCCGGCTTGCTTCAGCGAGCAACGCGCGGTGGTCGGTGCTGCGCCCGGCTTCGCGATCGGCGTCCATCGGCTCTGCCGGGACGCCGGCGAGGGCGCTCAGCCGCATCACCTCGGCCAGCAGGTCGGAGGTGCGGCGGGCGTAGGACTCGAGCAGCCCCTCGACCTCCGCCTCGCGGGCGTCGTCGACGCTGGCCAGCTGCGGCGAGACGCTGAGGCGCAAGGGGTAGGAAGCGGGGTACTCGACCTCGATCAGGCCGTCCTCGGCGTAGACGGAGAGGTCGTCCCGCCGCACCTGCTCGCGCCAGCGGCGCCGGTAGAGGTCGACGCTGCGCTGGAAGCGGTCGCGGCGTCCGCGCGAGATCGACTCCAGGTGGACGACCACCGCCTCGTGGCAGTAGTGGGCCTCGCCTCCCCCGGCGCCGATCCGCAGGCAGAGGTCGACGTCCTCGAGCGAGTTCTCATAGCCCTCGTCGAATCCGCCTACCGCCTCGAAGGCATCGCGGCGGACGAGCATGCAGGCCGCCGTGACGGCCTGGAGCTGGCGTGAACGGTTGACCGCGGCGTGGTCCTCCGGCAGCCCGGCGTAGAGGTTGTGCGGATAGCCGTCCTGGCCGAAGACGACGCCGGCATGCTGCACGGTCCCGGTCGGGTAGACGAGCTTGGCGCCGACGACAGCGGCCGCCGGCTCGCGCTCGACGTAGCCGAGCAGCGTCTCCAGCCACCCTGCCCGCGGCTCGGTGTCGTTGTTGAGAAAGACGAGCAGCTCCCCCGCGGCGGCAGCCGCGCCCTGGTTGCAGGCTCGGGCGAAGCCGGCGTTCTCAGCCAACGTGATCACCTGGATGCGCTCGCCGAAGGACCGCAGCACTTCCGGCGTCTCATCGGTGGAGGCGTCGTCGACGACGACGACCTCGCAGCCGGCCGGCAGGTCGGCGAGGACGAGGTCGAGGCAGCGCCGGGTCAGCGCCGCGTTGCCGTGGACCGGGATGACGACGGAAGCGCGGCTCACCGCTGCGCCTCCTCGAGCAGGTAGATCTCGCCCGAGCGCTCGTCGGAGAGGACCGATTGGTAATGGGAATCCAGGTGCTCCCGCAGCCCCTCGTAGTAGCTCAGCCACCAACGGTAGGTCGGCGGCACCACCAGATAGCGGGCGCCCTTGCCGCGCAGCGCCTCGAGGTGGCCGATCGCTTCTTCGGAGTCGGCGGGATGGTGCCCCGCCCAGCCCCCTTCCTGGGACTGGGGGAAATGCTGGGCGGCGCGGCCGTCGAGCTGCAGCAGGGTCTCGTCGCCGCGGCTGACGACCAGCACGGTCGCGTCCTCGGGAACGGTCGAGCAGACGGCTTCGCGCAGGTGCTGGGCCTCGCGTTCGTAGCGAGGGTTCGGGCGCCGGCCGTAGGGCTGCCAGTCCCGCCCCCACTTCTCCGCGTAGCGCTGCTGGTTGGCGCGGAGGATGCGCTGGTACTCGCCGTCGGAGACCAGGCGGCCAAAGGAAGCCTCGCCGAAGTGGTGGACGACGAGGTCCTCGATGCAGCGCAGTTCGTAACCGGCCTCGCGGGCGCGGTCGGCGTAGTCGTCGTCCTCCAGCAGCCCCACCTCGTAGCGCTCGTCGAGGCCGCCGAGGTGGACGTAGGTCTGGCGCCGCATCGCCAGGCAGAACATCGCTGGCGAGCGCAGCTCAAGCCAGTCCCCCTCGTGGCGCTCGGCCCGCGCCGCGGCGAAGTCCAGGTACTCGCCCCAGGTCCGGTAGTCGGTCTCCACCTCAGCCTCGTTGCCGATCCGGTTGGTGACCGGCCCGACGAGGCCCACCTCCGGGTTGCGCAGGTGGACGGCAAGCTTCGCCAGCCAGCCCGGCGGCACCATCGTGTCGTTGTTGAGGAGGACGAGGTGTTCGCCGGCGGCGAGGCCGAGCCCCTGGTTGCAGGCGACGGCGAAGCCGGCGTTGCGCCCGTTGAGGAGGACGCGGACGCGGGCGTCGGAGCGCGAGAGCCGGGTCAGGTACTCAGGCGTGCCGTCCTCGGAGCCATTGTCGACGACGATCAGCTCGAAATCGGCCTCGCCACCGTGGGCGAGCACGGTCTCCAGGCAGAGCCGGGTGAAGGGAAGGCCGTTGTAGGTGACGACGACGACGCTGGCGCTGTCGGCGCCCATCCGCGGGGCCTCCGCGTGTCGGGAGGCGGGCTGGTGCAGGGCGGCCTCGATCGTCTCCCGGGGGAGCGCGGTCGGGCGGCGGGAGACCGGCTCCATGACCATCTCCGGGGGGAAGACCTGCGGCGCCCGTCGCGGCCGCCTCGCTCCCGGGCTGATGCCGACGTGATCGAGCAGCGGTCGCAGGACGGCCTCGTGCCCGAAGTGCTCGCGGGCGAGATCGCGGGCGCCGCGGGCATGGCGGGCGTAGTCGCGGTCGATGGCCTCCACCGCCGCCGCGGCGGAGTCGAAGGAGTCGAAGGCGAAGAGGCCCTCGCCGGTGGGGAGCGCGACGCCGAAGCCGGTGTCCTGGGTGACCGCCGGCCGCCCCGAGGCGAGGTAGGTCGCGGTGCGGTCGCTGAACCAGCCGGTCCGCATCCGCACGTTCTGGTCCTTGGCGACGGTGAACTCGCCGCGCGAGGCGCCGACGTAGTCGCGGTAGCGGTCGATCCCGTGCGAGACCTCGAGCCCGTCGCGGACCCGCCAGCCGCGCTCGCGCAGCATCTCCCGTTCGGAGTCCTCGCAGCTGCTCAGCGCCAGCTCGAAGGCGGCGCCCGTCCGCTGTGGCAGGTCGAGGTACTTGAGGAACTCGTAGTGCTTGCTCCAGGTGTATCGCTCGCCCTGGAAGGTGACGTCGCGCCAGTCCTGGCGCCAGTTGCCGATCGTCGTGTAGACGTCGGCCGGCTGCGCCGAGCGGTCGGGCCAGAGGTCCATCACCACCGGCTGGCGGGTGGGGACGAAGCGGTAGCGGTCCTGCGCCGGCAGGCCGCAGTCGGGCTGCCCCCAGTTCTCCGCGAAGGTGAAGAAGGCCGAGTGCGGCTCGAGGAAGTCGAGCGTCTCCTGGACCCCGTGGCGCAGCTCGAGCTGGAGCTGGACCGGGTCGGTCTCGAGGTAGACGAGGCGCCCGGAGGCGGTCAGCTCCGGCAGCGGCTGCGTGCCCCCGTGGAGGTTGATCAGCAGATCGGCCGAGCCGTAGAGCCGTTCGAGCTGCCCCTCGCTCATCCCGAAGCAGCTGCCGTCGTCGTGCAGCGCCCGGAAGGCCCAGCGGTCGGCCAGCCCGAAGCGGCGCATGATCGCGGCGATGAACTCGGCCGCCAGCGCCGAGCTGTCGTCCTCGGGGTCGCTCATCAGCATCGACGGCGTTCGCGCGTGGGTCTCGACATAGTAGGCCTCGCAGCCGAGCCGCTCGAAGCCGAGCAGGTAGTGGAGGTTCTGCCAGACGACGCCCGCGACGGGCATCTTGGTCATCATCCCGAGGAGGACGATCTTCGGCCGGTTAGTGGTGGTCGTGGCCATGGGCTTCAAACCTGCCGCCAGTCGACGTTCCCGCCCTGCTCGCCGTTGCCGACGAGAGCAGGAGCGGTGGAGGCCGTCCCCGCCCTGCCGCGGCGTTGCCGTTCCTTCGTCTGGGCCAGGTAGAGACCGTGGTAGATCCCGTCGCGGGCGACCAGCTCGTCGTGAGTCCCCCGCTCGACCACCCGCCCCCGGTCGAGGACGACGATCTGGTCCGCGTGGCGGACGGTCGAGAGGCGATGGGCGATCATGAAGGAAGTCCGGCCCTCCATCAAATCGTCGAGCGCGTCGAGAATCACCCCCTCGGTCTTGGAGTCGATCGAGGAGGTGGGCTCGTCGAGGATCAGGATCGGCGCATCCTTGAGGAAGGCGCGGGCGACGCAGATGCGCTGGCGCTCGCCGCCGGAGATGTGGGCGCCGCGCTCGCCGAGCACGGTCGCGTAGCCCTGCGGCAACCCTTCGATGAAGTCGTGCGCATTCGCGGCGCGGGCCGCGTCGACGATCTCCTCGTGGCTCGACTCCAGCCGCCCGTAGCGGATGTTCTCCTCGATCGTGCCCGAGAAGAGGAGCGGCTCCTGGAGGACGACGCTGATCTGCTCGCGCAGCGAGCTGAGCTTGAGGTCGCGGAGGTCGACGCCGTCGATCGTGATCGCGCCGGAGGCCGGGTCGTAGAAGCGGACCAGCAGGCTCATCAGCGTGCTCTTGCCGGCGCCGGTGTGGCCGACGATTGCGACCCGTTCGCCCGGCATCGCCTCCAGCGAGACGTCGCTGAGGGTTTCCTGGCGGCCTTTGTAGGAGAAATCGATGCCGCGGGCGGCGACATGCCCGTGCGAGCGCCCGAGCTCGATCGCATCCGGTTTCTCCATCACGTCCGGATCCATGTCGAGGAGGTCGAGGGAAGCGTTGAACTGGACCAGCTCCTCGTGGATCATCCCAACGGTCGTGCTGATCTGTTCCAGCGGCTGGTAGACCGAGGCGATGTAGGTCATCAGCACGATCAGCTCGCCGATGGTGATTTTTCCCTGCTGTACGTGCCACGCGCCGATGCCGAGCACAAGCGAGGTCCCCGCCGCGGTCGCCGTCTGCACGAACAGCGTGTACATACTCTGGCTCACGGTCAGCTTCACCCGCTCGTCCACGGCGGTCTTTCCCTGCTCCCGGAAGCGCTGGTGCTCGTAGTCCTCGCGGCCGAAGGAGACGATCACCCGCAGCATCGCCATCGCCTCGTGGACGATCGACAGCGAGCGCCACTCGAGTTCCTGGACCTTGCGCAGTCGCGGCACGATCCGTGAGCCGTAGACCCCGAAGGACCAGTACAGGAGCGGCACCACGGCCAGCGCCAGCAGCGCCAGTTCCCAATCGATCAGGAGGGAGATGACGAGCATCCCGACCAGGGTGAGACAGGCCTCAACGATCGGCGGGATGACCATGACGATGTTGCCGACCGAGGCCGCCTGGATGTTGATCTGGCTCATCAGCGCGCCGGTCTGGCGCTGGTCGTGGAAGGTGAAGGAGAGCCGCTGGACGTGCCTGAAGAGGTCGCTGCGGAGGTCCATCACCATGTTCTGCTCGGTCGTCGAGCCGAGGTAGTGGCTGAGGACCGTGAACGCGTTCCCGACCGCGATGATCAGGAAGCGCAGGACCACCATCGAGACGAGGACGACCCAGAAGGTGGGGTCTTCGCCGAAGATGGTGGCGAGGAGTCCACTCGGATTTTGTTCGCTGAGAACGGTGCTGAGGATTACCGCCAGCGGCCACGGCTCGGCGAGGCCGAGGATCGCCGTCGTCACCGTCAGCGCCATGACTCCCCAGAGGTACTTCCGATACGGCCGCAGGTACGGCTTCACCCGCGGCAGGGACTTCCAGAGCTCCCAGGGCCCGTCCTTCTTTTCCTTCTTGCGCGACCTGCGCAGGCGCCCGATCATCTGGCGACGGCCCCCGGCACCGGCTGGTGCTCCCGCACCGGCTCCGCTTCGGTCTCGACATGGGGCCGTTCGGCCTCGGCCTGCTCGGGTTCCTCGGCCAGTTCCGCCAGCCCCTCCACCTCGACCACCGCCAGGCGCGTCGCCGTCGCCATTCCCTCGACGCCGAAGGTGACGAGGAGGGCGATGCCGACGGCGATCGCGATCGCGATCGCGGGGCGATCCTGCTCCACCGCGACCAGCGCCAGCAGGAGCAGGATCAGGACGACGAGGCGGCCGGCGGCGGTCGTGCGCGGCCAGACCTTCGCCCGCAGGAGCTGTTTGCCCTCGCCGTGCTCCTCGACTGCGGTGCGGATCTTGACGCCGCCCAGGGCCCCGGCCCGCAGGTCCAGGTCCCAGCGGTCGAAGGGGCCGCCGCTGCGGACGAAGCCGCCGGCGGCGGTGAGGCCGTCCTGGAGCTGCTCGACCCACTCCTGCGGCTCGCGCCAGCGTTCGCTCCAGACTTCGATCGAGCGGGGACGGGGCAGGCTGGGACTGGCCTGGGCGCGGCGGCGCCATGGGGAGAGGCCGTTGCGGAGTCGGCCGCCGAGGCGGGCGAAGGGCTGGAGGAAGAAGAGCAGCGAGGTGGTGGCTCGCCGCTTCAGTGTCTCCCGCCGCGGCCGGCCCGGAACCTCGTGGTGGGCGCGCCAGCCGCTGGCGATCGCGGCGCTGAAGATCCAGGCGATGGCGGCGAGGAAGGCCGGCGCGGCGACCAGCAGGGGAGGCCAGAGCAGCCCGAGGGCCGAGATCTCCCCGAGGAGGGCGACGATCAGCAGGCCCTCCGGCGCCGCCAGCATCCCGGAGACGGCGCGGGGAGAGTCGTAGACCGACTGGAAGAGGTCGCTCCCCCAGGTCCCGTAGCGGACCAGGGCCCGGCGCCGCGAGGTCTGGGTCGCGGGGGCCTCGTAGATCCGCCCCGTCCAGCGCGAGGCGCCGGCCCGGTTGTAGTGGGTCGGCCACTTTTCCTCCAGCAGCGCCTCCGCCTTGCCGTACCCGTACTGCTGGCGCAGGTAGCGGCGGATCGAGTCGCGGCGGCGGTGCATGACCACGGCCCCGGCGCTGAAGCCGAGAGTGCGGTTGGCCTTCTGCAGCCGCCAGCAGAGGTCGACGTCGTCGCCGGCGACGCGGAAGCGCTCGTCGAAGCCGCCGACCTCTTCCAGCACGTCCTTGCGGAAGGCCATGTTGCAGCCGGGCACGTGCTCGGCCTCGCGGTCGGAGACGAGGACGTGGATCGGGCCGCCGGGGGCGGCGGCGACGCATTCGGCGACGAAGCCGTCGTCCTCGGGCGGGATGTTGGGCCCGCCGACGCCGGCGTGGCCGTTGGCGCGCAGCAGCGCGGCGACGTAGTGGAGCCAGTCGGAGTCGGGGTAGGCGTCGTCGTCGAGGAAGGCGACGATCTCCCCCCGCGCCGCCTCGATCCCCTTGTTGCGGGCGTGCCCGAGGCCGCGGTGCTCGGTCTCGATCAGGGTGGCGCCGTGGGCGCGGGCGATCGCGGCGCAGGCCTCGCTGGAGCCGTCGTTGACGACGATCACCTCGTAGTCGGGGTAGGTCAGCGCCTCCAGCCGGGTCAGGCACTCGTCCAGCGTCGCCTGCCCGTTGTGGGTGCAGACGACGACCGAGACCGCGGGCCAGGGGCCGTGGTCGGAGAAAGGGACGTCGGCGTAGGCGCGGCTGACCGCCGCCAGCGCCGGCTTCGCCTCCCGCTCGCGGTCGACCAGGCCGAAGTCCCAGTCGAGGACCTCGTGGCCGCCGCGGTGCCACTCGTCGGTCCAGGCGAAGACGAAGGTGCCGGCGGCGCCGGTGGCGAAGGCGCTGCGGACCTGCCACTCGAGCGCCCGCGCCTGCGCCTCGTCACCGTTGCGGCGGCTGTCGAGGCCGAGCTCGGTGATCAGCAGCGGCCTGTCGCCGGAGAGGTTCTGCAGCCGCGCCAGGTAGGCCTCGAAGGCCCCCTCCTGCTCGAGGAAGACGTTGAAGGCGCAGACGTCGAGGAAGGGCAGCTCGAGGTACTCGGTCGAGGGGTAGTTGACGTAGGTGACGAGCCCCTCGGGGTCGACGCACTTGGTCACCCAGTGGAGGCGCTCGATGAAGTCCTCGATCGCGCGCTTGCCGTGCCAGCGGACGATCGGCGTCGGGATCTCGTTGCCGACCGAGTAACAGAGGATCGCCGGGTGCTGCTCGCAGGCGCGGACCTCGTCCGCGAGCCGCCTCGCTATCCGCTGCGCCCCGTCGGAGTCGTCGAGGAAGGCGACGTGCTGCTCCCAGGCGAAGCCGACCAGGACCCGGATCCCGTTCTCGAGGGCGGCGTCGAGCAGCCAGTGCGGTGGCGGCACGTAGGTGCGGACGGCGTTGATCCCCGCCGCGGCCATGGCCGCGAAGTCCTCCCGCACCCGCTCGGGGGCAGGAAACGACGACCCGTCCTCAGAACGGAAGGTGCCGTAGGTGACGCCGCGGACATGGAACTTCTCCGCGCCGACCAGCACCGAACGCCCGTGGACACGGGGTCGTCTCTCCTCTGCCGGATGGATCGCGGAAACTGTTAATCGCTCCTGTCTGGGGGTCCAGAAGGATTGTCGGCCTGCCAATCGGAAAACCCGGATCTTGCGAGATCTCTCCCATCTCGTTCCCGCTTGATCCAACTGCAACTTTATCGCGATTCGGTGTCAGATTGGACATCTGTTCCAATCGCGTCAAACCGCATCAGCAAGCCGAAAAACCCTGAGTAGAACTGGCCACCTGGCCAGTCAAAGAAAACTAGGCGTCTGGGCCTTGGCGCGCTCAGGCCATCGAGCGAGCGATTACGACCCGCTGGATCTCGTTGGTGCCCTCGTAGATCTGGGTGATCTTGGCGTCGCGCATCATCCGCTCCACCGGGTACTCGTTGACGTAGCCGTAGCCGCCGAGGACCTGGATCGCCTCGACCGTCACCTTCATCGCGTTGTCGGAGGCGAAGAGCTTGGCCATCGAGGTCCACTTGCCGAGGTCGGCGGGGCGCTCGGCCTTGTCGGCCACCGAGCAGGCTTTGTAGAGCAGCTCGCGCGCGGCGGCGGTGCCGGTCTCCATGTCGGCGAGCTTGAACTGGATCGCCTGCAGCTGGTTGATCGGCTTGCCGAAGGCGATCCGCTCGGCGGCGTAGCCGTTGGCGAAGTCGGTCGCCCCCTGGGCGATCCCGACCGCCTGGGCGGCGGCGCCGAGGCGGGTGCGCTCGAGCGTGCCGAGGGCGACCGAGAGTCCCTTGCCCTCCTCGCCGATCAGGTTCTCGTGCGGGACGCGGACGTCGGTGAAGCTCGGCGAGCCGGTCGGCGAGCCTTTGATCCCGAGCTTGTGCTCGAGCTTGCCGGGGTCGAAGCCAGGGGTGTCTTTCTCGACGACGAAGGCCGAGGTGCGGCGGTTCTCGCGGTCGGTGGTGGCGAAGACGACGTAGAAGTCGGCGACGGTGGCGTTGGTGATCCAGGCCTTCTGGCCGTTGATCACCCACTCGTCGCCGTCGCGCACCGCACTGGTTCGCATCGCGGCGGGGTCGGAGCCGGCCTCGGGCTCCGAGAGCGCGAAGGCGGGCGACCACTCGCCGCTGGCGCACTTCGGCAGCCACTTCTGTTTCTGCTCCTCGGAGCCGAAGAGCTGGATCGGCAGCGTCCCCAGCTCCTGCACCATCAGGATCAGGGCCGAGGAGGCGCAGGCCTTGGCGATCTCCTCGACCGCCATCTGCAGGACCAGCGTCCCCGTTCCCGTCCCGCCGTAGGCCGAGTCGAAGGGCAGCCCGAGCACGTCGTGGGAGGCGAGCAGCTCGCGCACGTCCCACGGGTATTCGCTCTTGCGGTCGATCTCGCCCGCCCGCGGCGCGATCTTCTCCTGGGCCAGCCGGCGGACCATGTCGCGCAGGTCAAGCGCCTCCTGGGAGATCTCGTAGGCGGGGGTGACGGTGTCGACGCTCATGCGCTTGGTGCTCCTTGGTTCGGGTTCGCTTAGAAGACGGGTGACTCGGTGTAGGTCCCGAAGACCTCCTGCAGGGCGCTGATCATCTCGCCCTCGGTGGCCTGGATGCGGGCAGCCTCGAGGATCGGCGGCATCAGGTTGCCCTCGCCGGCGGCGACGCGCTTCAGCTCGGCGAGGGCGGACTCGATGGCGGCGCCGTCGCGGGCGGCGCGGGTCGCCGCGAGGCGGTCGCGCTGCTTGCCTTCCAGCGAGGGGTCGATCTTCAGGATCGGCGTCGGCTCTTCGTCGTCCTGGGTGAAGTCGTTGACCCCGACGACGATCCGGCGTCGTTCGTTCAGCTCCTGCTGGTAGCGGAAGGAGGCGTCGGCGATCTCGCGCTGGGGGAAGTTGCGGCGGATCGCCTCGACCATCCCCCCCAGCTCGTCGATCCGGGCGAAGTAGCCGTAGGCGGCCTGCTCCATCTCGTCGGTCAGCTGCTCGACGAAATAGGACCCGCCGAGCGGGTCGGCGGTGTTCGGCACCCCGGTCTCGGTGGCGATGATCTGCTGCGTGCGCAGCGCCACGCGCACCGCCTCCTCGGTCGGCAGCGCCAGCGCCTCGTCGAAGGAGTTGGTGTGCAGCGACTGGGTCCCTCCCATCACCGCCGCCAGCGCCTCCAGCGCGGTGCGGACGATGTTGTTGAGCGGCTGCTGCGCGGTCAGGGAGACGCCGGCGGTCTGGGTGTGGAAGCGGAGCCGCATCGACTCCTCCTTCCTCGCCCCGTAGGTCTCCTTCATCTCGCGGGCCCAGATCCGGCGCGCCGCCCGGTACTTGGCGATCTCCTCGAAGAAGTCGATGTGGGAGTTGAAGAAGAAGGAGAGCCGCGGCGCGAAATCGTCGACGTCGAGCCCGCGCTCGATCGCCCGCTCCACGTACGTGAAGCCGTCCTTGAGGGTGAAGGCGAGCTCCTGCTGGGCGGTCGAACCGGCCTCGCGGATGTGGTACCCGGAGATCGAGACCGGGTGCCAGCGCGGCATGTTCTCGGTGCACCACTCGATCATGTCGGTGACCAGCCGCATCGCCGGCTCGATCGGGAAGCACCACTCTTTCTGGGCGATGTACTCCTTGAGGATGTCGGTCTGGATCGTGCCGCCGAGCTGGGCCGCCGGAACCCCCTGCTTCTCGCCGACCAGCACGTAAAAGGCGAGCAGGATCGCCGCCGGCGCGTTGATCGTCATCGAGGTGGTGACGCCGCCGAGCGGGATCCCCTCGAAGAGCCGCTCCATGTCGGCGAGGGTGTCGACGGCGACCCCCTCGCGCCCGACCTCGCCGAGGCTGCGCTCGTGGTCGGAGTCGTAGCCCATCAGGGTCGGCATGTCGAAGGCGGTCGAAAGCCCGGTCTGGCCGTGGTCGAGCAGGTAGTGAAAGCGCTCGTTGGTCTCCTCGACGGTGCCGAAGCCGGCGAACTGGCGCATCGTCCACAGCCGCCCCCGGTACATCGACGGGTAAGGCCCGCGGGTGAAGGGATAGGAGCCGGGCTCGCCGACCCGCTCCGCGAGGTCCGGCGCCTGATCTGCCTCGGTGTAGAGCGGCTTGATCTCCTGTCCGGAGATCGTCGAGAACTCGGCCTCGCGTTCGAGGCGGCGCTTGTCGCCGGAGACTTGGCTCACTGGCCAGTCAGTCTGACAGGGGGTGGTGCCGTCAGGCGCTTTTGCCCGCGACGGCGCGCAGCTTCGGCGCCCAGACCTCGTCGAGGAAGGCGCTCAGCTCGTCGTTCAGCCGCTCGGGGTTGAAGCGCCACTCGAAGATCGAGTTGGCTTCGACCAGGCGCGCGTTCGGCAGCTCTTCCAGCAGCATCCCGGAGTCGCTGAAGGGGTGCAGCGGGTCACGCGGGTGGCCGACGATCAGGGTCGGGTGCTCGATCTTCACCCGGTCCTCGCGGTGGGGCGCGGTCTCGCCGAGCAGCAGCCCCTCGAAGACCGCCTGCGAGGGACCGGGCCGCTGCCGCACCCAGTCGAGCCCGATGTCGACGAGGTGGTGGGTGCGCGGGATCGCCCGCGTCGCCAGCGAGAGGCCCTCGAAGACGGGGCGGCCGAACTTGAGGCCGAGCAGGACCGGCGCGAAGAGGCCGGCGACGGCGGAGAGCGCGTTGTCCAGTACCGGCATCTCGATGAACAGCCCCCGCGCCCGGTCGGGATAGCGGACCGCCAGCTCGAGGGCGATGTTGGATCCGAGCGAGGTGCCGCCGACCACCGCGTCCTCGGCTCCCAGGTGGTCGAGCAGCGCCACCACCTGGCGGGCGAAGAGCGGCATCGAGTAGAGCCGCAGGTCCTCCGGCCGGTCCGAGCGCCCGTGGCCGAGCATGTCGACGGTGACGACGCGGTTGCCGCGCCCGGCCAGCTCCGGGGCCAGCCGGTCGAACATATGGCGGTTCATCAGCAGGCCGTGGACGAGGACGATCAGCCGCTCGCCTTCGCCGTAGACGTCGTAGCTGATCCGGTGCCCCTCGTAGCGGAACTCACCCATGGCGCCGGATGGTAGAGCGGCGGGGCGCTTTGGCGTCCTCATGGTTGACAAAACCGCCCCTCAGCGGCTCGAGATCAGCGCGACCGGCACAGACAAGCCGGCGCCGCGACGAAGGGTGGCGATCTGCCGTCCCGGTTGAACGGCGGGCCGCGCCTCGCTGACCCGGTCCTCGCCAAGGAAAGCGACCGTGCGCTCGAGGTCCGGGACGACGAACGCCAGTCCCCAGAAGAACGCCGGCCGGTCCCCCCCACCCCGGGCGGTCGCCTCGAGCGGCTCCTGGACGACCTCGAGTATCGGCGCCCCGAGCCGGAAGAAGGCCTGGCGCGGTGCTCCGGCCGGCGTCGGCTCCTCGCGGATCCGCCGCAGGTCCAGTCCCGCCGCCTCCAGCGCCGCCACGGTGCGGTCGAGGTCAGAGGAGATCGCGACAACGTGGTCGAGGCCGGCGACCCCGTTCGGGTGGGCATTGGCCTCGGCATCGGAGGACGACACGCTGCGGCTGGCGGGCAGCCCGTCGAGGTCGGTCGACTCGATCCCTCGCAGGCTCCAGCCGACGATGCCGCGCTCACCGTCCCGCGGCGCGAAGCGAATTCGGACCTCGCCGACGACGCACTCTCCGCCCGCGACCTCGAAACCGCACGCGCGCCAGGCCTCCAGTGCGTCCGCCACTGTCAGCTCATCGAGAATGACGTCCATACCGGAGACCGTAGAGGGCGCCTGTCGACTTTGTCTCGTATAGGAAGACAAAGTCGACAATGGACCCTGCGCAGGTGCTCGAGCGCTACTTCGACGGTGCGGCGGACTCTGCCGGCTGGTTCACCGGCGGCGAGCCGTAGCGCTCGCGCTCTAGTGCCGGCATCACCTTCTCCGCGAAGGCCTTGACCAGCTCGGGGTCGAACTGGGTGCCGGCCTCCTGGCGCAGCTCCTCCAGCGCCTGCTCGTTGCTGCGCGCGGCGCGGAAGGGGCGGCCTTCGGTCATCGCGTTGTAGGCGTCGCAGATCAGGATCACGCGGGAGCCGAGCGGGATGTCGCGGCCCTTGAGGCCGTCGGGGTAGCCCTCGCCGTCCCAGCGCTCGTGGGTCGAGCGGACCAGCTTCGCGACCTCGCCCAGGGCCGGCGCCGCGTCGAGGACGCGCTGGCCGATCAGCGGGTGCTTGCGCATCAGCCGCCACTCGTCGTCGCTCAGCTCGCTGCCCTTGTGGAGGATCTCGTCGGGGATCGCGATCTTGCCGATGTCGTGCAGCTCGGCGGCGCGGACGAGGACGTCGAGCTCCTCGGCGTCGAGCGGGAGCTGGCGGCCGAAGGTGGCGACCAGGTCGGCGACGCCGTCGAGGTGGCGCTCCAGCTCCGGCTCGCGCTCGTGCAGGACCCGGAGCAGGACGCCGCGGGTCTGGCTGCTGGCCGAGTCGGCGCGCCTCCCCTTCTGCGAGTACATGCGACGGTCGGCGATCCGCAGCGCGTCGCTGGCGTTGACGACCTCAACCGGGATCAGCACCTTGCCCCAGGAGGCGCCGATCGAGAAGCCGCTGCCGCTTTCAGACAGCGCTTCCTCGGCCCGCAGGCAAATCGCTTCCGCCGGCAGCGCCTTGGTCGAGGCGAGGACGCAAAACTCGTCGCCGCCGAGGCGGTAGCCGCGCCCGTAGGGAGCCATCGCCTCATCGAGCTGGCCGCCGAGGCGCCGCAGCAGGTCGTCGCCGGCGGGGTGGCCGAAGCTGTCGTTGTAGGCCTTGAAGCCGTCGAGGTCGTAGACCGCGAGGACCATCGCCTCCGGCGGCGTCGCCGAGAGGGCGCGGTCGAGGTCGACCATCAGCGCCCGCCGGTTGGCGAGCCCGGTGAGCGCGTCGGTCACCGCTTCTTCGCGGCTGGCCTCGAGCATCAGCGTGTTCTGGTTGAAGGTGATGACGAGGCGCGCCAGCACGGCAAAGAGGCAGGCGACCCCGAGCCCGACCGCCGGCGCCCCGATCGAGACGAAGCTGCCGGCTGCAAGGAGGCCGACGCCGACCAGGGCCATCGCCAGCGGGACGGCGATGCGGCGGCGGTCGGCGCGCTGGACGGCGGCCCCGAGCTCCGTCTCCGGCAGCCAGGAGGCGAGGCCGAGGAGGAGGAAGGCGAGCGGCCAGCCGACGCTGGCGAGGTTCAGGGCCGTCGTCGACTGCCCGGCGACCGAGAGGTAGACGACGTCGCAACCGCCGAACAGCAGCAGGGCCACGGCGATCAGGACCCAGGTCCCCTCGGTCCGCCACTTCGAGGCGGCGAAGGCGCCGCTCAGCAGGCCGAGCAGGACGACGTCCATACACGGGTAGGCGAGGCTGACGGCGACGCCGAGGGGGCTGCCGCCGAGGGCTTCGAGGACCGGCGGGAAGATCAGCGCCGCGGCGACGCCGGCGACGGCAAGCGCCCCGATCAACCCGTCGACCCAGGCCAGCGGCTCCAGCTGGGCGACCCGCGCCCGCAGCAGGAAGACGAGGGCGAGGAAGCTGGCGGGATAGAAGGCGAGGAAGCCGAGGTCGGCCGGCGAGGGGAATGGAGCGGGTTCGGCGTAGTAGAGGACAGTGGAGTAATAGGTCTGCCCCAGCGCCCACAGCAGCATCCCGACGCCGAGGGCGAGCCAGGCCTTGCGCTCGGTCTCGATCACTGCTGCCCGCCAGAGCACGATCAGGGCGGCGCCGAGGACGACCCCGTCATAGACCCAGCGCCCAACCGCATCCTGCAGCGAGCCGTCTCCGAGTTCCCAGAGGATCACCGCGGCGTAGAAGGAGAGCACGCAGGCGAGCAGAGCGGTGAGGCCCAGCGCGGCTATCCGGGAGCGATCGGATCGCTTAGACGATTTGTCCACCCTGGACACATCGGCCGAATTTTCTAGTGACTTGAACTGTCGCGGCGCTTGATCAGCAGCCACTGCGGCTTCTCGCCGCGGCGGGTCCGCTGCAGGGCAAAGCCGCCGCGCAGCTTCTCGCCGTGGAGGACGAAGACGGCGTGGCCGCGCTCCAGCGCCTCCGGCCACGGCACCCGGCCGCCCTGCTCGTAGGTGCCGCGGTCCCAGATCTCGACCTTGCCGCCGTCGACTTCGCCCTCGAAGTCGTTGTAGGCGATCGAGTGGTCCTCGACCTCGATCGCCAGCCGCTTCACCGCCGGGTCCATCGAGGGCCCTTTCGGCACCGCCCATGAGCGCATCACGCCGTCGACCTCGAGCCGCAGGTCGAAGTGGTGCGCGGTCGCCCAGTGCTCCTGGACGACGAAGGCGCCGGCGCTGACGCCGCGAATCGCGAACTGCTCGTGGCCCTCGACCTTGGCGGGCTCGACCTCGACCCCCTCCACCTCGGCCGCCGGCGGCCCCTGCCGCAGGAACTCGAGCAGCGCGTCGACGGCGGCCTCGGCCCCCTCGGCGTGGACGGCGACGCTGCCGTCGTCGGCGTTGCGGACCCAACCGAGCGCGCCGGCCTCGCGGGCCCGGTGGACCGTGGATTCGCGGAAGCCGACGGCCTGCACGCGGCCTCGGATCAGCGCCCGGATCGCTTTTTTGGACTCATTCACAAGGCAAGGATGTCAATGATGAAGAACCGTTTGGCAGCATCAGCAGGAAGGTACCTGGGGGTACATCAAGTCATTGATCCACCCCAGGAGGCCACCTTGCCCGAACGCATCTTGATCACCGGTGGCGCCGGCTTCATCGGCTCCCATCTCGCCCGCCGACTCCTCCGCGACGGGCACGAGGTCCGCGCCCTCGACCGCCTCGACCCGCAGGTCCACCCCGAGCGCGTGCGCCCCTCCTACCTGGAGGACGAGGTCGAGTTGATCAAAGGCGACGTCCGCGATCCGGCCGCCGTCGCCGAGGCCCTTGACGGCGTCGACGCTGTCGTCCATCTCGCCGCCCGGGTCGGGGTCGGCCAGAGCATGTACGAGATCGCCGACTACTGCTCGGTCAACACCGTCGGCACCGGCGTCCTGCTAGAGGCGATGCTCGAGCGCGACGTCCGCCGCCTCGTCGTCGCTTCCAGCATGAGCATCTACGGCGAGGGCCTGGCCCGGACCGCCGACGGCGAGGTCGCGCCGGCGGTCGAACGCGACCGCGCCCAGCTCGAGCGCGGCGAATGGGAGCCGCGCTCGCCCGACGGACGCGCGCTGGCCTTCGAGCCGACGCCGGAGACGAAGACCCCCTCCCTCTCCTCCGTCTACGCGCTCAACAAGTACGACCAGGAGCGGATGTGCCTGCTCTTCGGCTCCTCCTATGACGTGCCGACGACGGCGCTGCGCTTCTTCAACGTCTATGGGCCCGACCAGGCGCTCTCCAACCCCTACACCGGGGTGTTGGCGATCTTCGGCGGCCGGCTGCTGAACGGGCGGGCGCCGCTGATCTTCGAGGACGGCGAGCAGCGCCGGGACTTCGTCAGCGTCCACGACATCGCCCGCGCCTGCGCGCTGGCGCTGGAGCGCGACGAGGCGGCGGGGTGCGCGGTCAACGTTGGCAGCGGCGAGAGCGTCACCGTGCGCGAGATCGCGGAGCGGCTGGCCCGGGTGACGGGCCGCGAGGAGCTAAAGGCCGAGGTCACCGGCAAGTACCGGGTCGGCGACATCCGCCACTGCTTCGCCGACATCTCCCGCGCCCGCGAGGTCCTCGGCTACGAGCCGCAGGTCGCTCTCGACGACGGGATGGCCGAGCTGGCCGAGTGGCTGCAGGGCCAGACCGCCGAGGACCGGGTCGAGTCCGCGCACGGCGAGCTGGCGGCCAGGGGGCTGGCCTGGTGATGATGACCTGATGCCGCGAGCAGCCGTGATCCGTGGAAGCGGCGCCGCCGAGGTGGTCGAGGTGCCAACGCCCGAGCCGGGCGAGGGCGAGGTGCGCCTGCGGCTCGAGGGCTCGGGCGTCTGCGGCTCCGACCTCGCCGTCTGGGCCGGGCGGCCCTGGTTCGAGTACCCGCAGCCGCCGGGGGCGCCCGGCCACGAGGGCTGGGGCGTCGTCGACGCCGTCGGGAAGGGGGTTGACGGTCTGAAAGAGGGCGACCGCGTCGCCGGCCTCACCTACCGCGCCTACGCCGAGTACGACCTCGCCCGCGCCGCCGACCTGGTGCGGCTGCCGGAGGGCGCCGGCCCCTTCCCCGGCGAGGCGCTCGGCTGCGCGGTCAACGTCGTCCGCCGCAGCGAGATCTCATCGGGCGACACGGTCGCCGTCGTCGGCGCCGGCTTTCTCGGCTGCGTGATCGTCCAGCTCGCCGCCGCCGCGGGGGCGCGAGTGATCGCGATCTCACGCCGGCGCTCGGCGCTCGAGGTCGCGGCGGCGATGGGGGCCGGGGAGACGATCGCGCTGGAGGAGCCGGTGACCGAGCGGGTCGAGGAGCTGACCGGCGGCGAGCTTTGCGACGTCGTCGTCGAGGCGGCCGGCGTGCAGGCGACGCTCGACGTCGCCGGGCCGCTGACCCGGGCCCGCGGCCGCCTGGTCATCGCCGGCTTCCACCAGGACGGCGGCCGCCAGGTCGACATGCAGCTCTGGAACTGGCGCGGCCTCGACGTCGTCAACGCCCACGAGCGCGACCCACGCGTCTACGTCGAGGGCATCCGCGCCGCCGCCGACGCGGTCCGCGACGGCACCCTCGACCCTTCCCCGCTCTACACGCACACCTTCGGGCTCGACCAGGTCGGCGTCGCGCTCGACACCGCGGTCGAGCGGCCCGACGGATTCATCAAGGCGCTGGTGACCGCATGACGGTCGCCACCCTCCCCCGCCTCGGCTTCCTCGGCGTCGGCTGGATCGGCCGCAACCGGATGGAGGCGCTGGTGCGCGACGGCCTGGCGCAGGTCGCGGCCGTCGCCGACCCGCAGCCCGAGGCGCTCGAGGCGGTGGCCGAGCTGGTGCCGCGGGTGGAGCGCGCCGACAGCATCGAGGCGCTGCTCGAGCACGAGCTCGACGGCATCGTGATCGCGACCCCGAGCGCGCTCCACGCCGAGCAGGCGACGGCGGCGCTGGAGCGCGGAGCCGCGGTCTTCTGCCAGAAGCCGCTGGCGCGCGACGCGGAGGAGACGCGGCGCGTGCTCGCGGCGGCGCGCCGCAACGACCGCCTCCTCGGTGTCGACCTCTCCTACCGCCACGTCGAGGCGCTGCGCGCGGCGCAGGCGGCAGTCCGCGACGGCGAGATCGGCCGCCTCCACTCGCTCGACCTCGTCTTCCACAACGCGTACGGCCCGGACAAGCCCTGGTTCACGCAGCCGCAGCTCTCCGGCGGCGGCTGCGTGATCGACCTCGGCACCCACCTCGTCGACCTGGCGCTGTGGCTGACCGGCGCCGGCGAGTACGAGGTCGAGACGGCGCGGACGCTGGCGCTGCACGGGCACGAGGTCGAGGACAACGCCACGGCCGAGCTCTCCCTCGGCGAGGAAGAGGTGCGGGCACGGCTCGCCTGCTCCTGGTTCCAGTCAGCCGGGGGCGAATGCGCCTTCGAGTGCACCGCCTGGGGGACCGAGGGCGCCGTCTCGGTCCGCAACGTCGGCGGCTCCTTCTACGACTTCCGGGCCGAGCTGCGGCGGGGGACCTCGGCGGAGCCGCTGGTCGAGCCCCCCGACGCCTGGGGCGGCCGCGCGATCGGCAGCTGGGCGACACGGCTGGCGAGCGACCGTGGCTACGACCCCGCGGCAGACGAGCTGCAGCTGCTGGCCCGGGTCATCGACGACGTCTACGCGGAGGCGGGGCGATGAAGGCCCTGATCGCCACCGACACCGTCGGCGGCGTCCTCACCTACACGGCCGAGCTGGCGGCGGCGCTGGAGGCGCAGGGCGACGAGGTCGTCGTCGCGACGATGGGGCCGCGGCTGCGCCGCGAGCAACGGGCGGCGCTTCCGTCCGCCTTCCGCGAAAGCGAGTTCCGGCTCGAGTGGATGCAGGATCCCTGGGACGAGGTCGACGCCGCCGGCGACTGGCTGCTCGGGCTCGAGCAGCAGGAGCGGCCCGACGTCGTCCACCTCTGCTCCTACTCCCACGGCGCCCTCCCCTTCAAGGCACCCAAGGTCCTCGTCGCCCACTCCTGCGTTCTCTCCTGGTGGCGCGCCGTCCACGGCGCCGAGGCGCCGGCCAGCTGGAATGCCTACCGCGAGCGGATGGGCGCCGGGCTCGCCGCCGCCGACGCCGTCGTCGCCATCACCCGGGCGACGCTGGCCGAGCTCGAACGCGACCACGATCTCGACCCGGCGCGCACGACCGTGATCCACAACGGCATCGCCCCACAACCGCCGACGGGACGAAAAGCGGCCGATGTAACCGCTTTTCGTCCCGTCGGCGAGAGAGGACGGGGACTGGTTCTCGGATCGGGGCGGTTTTGGGACCAGGCGAAGAACCTGGCGGCGCTCGACGCCGCGGCTGCGGGACTGTCCTGGCCGGTGGTCGTCGCCGGCGACCTCGGCGGCGGCGAGGAGCCCGAGCACGCGATCGCGACCGGGCCGCTGCCACCCGAGGAGCTGGCCGAGTTGCGCGGGCGCGCATCGATCTACGCGGCGCCGGCGCTGTATGAGCCGTTCGGGCTCGGAATCCTCGAGGCCGCCCGCGACGGCTGCGCCCTCGTCCTCGGCGACATCCCCTCCCTGCGGGAGCTCTGGGACGACGCGGCGATCTTCGTCGGCCCCCGCGACCACCGCGCCCTCCACGGCGTCCTCGAGACCCTGGTCGGCGCCCCCGGCCTGCGCGCCGACCTCGCCGCACGGGCCCGCAGCCGCGCCGCGACCTACTCGATCGAGCAAACCGCCGGCGCCTACCGCCGCCTCTACGCGCAGCTGGCAAGGAGTGGGGTGCCGGCGTGAAGGTCGTCGTCTTCTCCCACTCGCTGGCCTCTGACTGGAACCACGGCAACGCCCACTTCCTGCGCGGCATCGTCGCCGAGCTGCAGGAGCGCGGGCACGAGGTCGTCGTCCTCGAACCAGGCGACGGCTGGAGCCGGGAGAACCTCGTCCGCGAGCACGGTCAGGCGCCGCTGCGCGAGTTCGCCCGCGCCTTCCCCGACCTCTCCGCCCGCGAGTACACGGCAGACGAGTACAGCCCAGAGTCGCTCTCCCTCGACGCCGAGCTCGACGACGCCGACCTCGTCCTCGTCCACGAGTGGAACGACCCCGAGCTGGTGGCGCGGATCGGCCGCCACCGCGGCCGCCACGGCGGCTACCGCCTGCTCTTCCACGACACCCATCACCGCGCCTCGACGGCGCCGGAGGAGATGTCCCGCTTCGACCTCTCCGGCTACGACGGCGTCCTCGCCTACGGGGAGGTGATCCGCCGCATCTACCTCGAGCGCGGCTGGACGGCGCGCGCCTGGACCTGGCACGAGGCCGCCGACACCCGCGTCTTCCACCCGATCGAGGGGGTGAAGCCGGAGGCCGACCTCGTCTGGATCGGCAACTGGGGCGACGGCGAGCGCACGCGCGAGCTGCGCGAGTTCCTGCTCGGTCCCGCGCGGCGGCTGCGGCTCACCGGGACCGTGCACGGGGTGCGCTACCCGCTCGCTGCGCGGCTCAGGATCGCGACCACGCGGTTGCGCTACCGCGGCTGGATCGCGAACCACCGCGTGCCGCACGTGTTCGCGCGTCACCGGCTGACCGTGCACGTCCCGCGCCGGCCCTACGTCGAGGCGCTGCCGGGCATCCCGACGATCCGGCCGTTCGAGGCCCTGGCCTGCGGCATCCCCCTGGTCTCCTCCCCCTGGGACGACATCGAGGGGCTCTTCCGTACGGGGACGGACTACGTCGTCGCC
>JBJMKN010000018.1:0-57186 GCA_045805765.1 Solirubrobacterales bacterium
ACGCTGTCTCAACGAGGGGCTCGGTGAAATTGCAGTCTCGGTGAAGATGCCGAGTACGCGCGGCCAGACGGAAAGACCCCGTGAACCTTTACTACAACTTGATATTGGAGTCTGGGGCTCCTCGCTCAGGATAGGTGGGAGGCTTTGAAGCCAGGACTTCGGTCCTGGTGGAGCCAACCTTGAGATACCACCCTTGATGTTCTGGGCTTCTAACACTCCGCCGTGAAGCCGGGGAGTGAACAGTGTCAGGTGGGTAGTTTGACTGGGGCGGTCGCCTCCCAAAATGTAACGGAGGCGTGCAAAGGTTCCCTCAGTACGGTCGGAAATCGTACGTAGAGTGCAAACGCAACAAGGGAGCTTGACTGCGAGACATACAGGTCGAGCAGGTGCGAAAGCAGGTGTTAGTGATCCGGCGGTAACAAGTGGAAGTGCCGTCGCTCAACGGATAAAAGGTACTCCGGGGATAACAGGCTTATCGGTTCCAAGAGTCCACATCGACGAACCGGTTTGGCACCTCGATGTCGGCTCGTCGCATCCTGGGGCTGGAGTAGGTCCCAAGGGTTGGGCTGTTCGCCCATTAAAGCGGTACGCGAGCTGGGTTCAGAACGTCGTGAGACAGTTCGGTCCCTATCTGCTGTGGGCGTTGGAGAATTGAGAGGAGTCATCCCTAGTACGAGAGGACCGGGATGAACGTGCCTCTGGTGTATCTGTTGTCCTGCCAAGGGCATCGCAGGTTAGCTACGCACGGAACGGATAACCGCTGAAAGCATCTAAGCGGGAAGCCGTCCTCGAGATAAGTTCTCCCATCCCCTTGAGGGAGTAAGACCCCTGGTAGACCACCAGGTTGATAGGCCGGCGGTGGAAGCGCAGCAATGTGCGTAGCCGACCGGTACTAATGGGTCGAGGGCTTGACGGATATATCATTAATTACCTCTGGTCTTGTGCGGTTTTCAAGCTCCACCGGGCGTTGCGTCTCGCAAAATTCCGGTGGCGCATAGCGAGTGGGAGACACCTCTTCCCATTCCGAACAGAGCAGTTAAGCCACTCTGCGCCGATGGTACTTGGGGGGCAACCCCCTGGGAGAGTAGGTCGCCGCCGGTTCTTTATTGCGGTCCGCGCCAACCACTGGCGCGGGCTGCGGCCCTCGGTAAGCGGCGCGCTGAGCCACGATCACGTGGCTCGCGTAGCGCTGCTACGCCACGCCACGCGCTCGCGGCCCATCGCTTGCTTCCCGAGTCCCTCGCTACCGCGCCAGTTGTTGGCGCGGACCGCGGAATCCAGCTTCCTCGAGGAGGTTGCACTGGGCTTTCCGCTGGGCTGCCCGGGGGGCCGGGCGCCGATGCTGGAGGGAGCGGTCCGCGCAACCCTGGCGAGTTCTCCCAACGGGCTCTAGCCCGTACTCGCCTAGGGTTGCGAAGTCGATTAGGAGGTCTGCGGCGTCGGTCAGCCGGTTGGTGATTTTGGTCTTCGAATCGAACATGGGTTCGTACTGTAGGTCTACCCCCGGACGGCTTGTCGAAACTGCAATGGAGGTTGCAGGGACGGGCCGCATTTGGCTCTAGAAAGGGAGATGGTCAGCCTTCTTCGCTGAAGCGGTCGACCAGCTTTGCGGTCAAAGCGGGCCTCTCGACGTTGGGAGAATGGCCCGCGCCGGCGATCAGGTGGGTCTCTGCATCGGGGACCGAGGATTTGTATTGGGCCAGGGCCCGCTCGGGGTCGTTGACGACCTGCTCCTCAGCGCCCATCAGGACCATCAACGGCTGGCCCGCGGCCGCCATGCGCTGGTCGAGCGGGTCGTCGTCGAGGAATTCGTCGACGCCGCCGGGCGAGTCGTCGTAGGACGTATAGGTCATGCGCTTGACGTCCTCGACGAAGGCATCCGGCACGTCGTAGCCGGGGGCGAAGGCGACGCCGAGGCCGTCGCGGACGCTGAAGTCCGGCTTGATCCGCCACAGCGCCGGCCCGATCAGCGGCTGGAAGGCGAGCCCGGCGATGAACCCCAGGTCGCCGTAGGAGTTGTCGGGCGGCATGTCGATGATCACCGCGCGATCGACCAGTTCCGGATTCTGCTCCGCCAGGGCTGCGGTGACGGATCCGCCGAGGGAATGGCCGACCACGGTCGCGTCTTCGACCTGCAGGCGCTCCAGTGCCTCGGCGACGACCTTCGCCTGGTTCGGCGGCGTGTAGCCGGAGCCGGGCTTTTCCGAGCCGCCGTGGCCGAGCAGGTCGATCGCGATCACTCGGTGGCCGCGTTCCAGCAGCGGCACCATCCCGTCCCACCAGTTGATCGCGCAGCTGAAGCAGTGGATGAGGACGATCGGCGAGCCGGCCTGCGGGTTGTGGTCGACCACCTGCAGGTCGCCGCCGGGCAGCTTGAAGATGCGGCCGCCGGGCTCGGTGATCTCCGCGCCCTCGGTTTCGCCGTCGGTGACGAGGGCGTTGAGGAGCAGCAGCGCGAGCAGCGCCGCCACGACCGCGATGCCGACCTTCAGCCGCCTCCCCATGACGGTCGTTACCCTAGCCGGAACGATGGAGAAATTCGTCATCCAGGGCGGCGTTCCCCTCTCCGGGGAAGTGGCCGTCGCCGGCAACAAGAACGCGGCCCTGCCGATCCTCGCCGCCTGCCTGCTGACCGAGGAGGAGGTTCTGCTGCACCGGGTGCCCCGGATTCGCGACACCGAAGCGCAGATCGCCCTGCTCGAGAACCTCGGGGTCGAGGTCGCCTGGGTCGGCGACAACAGCGTCCGGCTCTGCGCTCGCGAGGTCACGGGGGGCTCCGTCGACGAGGATCTCTCGCGGCAGATTCGCGCCTCCTTCCTGCTCGCGGGCCCGCTGCTGGCGCGCTTCGGCGAGGCGAGGATGCCGCCGCCCGGCGGCGACTTCATCGGCCGTCGCCGTCTCGACGCCCACCTCGACGCCTTCAAGGACCTCGGCGCCCGCGTCGACGGCAGCCGCTGGATCGAGCTCTCGGCGCCCAACGGGCTTAACGCCTGCGAGATCTTCATGGACGAGCCCTCGGTGATGGGGACCGAGAACGCGCTGATGGCCGCGGCGCTATGCCCGGGGGCGACGCAGATCTCCAACGCGGCCTGCGAGCCGCACGTCCAGGACCTGGCGCGCCTGCTGACCCAGATGGGCGCCCGCGTCGACGGGATCGGCTCCAACGTGATGACCGTCCACGGCGGCGAGAGCCTCGGCGGCGCCGAGCACGCGATCGGCGCCGACCACATCGAGGTCGGCAGCTTCATGGCCCTCGCCGCGGCCACCGGGGGTGAGCTGCGAATCCGCGACGTCGATGCCGCCGACCTGACCATGGTCAGGCGCCAGTTCAAGCGGCTCGGGTTGCGCTCGGAGATCGACGGGGGCGACATGCTGGTCCCCGCGGGCCAGCACCTGCAGGTCGAATCCGACCTCGGCGACGCGATCCCGAAGATCGAGGACGGGCCCTGGCCGGCCTTCCCCGCCGACCTCACCTCGATCGCCCTCGCCCTCGCCACGCAGGCCGAGGGCGAGGTTCTGATCTTCGAGAAGATGTTCGAGAACCGGCTCTTCTTCGTCGACAAGCTGGTCGCGATGGGCGCTCGGATCACGCTTTGCGATCCCCACAGGGCGATCGTCAGCGGTCCGAGCCGGCTTCACGGCGAGCGCGTCTCCAGCCCCGACATCCGCGCCGGGATGGCGATGCTCATCGCCGCCTGCGCGGCGGAGGGAACCTCGGAGATCGGGGAGATCCGCCAGATCGACCGCGGCTACGAGCAGATCGACGAGCGCCTGCGCGGGCTCGGCGCCCAGATCGAACGGGTTTCTGCGGAGGTCCCTGCTTAGCAGGGGTTTTCGCCGTGCTCTCGTAAGGTCGAGCCGATGATTCACCCGATTCCGCCAGGAACGCGCGATGTGCTGCCCGAAGAGATGCGCGAGCTGCGCAAGCTGCAGCGTGCCCTGATGGAGGTCTTCGAGGCGCGCGGCTACGGCGAGGTGGCGACGCCGGCGATCGAGTACGACGAGGTGATGGCGCGGGCCGACGGCCCGACCCGCAGCTCCTACCGGTTCTTCGACGAGAGCGGCGAGCTGCTGGCCCTGCGCTCCGACATGACGGTGCCGATCGCGCGGCTGGTGGCCTCTCGCTTCGCCTCGGGAGAGCCGCCCTTCCGCTTCAGCTATCTCGCCGGTGGCTTCCGCGCCGTGCGGCCGCAGAGCGGCCAGATGCGCGAGTTCGTCCAGGCCGGGGTCGAGCTGATCGGCGCCTCTCCGGATGAGGGCACCGTCGAGGTGATCGAGGTCCTCGAGGCGGCGCTCGACGCTGCGGGCCTTGGGAGAGCTGTGATCGGCCTCGGCGATGCGGACCTCTACCGGCAGCTGCTGGAAGAGCTTGGCGTCGAGGGCGAGGCGCGCGACTCGATCCTCTCCAGCCTGGCCACACATGACCTCGTCGGCCTCGAGCAGAAACTCGTCGACGCCGGCATCGGGACCGAGCAGGCTCAGACCTGCGTCCGGCTGACGCAGCTCCGCGGCGGCAGCGAGGTGCTCGAGCAGGCGCACGGCCTCGGCGGCGCGGCCGTCGAGCGAGCGACCGCCCGGCTCGGCGAGACCTACGAGGAGCTGCGGCGCCGCGGTGCGGCGGACCGGGTGCAGATCGACCTCGGGCTGCTGCGGGAGCTCGGCTACTACAGCGGCGCGATCCTTGAGGTCTACGACCCCGCGCTCGGGCACGTGCTCGGCGGCGGCGGCCGCTATGACGGCTTGATGAAGCAGTTCGGGCTCGACCTCTCCGCCGCCGGCTTCGCCCTCTACCTCGAGCGCGTGCACACGGCCCAGCTGAAGGAGGCGCGCCGTGGTTGAGGGGCCCTTGAAGCTGGCGGTCCCGCGCGGCGCCCTGTTCGGCGAAACGCTCGACCTCCTCGACGCGGTCGGGATCGACACCTCCGAGATGCGGGGGGACTCGCGCTCGCTGATCTTCGAGGCCTCGGGGATGACGTTCGTGACGATGCGGCCTTCCGACGTGCCCACCTATGTCGAGGCGGGCGCAGCCGACGTCGGCATCACCGGCAAGGACGTGCTGCTGGAGCAGGCCGACCGGGTCGTCTACGAGCTGCTCGACCTCGGCTTCGGGCGCTGCCGGATGGTCCTGGCGGCGCAGACGGGCAACGATCGCCTCGGCGAAGCCCAGCGGCGCCTGGGGATGATGCGGATCGCGACCAAGTACCCGCGGATCGCCGAGGAATACTTCGACTCGACCGGCCGTCAGGTCGAGCTGATCGAGGTCAAGGGCTCTGTCGAGCTGGCGCCGCTGGTCGGCCTCGGCGACGGCATCGTCGACCTCGTCGCCACCGGTAGGACGCTGGAGGAGAACGAACTCGAGGTGCGCGAGGAGATCGTCGAGTGCACGGCGCGCTTCGTCGCCAACCGCGTCGCCCACAAACTGCGGGCGGGGGAGATCGACGAGCTGACCGCGAAGCTGCGCGAGGCGAGCAGCCGATGAGGACGCGGCGCTTCGAGTGGGAAGGCGCCGGCGACACCGCCTCGGCGCTGCGGGGGTGGGCGAGCGAGCTGGCGCCTCCGGTCGACGTGCAGGAGATCCTCGACGAGGTGCTGACGCGAGGCGACGAGGCGGTGCTGGAGCTGACCGCGCACTTCGATGCGCCCGGAGCCGGGCTGGGCTCACTACGGGTCGATCCCGACGATGCCGCCGCCGCGCTCGCTGTGCTGGATCCGGAGCTGCGCGAGGCGATGGAGGCCGCCGCCGCCAACATCCGCGCCGTCGCCGTCGCCCAGGTCGGCGAGGAGCAGACGGTAGAGCTGCCCGCCGGCCAACGGATCCGCCTGCGGGAGGTTCCCGTCGGCGCTGCCGGCGTCTACGCGCCCGGCGGCCGCGCCGCCTATCCCTCCAGCGTCCTCATGTGCGCGATCCCGGCCCAGGTCGCCGGCGTCGAGCGGGTCGCGGTCACCTCGCCGCCCGGCCCCGACGGGCGCCTGCACCCGCTGGTGCTCGCCGCCGCGGCGCTCTGCGGGGTGGAGGAGATCTACGCGATGGGGGGGGCGCAGGCGATTTTCGCCCTCGCCTTCGGCACCGAGACGGTCGCGCCGGTCGACGTCATCGCCGGTCCCGGCAACGCCTGGGTCCGGGAGGCGAAGCGCGCCGTCTACGGCCAGGTCGGGATCGACTCCCTCGCCGGCCCCTCGGAGCTGATGCTGATCGCCGGCCACGACACCGATCCGCAGTGGGCGGCTCTGGACCTCTGTGCCCAGGCCGAGCACGGGCCGGAGAGCCCCTTGGTGGCGGTGGCGGTCGAGGAGCAGGTCCTGGACGCGATCGCCGAGGCGGCCGAAGCCGCTGCGGCCGAGCGGCCGAGCGTCAGCGACGCGGCCTTGGCCCTGGTCCAGGTCCCCGAGACGGAGGCGGCGATCGCCCTGGCGAACGCCTACGCGCCCGAGCACCTGGAGCTGCTGGAGACCGACGCCGCCCTGCTAGCCGACCGCGCCGTCACCGCCGGCTGCGTCTTCGTCGGCCGCCACGGCGCCACCGCCTTCGGCGACTACCTCGCGGGCTCCAACCACGTGCTGCCGACCGGCGGCGCCGGCCGCTACGCCGGCCCGCTCGGCCCCGGCGCCTTCCGCCGCCGCATCTCCAACGTCGAGATCGGCGACGCCGCGGGCGCCCTCGCCCCGCACGTCAACGTCCTTGCAACCGCCGAGGGCTTCCCGGTCCATGGCGAGTCAGCGATGATTAGGCGATGAGCAGAACTTCAGAGAAGCAGCGGCAGACGGCGGAGACGCAGATCCGGCTCTCCCTCGACCTCGACGGGGGGGAGGCGAGCGCGGAGACCGGCGTCGGCTTCCTCGACCACATGCTCGACCTCCTGGCCCGGCACGGCCGCCTCGGGCTGAAGGTCGAGGCCAACGGCGATCTCGAGACCGGCGCCCACCACACGGTCGAGGACGTCGGCATCGTCTTCGGGCAGGCGCTCGACGAGGCGCTCGGCGACCGCGCCGGGATCCGCCGCTACGGCTCGGCCCTGGTGCCGATGGACGAGTCCCTGGCCGAGTGCGCGATCGACATCTCCGGCCGTCCCTACTGCGACTTCGCCGCCGACCTGCCGGTCGTCTCGATCGCCGGCTTCGACAGCGAGCTGGCCGAGGAGTTCTTCCGCGCCGTCGCCAACAGCTCCAAGCTCACCCTCCACATCTGGGTCCGCTCGGGCACCAACGCCCACCACATGATCGAGGCCTCGTTCAAGGCCTTCGCCCGCGCTCTGCGGGTCGCCGTCTCGATCGACCCCGAGGAGACCGGCGTGCCCTCGACCAAGGGGACGCTGAGCGAATGAGCGCCCGGATCGCGATCCTCGACTATGGGATGGGCAACCTGCGCTCGGCCGAGAAGGCGCTCGAGCACGTCGGCGTCACGGCATCGATAACCCGCGACCCCGACGAGGTGCGGGCGGCCGACGGGGTCATCCTGCCCGGCGTCGGGGCGATGCCGCGGGCGATGGAGCGCATCCGTCAGCTCGGCCTCGCCGAGCTGATCGACGAGCGCCGCGCGGCGGGCGTGCCGATCCTCGGCATCTGCCTCGGCCTGCAACTGCTGTTCGAGTCGACGAGCGAGTTCGGCGGCTCCGACGGCCTCGGCCTGCTCGGCGGCCCGGTCGAGGCGCTCGAGGCCGAGGGCCTCAAGGTCCCGCACATCGGCTGGGCGCCGGTCGAGTGGGAGCGCGAGTCGCGTCTCACCGACGGGATCCCCTCCGGCACCCCGTTCTACTTCGTCCACTCCTTCGCTCCGCGGCCAAGCGTCGAGGACCTGCTGGGGAGCGCCGAGTACGGCAGCCGCTTCGCCTGCGCCGCCCAGCGCGACAACGTCTTCGGGGTCCAGTTCCACCCCGAGAAGTCGAGCGCAGCGGGTCTGCGCCTGCTCTCCAACTTCGCCGGCATCTGCGTCTCCACGCCCGTCGCCGGCTGATCGGCCCGGCGTGATCCTCTATCCCGCGATCGACATCCGCGGCGGCCAGGCGGTCCGCCTCCTGCAGGGCGACTACGAGCGGGAGACGACCTACGACGCCGACCCGGTCGACGCCGCCAAGCGCTGGTGCGGGGAAGGGGCTGAGTATCTCCACGTCGTCGACCTCGACGGCGCCAAGGCAGGGGCGCCCTGCAACCTCGAGGCGGTGCGCCGGATCGCCGCCGCGGTCGACTGCCCGATCCAGGTCGGGGGCGGGCTGCGGGAGCCCGGCTCGATCGCCGCGGTCTTCGAGGCCGGGGCCGAGCGGGTCGTGATCGGCACCGCCGCCCTGCGCGATCCGCAGTTGCTCGAGGCGGCCGTCTCGGAGTACGGCGACCGCGTCGTCGTCTCGATCGACACGCGCGGCGGCAAGGTCTCCCTCTCCGGCTGGACCGAGACGAGCGACGCCGAGGCGCCAGCGGCCGTCGCTGAGCTCAGTGCCCGCGGCGTCGGGCGCTTCCTCTGCACCGCGATCGAGGTCGACGGGACGATGGAGGGGCCGGCGATGCGCGAGCTGAACCGGATCGCCGCCGCCACCCCGGCCCAGGTGATCGCTTCCGGCGGGGTCGGCGAGCTCTCCCATCTCCAGGGGCTCGCCCGCGAGGGCGCCCCCAACATCGAGGGCGCAATCGTCGGCCGGGCGCTGTACGAGCGCAGGTTCACGGTCGCTGAGGGCATCGCCGCCCTAAGCTGAGCGGATGGCCCTGAAGCGCGTCATCCCCTGCCTCGACGTCAACGCGGGACGAGTCGTCAAGGGGACGAACTTCGTCGGCCTGCGCGACGCCGGCGACCCGGTCGAGCTGGCGGAGCGCTACGACGCCGAGGGGGCCGACGAGCTGGTCTTCCTCGACATCACCGCTTCCCACGAGCAGCGGGAGACGATCGTCGAGCTGGCGCGGCGGACGGCGGACAACGTCTTCATCCCCTTCACGATCGGCGGTGGCATCCGCTCGGTCGAGGACGCTCAGGCGGTGCTCGACGCCGGCGCCGACAAGGTCTCGGTCAACTCGGCGGCGCTGGCGCGGCCGGAGCTGCTGAGGGAGCTGGGCGACCATTTCGGCGCCCAGTGCGTGGTGATCGCGATCGACGCCAAGGGCGAGGAGGACGGCAGCTGGGGCGTCTACGTCAACGGCGGCCGCAAGCGGGTCGAGGGGCGCGAGGCGGTCGCCTGGGCGCGCGAGGCGGTCGAGCGCGGCGCGGGGGAGGTATTGCTGACGAGCATGGACCGCGACGGCACCAACGACGGCTATGACCTCGAGCTGACCCGCGCGGTCGCAGAGGCGGTGAGCGTGCCGGTGATCGCCTCCGGCGGTGCCGGGGAGCTCTCGCACCTCAGCGCGGCGATCTCCGAGGGTGGCGCCGACGCCGTCCTCTGCGCCTCGATCTTCCACTACGGCCACTACCGCGTGCGCGAGGCGAAGGAGCGGCTCGCCGCCGACGGCATCCCCGTGCGGCTCTGAGCGATGGCTGACCTGACCTCGGCGCTGCGTCATGCCCACCCGGAGCTGGAGGCCGTGCGGAGGCAGGCCGAGGGGCCCGTCTACCTGGTCGGCGGCGCCATCCGCGACCTTCTGCTCGGCCGGCCGCGCGCTGACGTCGACCTCGTCGTCGTCGGGGACGCTGCGGGCCTCGCCGAGCGCCTCGGTGGAGCCGCCGCCGAGCACGAGCGCTTCGGCACCGCCAAGGTCGAGGTGGACGGCCACGAGATCGACATCGCGACCGCGCGGACCGAGAGCTACCCGGAGCCGGGAGCGCTTCCCGTCGTCGCGCCGGCGGGAGACATCGAGGCAGACCTCGGCCGCCGCGACTTCGCGATCAACGCGATGGCGGCCCCGATCGACGGCGAGGCACGCCTGATCGACCCGCACGGGGGAGAGGCGGACCTCGAGGCCGGGGTGCTGCGCGTCCTCCACCCGCGCTCGTTCGAGGACGACCCGACGCGGGCGATCCGCGCCGCCCGCTACGCGGCCCGGTTCGGATTCGGACTCGAGCCGGGGACCGAGAAGCTGATTCGCGAGGCCGATTTGGCCACCGTCTCAGCGGACCGGCGGCGGGCGGAGCTGGAGCGGCTGGCGGGGGAAGCGACCGCCTGCCGGGGTTACGAGCTGCTGGCCGAGTGGGGCCTGATCGAGCTGCGCGACGGCGGCCTGGAGTTGATGCGGGCGGCTGGCGAGCTGTTCGAGCGCGAGCATTGGGCGCAGTTCGCGGCCCGCGAGGAGGTGCTGATCTCGGCGGCGTTGGGGCCGCCGGGGGGCGAGGAGCTGCTGGCCTCGATGTGGCCGCCGAATCCCGGCGAGGGGGTCGAGCTCGCCGAGCAGCGCGACCCGGTGGAGCTGGCGCTGGCGCGGGCGATGGGCGCCGACTGGATCGAGCACTACCTGACCGCGTGGAGAAACGTGACCCTCGAGATCGACGGCAACGACCTCGTCGAGGCCGGTGTGGCGGAGGGGCCAGCGGTAGGGCGCGGGCTGCGAGCGGCGCGCCGGGCGCGGCTCGAAGGAGAGGCGTATGGCCGCGAGCAGGAGCTGGCGACGGCGCTGGAGGCGGCCCGTGGAGTGGCGTGAGCGCGACGGCATCCGCTGGCTCGAGGCCGAGCTCGACGGCGGGCGCGCAGCCTTCTCGACCCGCCTCGGCGGCGTCAGCGAGCCACCGTTCGACAGCCTCAACCTTGGCTTGCTGACCGAGGACGACGAGACCGCGGTAGGGGAGAACCGCCGCCGCCTCGCTTCCGCATTGGGTTTCACCCCCGAACAGGTCGTCTTCGCTCGCCAGGTCCACGGAACCGACCTGATCCAGCATCCCGGCGACCGTCCCGAGGCTGATGGGCATGTCGTGCGCAGTCCCGGGTTGGCGCCGCTCGTCTTCGTCGCGGATTGCCTGCCGGTGGCGCTCGCGGGCCCGGACGGCGTCGCGATGGTCCACGCGGGCTGGCGGGGGCTTGCCGGGGGCATCCTCGCGGCGGGCGCCGAAGCCGTGGGAGCGACCTCGGCGGCGGTCGGGCCTGGGATCGGCCCTTGCTGCTACGAGGTCGGGGAGGAGGTCCTCGGTGCCTTCTCGGACCTCGGCGAGGGGATCGCCGAGGGGCGCATGCTCGACCTGCCGGAGGCAGCGCGGCGGCTGCTCGCGCGGGCCGGGGTGGAGCGGGTCGAATCGGCCGGCCTCTGCACCAGCTGCGAGGAGGAGCTCTTCTTCTCCCACCGCCGCGATCGCGGCCGCACCGGCCGCCAGGCCGGGATCGCCTGGATCGAGGGCTAGGTGGCGGAGCTGATCCACGACATCGACCTGGCGAAGCTGGCCGAGAACCTGGAGGAGGCGCGGGCGCTGGCGGGCGAGCGCGCCGAGATCCTGGTCGCGACCAAGTACGTGCCGCTGGAGGAGATGGGAAAGCTCGCCGAGGCGGGAGTGCGGCTGGTGGGGGAGAACCGCCAGCAGGACCTGGCGGCGAAGCACGAGCGCTGGGGCGAGGCCTTCGAATGGGACTTCATCGGCAACCTGCAGAGCCGCAAGCTGAAGCTCATCCTTCCCCTGTGCCGGCTGATCCACTCGGTCGCCACCGACTCGGTCCTGGCGCAGCTCGAGAAGCATGCCGGCCCGGAGACCGAGATCCTGGTCGAGGTCAACGTCTCCGGCGAGGAGGGCAAGGGCGGGGTGGAGCCGGAGGAGCTACCCGCCTTCATAGAGCGCTCCCCAGTCCGCGTGACGGGGCTGATGACGATGCCGCCGTTCAGCCCCGACCCGGAGTACTCGCGGCCCTATTTCGCCCGCCTCGCCGAGCTCGCGGCGGCCAATGGCCTGAGCCGCCTTTCGATGGGCACCTCCCAGGATTGGCGCGTCGCGATCGAGGAGGGGGCGACGATCGTCCGCCTCGGACACGCCCTCTTCGTGTGATTTCCCCAGAAATCTGGGGATAATCTGTAAAGGAGTCGGCCCTCAAAGGCCGAATCACGCTGCAGATATGGCTCTAAAAGACACTTGGCACCGCGCGCTCGTCTACTTCGGCCTCGCCGAGGACCACGACTACGGCCCCGAATACGAGGAAGACTTCGACCCCGAGACCGGGACCGAGGAAGTCTTCGAAGGCCGCCGCGAACGCGGCGAAGGCAGCAGCTCGGTGCGCCGCCTGCCGACCTCGCGCCGCCCCCGCCGCGACGAGATCGACGACATCTTCGCCGACGACGAGCCGATCGCAGCCAGCCGCACCCGGACCCTGCGCCCGGTCGACAACGGCGGCGACGGCGGCGACCTCCAGGTCCACCTCGTCATCCCCCGCAACTTCAACGACGCCCAGCAGGTCGCCGACCAGTTCAAACGCTCGGTGCCGGTGATCCTCAACCTGCAGACCGCCGACCATGAGCTCTCGAAGCGGATGATCGACTTCTGCTCCGGGCTGACCTACGCCCTCGACGGCGGCATGCAGCGGATCGCCGAGAAGATGTTCCTGCTGACGCCGCGCAACGTCGACGTCTCCGCCGAGGAAAAGGCGAGACTGATCGACAAGGGCTTCTTCAACCAGTCCTGAGCGCCGGCGCTGGGTAGTCTGGCGCCATGATCGTCGGTTTCGTCGGGTCCGGCAGCATGGCCGCGGCCATCGCCCGTGGCTGGGCGGGGGAGTTCGAGCGGATGCTCTTCTCCGACAGCGGCTCCGGCCGGGCGCAGGCGCTCGCCGAGGAGCTGGGGGGAGAAGCGGCTTCCAACGAGGAGATCGCCGGCCGGGCCGATCTGGTCGTGCTGGCGGTGAAGCCGAACAAGCTGGATGAGGTGGCGCCGGCACTGGCAGGGGCGGGGGAAGTCGTCTCGGTCCTCGCGGTGGTGTCGCTGGAGCGCCTGCGAGCGGCGCTCCCCGCCGCCGAGCACGTCCTGCGGGTGATGCCTAACGTCGGGGTCGAGGTGCGGCAGGGGGTGATGTGCGTCTCCGGCTCCCTCGGCGAGGCGGCCCGGGGCAAGCTCGACCGTCTCGGCTGGGTTGTCGAGATCCCCGAGGACTCCTTCGACCAGGCGACGGCGGTGATGGGATGCTCGCCCGCCTACTTCGCTCTCGTCGCCGAAGCGATCGCCGACGCGGGAGCGGCCGCCGGCCTCGACCCGAAGCTCGCCCGCGATCTGGTCGCCGAGACCGCCGCGGGCACCGCCGCCCTGCTGCGTGAGCACGATCCCGCGGCGGTGCAGAAGGCCGTCGCCTCGCCCGGGGGCAGCACCGAGGCGGGGCTCGAGGCGCTCGATCGCGAAGGCGCCCGCGCGGCCTTCGCGGCGGCCGTGGAGGCCTCGCTTGCGAGAATGAAGGGGTGATCCCGCTGGCGATCAACCGAGGCGACCTCGCCGACTACGTCGGCGCCCTGATCATCGTCTACGTGATCCTGATCTTCATCCGCATCGTCGCCTCATTCGTGCCGAGGATGCCGTACAACCGCTACCTGCGGGCGGTCCTCGACTTCGCCCACGAGACGACCGATCCCTACCTCAACCTCTTCCGCCGCCTGATCCCGCCGGTCGGCGGCGGCGGGCTCGCGCTGGACCTCAGCCCGATGCTGGGCCTGCTCGTCCTCTCCGTCGGCGGCTCGATCCTCGTCAGCCTGATCCAAGGGTGATGACGGCAGCCCGCGCCTGGAGCCTGGCGGCCGGGCTCTGCCTGCTCACCCTCGCCGCCGATCAGGCGGCAAAGGCGATCGTCGAGGCGCAGCTGGTGACGGGAGAGCAGGTCAGCGTCCTCGGGCCGCTCGAGCTGACCCTGGCGCACAACAAGGGGGTCGCCTTCGGGCTCGCCGGCGGCGCCGGCATCGGGCTCGTCCTCGTCACCGTGGCCGCCCTGGCGCTGATCGCCTTCGTCTTCAGCCGCGACCCGGAGAAGCCGGGGATGTGGGTCGCGGCCGGGCTGCTGGCCGGCGGCGCGCTCGGCAACCTCGTCGACCGGCTCGCGGCGGGCGAGGTGACCGACTACATCCACGTCGGCTCCTGGCCGGCCTTCAACCTCGCCGACGTCGCGATCACCGCCGGCGTCGTCCTCATGGCTCTGATCTACCTCCGCGACGCCGAGCCCGCCGGCGATGGCTGAGCCGGCGCTGCAGATCGTCCACCTCGACGAGTCCCTCGCCGTCGTCGACAAGCCGGCCGGCCTCGTCGTCCATCCGGCGCCTTCACACCAGGGCCCGACGCTGGTCAGCGAGCTGGCCGAGATTCTCGGCGGTGGGAGCGAGCCGGAGCGGCCCGGGATCGTCCACCGGCTCGACAAGGGCACGAGCGGGCTGCTCGTCGTCGCCCGCGACGACGAGGCCCACGCCGCCCTGCAGGAGCAGGTGCGGGCGCGGGAGGTGGAGCGGGCCTACCTGGCGCTGGCGGGCGGCCGGCTCGCCTCGCGTACCGGCACGATCGACGCCCCGATCGGGCGCGCTGCCCGCCAGCGGCATCGGATGGCGGTCTCGGGGGCCGCTTCCCGCCAGGCTCGCACCCACTTCACCGTGCTCGAGCTGCTGCCGCGCGAGAGCTACCTGGAGGCGCGGCTGGAGACGGGCCGCACGCACCAAATCCGCGCCCACTTCGCCGCGATCGGGCATCCGCTGACGGGGGATCCCACCTACGGCGGCGCTGTCCGCTACGGGCTCGAGCGCCAGTTCCTCCACGCCCACCGGCTCTCCTTCCAGCATCCGCGCAGCGGCGAGCGCCTCGGCTTCACCTCGCCGCTGCCCGGGGATCTCGAGCGGGCGCTGGAGGCAGCGCACGCCGAATAGGCGCACCGCTCTACAATCGCCGTTCAAACCAACCCCCGTTCGACGCGGAACCGGATCCTGCCTGGCCACCACCAGGTCCCGGCAAGCGGGGCGGGGCGCTTCGCCAAACAACGCAAGGAGAAACACCAATGGAGGCAGCTACCGCATCGCCCCAGGCGGATCTCAGGGATCTGCTCGAGGCCGGAGTCCACTTCGGCCACCAGACGCGCCGCTGGAACCCGAACATGCGCCGCTTCATCTTCGGCGAGCTCGACGGGATCCACATCATCGACCTGCTGCAGACCGAGGCCCTGCTCGAGGACGCGCGCCGCTTCGTCGGCGAGCTCGCGAGCGGCGGCGGCACCGTCCTCTTCGTCGGGACCAAGAAGCAGGCCCGCGACACGATCCAGGAATGGGCCGACAAATGCCGCATGCCCTACGTCAACAAGCGCTGGCTCGGCGGCCTGCTGACCAACTTCAACACGATGTCGGGCCGGATCGGCCGCCTGCACGAGCTGAACGGCTGGAAAGAGGAGGGCAAACTCGACCTCCTGCCGACCAAGGAGCGGATGGGCATGGAGGCCGAACTCGCGAAGCTCGAGTTCAACCTCGGCGGCGTCCGCGACATGGACCGGCTGCCCGACGCCGTCTTCGTCGCCGACCTCAAAACCGAGGAGATCGCGGTCAACGAGGCGGCGCGCCTGCGGATCCCGATCATCGGGCTCGTCGACACCAACTGCGACCCGACGCCGGTCGACTACGTGATCCCCGGCAACGACGACGCGATCCGCTCCTGCCAGCTCGTGATCGGCACGATCGGCAAAGCGATCGAGGACGGTTCCTCCGCCTGGCGGGTGCAGGAGGAGAAACGGATCGCCGAAGAGATGGAGCGGCGCAAAAAAGACGAGGAAGAGCGGAAGAAACGCGAGGAAGAGGAGAAAGCCCGCGTCGAAGCCGAGGAAGCCAAAAAAGCTGCCGAGGACGCTCAGAAAGCGGCGCAGGCGACTGCGGCGGCGCAGCAGAAGGCCCAGCAGGTTCAGGGGCAGCCGCCACGACAGCAACAGCAGCAGGGACCCGGCGCTGGGGGCGCGGGTCCTGTCTCCGATACGGCCCCCTCGCAAAAAGGCGAGGGTGCCGTATCGTCGCCACCCGCGCCAGAGGCGGATAAGGCTGAGGTTCCGGCCGCTGAGAAACCGGCTCCTACGGTCGCCGGGGAGCAGCCCGCTGCCGAGGATGCGAAACCGTCTGAGGAGCAGCCGCCCGCACCGCCCGCCGAGAGTGCCGAGGCGGCCAAAGACGAGAAAGCTGAGGAGTCGAAATGAGCATTACTGCTGCTGACGTGAAGGCGCTTCGGGACCGCACCGGGGCGGCGATGATGGACGCGAAATCCGCTCTCGTCGAGGCCGACGGCGACGTCGACCGGGCGGTCGAGCTGCTGCGGGTGAAGGGCCAGGCCTCCGCCGCCAAGCGCGAAGGCCGCGGCACCGACGAGGGTGTGATTGCCTCCTACATCCACGCCAACGACAAGGTCGGGGCGATGGTCGAAGTGCAGTGCGAGACGGACTTCGTCGCCCGCAACGAGGAGTTCAAAGTCTTCGCCTACCAGGTGGCGCTGCACGCCGCCGCGACCGCGCCCCAGTTCGTCTCCACCGAGGAAATCCCCGAGGAGGAGCGCGAGGCCGAAAAACGCGTCTTCGAAGAGAAGGCCAAGGAAGAAGGCAAGCCCGAGAACGTGGTCGAGAAAATCGTCCAGGGCCAGCTCGACAAGTGGGCAGGCGAAGTGGCGCTGCTCGACCAGACCCACGTCAACACCGAGAAGCACGACTCGAAGACGATCGAGGAGCTGCGCCAGGAGCTGGCGGCGAAAACCGGTGAGAACATCCGCGTCGCCCGCCTCGCCTACTTCCGCGTCGGCGAATAGAGTCATCCGCAGTGACCGACTCTGCCGAGCCGCGCTTCGGGCGCATCCTGCTGAAGCTCTCCGGCGAGGCCCTAATGGGCAGCCAGGAGTTCGGCACCGATGCAGCTGAGGTCGACCGGATCGCCCGCCAGGTGGCGGCGGTCCGCGACCGCGGGGTCGAGGTGGCGATCGTCGTCGGCGCCGGCAACATCTACCGCGGCCTCGACGGCGCCGCCGGCGGCATGGACCGGGCGACCGGCGACTACATGGGGATGCTGGCGACGGTGCTCAACGCGCTCACCCTGCAGGACGCGCTCGAGCGGCTCGACCAGCACACGCGGGTGATGTCGGCGATCGAAGTGCAGGAGGTCGCCGAGCCCTACATCCGCCGCCGGGCGATGCGCCACCTGGAGAAGGACCGGATCGTCATCTTCGCCGCCGGCACCGGCAACCCGTTCTTCACCACGGACACGGCGGCGGCGCTGCGGGCGCTGGAGATCCACGCCGAGGCGATCCTGATGGCGAAGAACGGGGTGGAGGGGGTCTTCGACTCCGATCCGGCCACCAACCCCGAGGCCAAGTTCCTCCCCGCGATCACCCACAAGCAGGCGATCGAGCGCGGCCTCAAGGTGATGGACTCGACGGCGCTCTCCCTCTGCATGGACAACGACCTGCCGATCTACGTCTTCAACATGGGCGACGAGCAGAACATAGATAGGATCGTTTGCGGCGAGAAAGTGGGGACGCTGGTGTCCAGCGCCCCCGCCAACTGAACGAGGACGGGACCCCAGTGGAGCTGATCGACGAACTGCTCGCGGACGCGAAAGAGCGGATGGCCAAATCGGTCGATTCGAGCCGTGGCGAGCTCGCCACCGTCCGCACCGGCCGTGCCTCACCGCACCTGCTCGACCGGATCATGGTCGACTACTACGGCAACCCGACTGCGCTGAAGCAGCTGGCCAACGTCTCCGCCTCCGACGCCCGGCTGCTGACCGTGACCCCGTTCGACAAGAGCGCCCTCGGGGCGATCGAGAAGTCGATCCAGGAGTCCGATGTCGGCCTCACTCCCAGCAACGACGGCAACGTGATCCGCCTGCAGATCCCGGAGATGACCGAGGAGCGGCGGCGGGAGATGGTCAAAGTCGTCCACGGCGTCGCCGAGGACGGCCGGGTCGCGATCCGCAACGTCCGCCGCGACATCATGAGCGACCTGCGCGAGCTGAAAAAGGAAGGCGAAGCTGGCGAGGACGACGAGCGCCGGGCCGAGGCCTCGCTGCAGAAACAGACCGACGAGGCAATCGCCGAGATCGACTCCCTGCTCAAGGGCAAGGAAGAAGAGATCCTCGAAGTCTGAGGCGGGCCACCGCAGCGTGACCGCAGCCAAGTACGTAGCGATCATCACCGACGGCAACGGCCGCTGGGCGAGCCAGCGGGGGCTGGCGACGGTGGAGGGGCACAAGGCCGGGGCCGACACGCTGAAGGCGCGGCTGCGCGATGCCGCCGAGCTGGGGATCGAGGAGCTGACCGTGTACTCGTTCTCGACCGAGAACTGGAGCCGCCCCGAAGAGGAGGTCCATGGCTTGCTGCAGATGATGGGGGAACGGATCGGCTCCGAAACCCCCGAGCTGAAGGCCGAAGGCGTGCGGATGCGTTACATCGGCCGCCGCGAGGGCCTCGACCCGGCGCTGGTCGAGCGGATGGAATGGTCGGAAGCCGAGACCGCGGAGAACGACCGCATCGTCCTCTTCGTCGCCTTCAACTACGGCGGCCGGGCGGAGATCCTCGACGCGGCGCGCCGGTTCGAGGGCGGCTCCGAGGAGGAGTTCCAGCGCCTGCTCTACGCGCCGGAGATGCACGACCCCGACCTCCTGATCAGGACTAGCGGCGAGCAGCGGCTCTCCAACTACCTGCTCTGGCAGTGCGCCTACTCGGAGCTCGTCTTCCGCGACGAGCTCTGGCCCGACTTCGACCGCGTGGCGCTGGAGGACAGCCTGCGCGAGTACGAGACGCGGCAGCGGCGCTTCGGGAGCCGGGCGTGAAAATCGACCTCTTCGACGACGACGACCTGTTCGACGAGGAGCCGCCGGCTCCGCGCGAGCGGCCGCCCCGGAAGCCGAAGCGGAAACGCCGTCGCGGCGGTGGTGGTGGTGGTGGCGGCGAGACCGCGAAGCGGATCCTCGTGGCGCTGCCCTGGATCGTCTTCGCGATCGCGATCACGGTCGCCGGCGGCCTCGTCTTCGCCGCGGCGATGATCGCGATCGGCGTCGTCGCGATCGGCGAGTACACGAACATGGCGAGCCGGTACCGGCCGCTGACGATCCCGGCCTACATCGCCGTCGCCGGCCTCGTCGTCGCCGCCCACTTCGGCACCTCGTTCAACGTCCTCTACGTCATCGCCGCGACCTTCCCGCTCCTCTTCGCCTTCGCCGCCAGGGCTGGCAACCGCGACGGCAACACCGTCTCGCTCGGAGTGACGCTGCTCGGGGTGCTCTGGATCGGCGTCCCGCTCGCCCACGCGGTCTTCCTCCGCGACCTGCCCGACCACGGCGCCGCGTTGCTGATCGACGTCCTCGTCGGCACCTTCGTCGCCGACACCGCCGCCTACGCCACCGGCCGCATGTTCGGCAGTCACAAAATCGCCCCCAACATCTCGCCGAACAAGACCGTCGAGGGGCTGATCGGCGGCTTCCTGATCGGCACCATGGGCTTCTGGTTCGCCGGCCTCTACCAGGACTGGCTCTCAGGAGTGGACGCCCTCCTGATCGGCGCCGCCGTCGCCGCCGTCGCCCCGATCGGAGACCTCTTCGAGTCGATGCTGAAGCGCGACCTCGGCACCAAGGACACCGGCACCCTCTTCGGCCCCCACGGCGGCATCCTCGACCGCCTCGACGCCGCCCTCTTCACGATCGTCGTCGGCTACTACCTCTCGGTGGCAGTGGTCTACTGATGGCGAGCGACGACTGGCGCCTGCAGGTCGACTTCCGCGCTGACGGTGCGCTGGATGCGCTCCACGACCGGCTCGACGCGCGGGAGCTGGAGCACGATCTGAGCGAGGCGTTTCACGACCGGGTGATCGTCTCGCGGAACGAGACGACGCTCTTCCTTTACGCGGGCGACGAGGAGCAGGCGGAAAAGGCGCGAGACCTCGTCGTTCGACTCACCGACGAGGACGAGGAGGAGGTGACGATCGACCTCAGGCGCTGGCATCCACTCTCGCGGGAGTGGGAGCCGGCCGATGAGCCGCTGCCTGAGGACGCCGCAGCCGAAGCAGCGGAGCACCAAGCGCGCATCGCCAAGGAACGCAAAGAGGCCGAAGAACAGGGTTATCCGCAATACGAGGCTCAGGTGGAGCTGCCCTCGAAGGACGAGGCGGGAGTATTCGCGGAGCGGTATCGGAGCGAGGGCCTGCCCACGGTGCAGCGCTGGCGGGTTGTCCTGGTCGGTGTGCCTGACGAGGACGCTGCCCATGCGCTGGCGGACCGGATCCGAGCCGAAGCGCCCGCCGGCAGCAAGGTAGGCGTCGCCGCGTCCCTGCGCGAGGCCGAAGACGATCTGCCCAGGCCCTTCGCCTTCCTCGGCGGGCTCGCCGGCTGACGCCGAGACCGCAAAATTCATTCTTGGGGAGGCAATTTTGCGGTCTCGCGGTCCGGGTCGGCCTCTCCGTATCCTCTATCGGGCATGAAGAAGGTCCTCGTACTCGGCTCGACCGGGTCCATCGGAACGCAGGCGCTGGAGGTGATCGGCGCTTCTGAGGAGCTGCAGGCCGTCGGCCTGGCGGCTGGCAGCGCCTGGGAGAAGACCGTGGAGCAGGCTCGGGAGCACGGGGTGCCCGTGGTTGCGCTGGCCGACGAGGCTGCGGCCGAGAGCGCCCGTGGCGCCTGGAGCGGCCGGGTGCTGACGGGGGAGGAGGGGGTGCGGGAGCTGATCGTCAGCACCGAGCCCGACCTCGTCCTCAACGCGATCGTCGGCGCGGCCGGGCTGGGCTCGACGATCGTCGCGCTGACCGAGGGGATTGACGTCGCCCTCGCCAACAAGGAGAGCCTCGTCCTCGGCGGCGAGCTGGTGATGGCGCTGGCCGAGGCGACCGGGGCGCGGCTGCTGCCGGTCGACTCCGAGCACTCCGCCCTCTTCCAGCTGATCCACGGCGAGGCGCCGGGCACGGTCGAGCGGCTGGTCCTGACCGCCTCGGGAGGGCCCTTCCGTGGCCGCGAGGACCTCTCCGGCGTCAGCGTCGCCGACGCGCTCGCCCACCCCAACTGGGACATGGGCGGGCGGATCACGATCGACTGCGCGACGCTGATGAACAAGGGCTTCGAGGTGATCGAGGCGCATCACCTCTTCGCCGTCCCCTACGAGCGGATCGACGTCGTCGTCCACCCGCAGTCGCTGATCCACTCGCTGATCCACTTGAACGACGGCTCGACCCTGGCGCATCTCGGCTATCCCGACATGCGGGTGCCGATCTCCTACGCGCTCAACCACCCAGAGCGGGCTGACGTCGACGTGCCGCAGCTCGACCTCGCCGGGGTCGGCTCGCTGACCTTCGAGGAGCCGGACCCCGGGACCTTCGCCTGCCTGCGGCTGGCGCTCGAGGCCGGCGCCGCGGGGGGGACCGCGCCCTGCGTCCTCAACGCCGCCGACGAGGTCGCCGTCGCCGCCTTCCTCGCCGAGCGAATTCCGTTCGCGGCGATCCCGGCGGTGATCGGGGCGGTGCTGGAGGAGATGCCGGCACAGCCGGTCGGCCACTTCGACGACCTCTTCGCTGCCGATGCCGAGGCGCGGGAGCGCTCCGAGGGGCAGGTCAAGGGGTTGATGCCGGCATGAGCTGGTTCTGGGTCTTCGTCGGCTTCTGCCTGCTGATCATCCTCCACGAGGCCGGTCACTTCTTCGCCGCCAAGGCGACGGGGATGCGGGTCGAGCGCTTCTTCCTCTTCTTCGGGCCGACGATCTGGTCGATCAAGCGCGGCGAGACTGAGTACGGGGTGAAAGCGATTCCGATCGGCGGCTACGTGAAAATCACCGGGATGAACCCGGAGGAGGAGGTGCCTCCGGAGGCCGTCCACCGCGCCTACTACCGCCAGGACATCTGGAAGCGGATCGTCGTCGTCGCGGCCGGCCCGGCGGTCAACATCGTCCTCGCCTTCGCGATCCTCTTCGGCGTCTACTGGGCCAACGGGCGCGAGGAGATCCAGCAGAGCGTCGGCGCGATCAGGACCGGCACCCCCGCCGCCAAGGCCCTGGAGCCGGGCGACAAGATCGTCACCGTCGATGGCAACCGCTACGCGGGTCTCGACACCGAAGAGCGGCTGGTCAAGTTCGGCGAAACGGTCGCCTCCCACAAGTGCGAGGGCAAGCAGGTCGACGGCTGCGTCGCGCAGACGCCGGTGCAGCTTCAGGTTGTGCGCGACAGGCAGGTCAAGACGCTCACCGTCTACCCACGCTATGACGAGGAAGCCAAGCGCGCACTAATCGGGTTCTCCTACGGCAGCGTCAACCACCCGATTGGCGCCGGCACCGCCGCCAAGGAAGCCGGCGACGCGATCTGGGAAGTGGCGAAGGGAACCGTCCACGTCTTCACCCATCTCTTCGAATCCGAGCAGCGCGAGCAGGTCTCCGGCGTCGTCGGGATCAGCGACGTCGGCCACCAGGTGATCGAAAAAGGCCTCGAACGGGCGCTGCTGCTGCTCGCCTTCGTCAGCCTCTCGCTGGGCCTCGTCAACCTGCTGCCGATCCTGCCGCTCGACGGCGGCCACATCTTCTGGTCACTGGTCGAGAAAGTCCGCGGCCGCCCGGTCTCGCTGCGGGTGATGGAGCGCGCGACCGCGGTCGGGATCGCCCTCGTCCTGATGCTCTTCTTCCTCGGGCTCTCGAACGACATCGGCAGGATCACCGGCGAAGGGTTCGAGGTCCGCTAGCCCGGCGGCCGGCCTCAATAAGCTCTGTATATGGCTTCCAAAAGGCAAATCTTCGTCGGCAACGTGCCGATCGGCGGCGGCGCTCCGGTCGCGGTGCAGACGATGACCAAGACCGAGACCGCGAACCTGGCGGCGACGATGGATCAGATCCGCAAGGTCGCCGATGCCGGGGCGGACCTGGTCCGCTGCGCGGTGCCCCGCGAGCAGGACGCCGAGGCGCTGAAGACGATCGTCAAGGAATCGCCGATCCCGGTGATCGCAGACATCCACTTCAACCACACGCTGGCGCTGAAAGCGATCGACGCGGGCGCCCACTGCATCCGCCTCAACCCCGGCAACATCGGCGGCCGCGAGAAAGTCGCCGAGGTCGCCGAGAAGGCGAACGCGAAGGGCGTGCCGATGCGGATCGGCGTCAACTCCGGCTCCCTGCCCAAACACCTACATGAGCTCGAGCGCGAGGCGCCCGTCGAGGCGCTGGTCGCTGCCGCGATCGAGTTCGTCGAGCTGATGGAGGGCCTCGACTTCGAAAACTTCAAGGTCTCGATCAAGTCGACCAACGTCCCGTACACGATCGCCGCCAACCGGCTGCTCTCGGAGAAGATCCCCTATCCGCTGCACCTCGGCGTCACCGAGGCGGGGACGAAATGGGGCGGCTCGCTGAAATCAGCCGTCGGCCTCGGCACCCTGCTTGCCGACGGGATCGGCGACACGATCAGGATCAGCCTCTCGACCTTCCACGCCGAGGAGGAGGTCAAGGTCGCCTGGGAGATCCTCAAGGCGCTGCAGCTGCGTGAGCGCGGCCCGGTCCTGATCGCCTGCCCGACCTGCGGCCGGCTGCAGTTCGACATGGACTCCGTCGTCGCCGAAATCGAGAAGCGGCTGGAAAGCTACGCCGAGCCGGTCGAGGTGGCCGTCCTCGGCTGCGCCGTCAACGGCATCGGCGAGGCCAGCCACGCCGACTTCGGCATCGCCGGAGCCAAGAACGAGGGCCTGATCTTCGCCGGCGGCAAGCCGCTGCGGAAGGTCCCGCAGGAGAAGCTCGTCGACACCCTCTTCGAAGAGATCGACAAGTCCCTCGACCGCGGCGGCCAGGTCGAGTTCGACGAGGCCGAGTCCCGCGAGGGGGCGGAGTGGGTCGCCAACATCGAGGCGGAAAACGCCGGCGACCTCACCCCCGAGAAGATCGCCGCGATGGAGAAGGAAGCGGTCGAACGTGGCGAGTCCGACAAGGTCCTCCTCGACGAGGAGGCGTCTCCCACCGCAGGCCGCCGCTTTACGCGGGCCTGATCGACTAGCTTCCGGGCCTCAGCCCGTGGCCTCCAAGTCGAAGAACAAAGGCGTTTCTCCCTCCAGGCAGGAGGACTTTCCCGCCTGGTTCCAGGCCGTGGTGCGGGAGGGGGAGGTGGCCGAACTTGCGCATGTGCGCGGGTCGATGGTGATCCGGCCCTGGGGGTATGCGATCTGGGAGCTGATGCAGGCCGAGCTCGATCGCCAGATCAAGCGCAGCGGCGCCAGCAACGCCTACTTTCCGCTCTTCATCCCGCTCAGCTACATCGAGAGCGAGGCCGAACATGTCGAGGGGTTCGCCAAGGAGATGGCGGTGGTGACGCATCACCGCCTGGAAGAAGACCCCGAGAGCCCGGGGCACCTGAGGCCGGGAGGAAAGCTAGCGGAGCCGCTGATCGTGCGGCCGACCTCGGAGACGATCATCGGCCGCTCCTTCGCGAAGTGGGTCAACTCCTACCGCGACCTGCCGCTGATGGTTAACCAGTGGGCGAACGTGGTCCGCTGGGAGATGCGCCCGCGGGTGCTGCTGCGGACGACCGAGTTCCTCTGGCAGGAGGGCCACACCGCCTTCGCGACCGAGGAGGAAGCGCGCGCCAACGCCGAGCAGATGCTCGAGGTCTACCGGGGCTTCGCCGAGCAGTTCCTGGCGATGCCCGTCCTGACGGGCGAGAAGCCCGAGGAAGAGCGCTTTCCGGGTGCGGTCCAGACCCTCTCGATCGAGGCGATGATGCAGGACGGCAAGGCCCTGCAGGCTGGGACGTCCCACTACCTCGGCCAGAGCTTCGCCGAGGCTGCCGAGATCAACTTCCTCGACCGCGAGGGCAAGCGCAGCCTCGTCCACACCGCCTCCTGGGGCGTCTCGACTCGCCTGCTCGGCGCCCTGATCATGAGCCACAGCGACGACATCGGCCTGCGCCTGCCGCCGACCGTCGCCCCCCAGCAGGTCGCGATCGTGCCGATCCCGCGCGGGGAGGAGGGCCCGGCGGTTCTCGAGGCCGCCGAGGAGCTGGCGCGCGAGATCGGCGAGCTGGTCTTCGAGGGGGCCCCGGTGCGGGTCAGCGCCGACCTGCGCGACCGGGAACCGCCCGACAAGCGCTGGGAGTGGACGCGCAAAGGAGTTCCGCTCGTCCTCGAACTCGGGCCGCGCGACCTCAAAGAGGGCGTGGTGGCGCTGCGGCGGCGCGATGCCGGTGACGCCAAGCCCGAGTCGCTCGAGCGCGGCAAGGTCGGCGAGGCGATCCCGGCGCTGCTGGCCGAGATCCAGGGCTCCTACCGAGACGCCGCCCTGGACCGGCTTCAGGCGCGCACCAGGCTCGACGTGCGCGGCCCGGACGAATTCCGCGAGTTCTTCGACACCGACCCCGGCGACGCCAGCGCCGGCGGCTTCCTTCGCGCCCCCTGGAGCGAAGCGCCCGAGTCGGCGCAACTGCTCGACGAGATGAAGGTCACCGTCCGCTGCCTGCCGTTCGACCAGGACCTCGCCCCCGACAGCCTCTGCGTCCTCACCGGCGAGCCCGCCGTCACCGAAGCGGTCTTCGCCAAGGCGTACTGACCGATGGCCGGCTCGGCGCACCGCGATGACTGAGCACGACCCCTTCGGCCGCGGCCGCGTCCGCCGCCTCTTCGGCCTTGACCGCAGCGCCCCGCCGCCGCCGTCGACGCGGAAGGGGGAACCGTTCCACCCGTGGACGATTCCCAACGCGGTTGGCTACTTGCGCCTGGCGGCGCTGCCGGTCTTCCTCGTCCTCGCCTACAACACCGAGGACGGGACCTCGGTCGCCTCGGCGATGGTCTACTGGGCGATCGCGGCGGGGGACTACCTCGACGGGATTCTCGCCCGCATCACCGGCCAGTACAGCCGCCTCGGGGCGCTGCTCGACCCGCTCGTCGACCGCCTGACGATCCTCGCCGGCGCCGTCGTCTGCTGGAGCTTCGACCTGCTGCCGCACTGGGCGCTGCTGCTGCTCGGCTTGCGCGAGGTGGCGATGCTCTTCCTCGCCCAGTACGGGTTACGCCACGGCGTCGACATCGAGGTCAACTGGCCGGGGCGGATCTCGGTCTTCCCGATCATGGGCGGGATCTTCCTCGCCCTGCTCGCGCCCGGCTGGGTGGCGACGGCGCTCCTGATCTGGGGCCTGGTGATGGCGATCATCGCCACGGTCCTCTACGCGCAGCGGGGAATGCGCGCGGTCCGTGACACCCGGCCCGCGAGCTGACGCACAGGTTCACCCAAACCTTCAACCTGGGGTTTAACCTTGCCCGCGCGGCAGCTATCATCGTCATCCGCGCAAAACGGAGGCAGCGCCTCCTCGAGTTAGGAGCACGATGGAGGAGACCTTTCCCGATCTCGGTTCTCTCAGCGACAAGGAGCTGAAGGACATGATCGACAACCTGACGGCAGAGGAGAACGAGATCTCCTACAAGCGCCGCGTCCTGCACGGGAAGATCGACATCCTGCGCGCGGAGCTCGTCAACCGGCTGCGCCACAAACGCGAGGCGGGCGAGTCGATGATCTCCGGCGCCGACGTCGAGCAACTGACTCAGATCCTCTCCGGGGAAACCCAGTCGCCCTCGGAGGACGAGCCCGCCGCCTGAGCGGGGATATCGCCATGGCCGTCCACTGTCCCGAGTGCGGGTTCGCGAACCCCGAGGGGGCGAACTACTGCCAGAAGTGCGGCGCCTACCTCGGCGGGCCGAAAGAGGCGGGCGACGACCCGACGACGATGACCTACCGGGTCGACGAGACCGGCGAGATGACGCCGGTCGACATCGACGACGTCGTCCAGGAGAGCGGCGCCGCGCTGGTCATCCGCAGCGGCGGCGGCCGGGCCGGGGAGAGCTTCAGCGTCAGCGAGGAGCGGGTCAGCATCGGCCGCAGCCCAGACGCCGGCGTCTTCCTCGACGACGTCACCGTCTCCCGCAACCATGCGCTGCTGGTGCGCCGCCGCGACGGCCTCTACATCGACGACCTCGGCTCACTCAACGGCACCTACGTGAACCGGCGCCGGATCGAGTCCCACCGGCTCGCCGACGGCGACGAGATCCAGGTCGGCAAGTACAAGCTGTCCTACCTGGAGCGCTGATGGGCCCGGTGTCCGAACAGCCCGGCCGCACCGCAGAAGCCCCCAGCCGCCCGCGCAAGGCGCTGACGATCGGCGCCGTCTGCAAAATCCTCCAGGGCGAGTTCGACGACGTCTCGATCTCGAAGATCCGCTACCTCGAGGACCAGAAGCTGCTGAGCCCGCGGCGGACCTCCGGTGGCTACCGCCTCTACAGCCAGGCCGACGTCGAACGGCTGCGGACGATCCTGCGCCTGCAGCGCGACGAGTTCCTGCCGCTGCGGGTGATCCGCCAGGAGCTGGCGGCCGGCGGCGACGTCGTCCTCGGCGACGGCGACCGCAAGCCGGCTGCGGGTGGGGTGCGGCGGGCGATCCTCGTCGACACCTCGCGCGCCTACCTCTCGGTCGACGAGATCGTCGAGGAGACCGGCGCCCGCGAGGAGCTGATCCGGGAGCTCGAGAACTTCGGGATCGTGCAGCCGGAGAAACGCGAGGGCAAAGTCGTCTACGACGAGACCGACCGCGAGATCGTCCGCGCCGCCAATGAGCTCTCCCGGGTCGGCGTCGGCGCCCGCAACCTGCGTGTCTTCCGCTCCTCGGCCGACCGCGAGGCGAACCTGCTGGAAGCGCTGCTCGGCCCGTCGCTGCGCTCGCGCAACCCGGAGCGGCGCAAGGAGGCGCTGGAAAGCCTCGAAAGCCTGGCGGCGACCGTCAGCCACCTGAAGCACCTGCTGCTGGTTCGGGATCTGCGGCGCCTGGCCGGCGAATAGCCGGCGCCCGTGGCCCGCGCCACCCGCAAGCGCACGCTGGAAGCGCCGATCGGCGACGTCTGGAAGCTCGTCTCCGACCCCTACAACCTGCCGCGCTGGTGGCCGCGGGTGAGCCGGGTCGAGAACGTCGAGGGGGGCGGCGGGCGGCGGACCCGCTGGACCAAGGTTTTGGAGACGGCCGAGGGGCGCGGGGTGCGAGCCGACTTCCGCTGCGTCAGCAGCGCCGAGCGGGAGCGGTACGTCTGGGAGCAGGAGCTGGCCGGGACGCCGTTCGAGCGGCACCTGAACGGGCTGCAGGTGGACGTGCGCATGCGGGAGCGAGACGGCGCTACCGAGGTCAGCATCGCCGAGGAGCAGTCGCTGAAGGGGATGTCGAAGCTCGGCTCGCCGCTGATGCGCCGCGCCCGCGGCGACGTCCTCGACGAAGCGCTCAACGGGATCGAAAGGGCGCTGGGATGAGACCTCGCCGAGACGCCAAGTGGTGGGGGTGGGGAGACCTAGCCGTCGAGCCGACGCTCGACGATCAGGCGCTGGGCGTGCTGCGGGAACGGATCGGTGAGCTGGAGCCGTGGCCGCTCGCGCGTGAGCTCGACGATGTCGCCCTGCCGGCCGCGGAGGCGCTGCCTCAGGCGCTCGTGGACGCGGTGGGGGAGGCGAACGTCTTCGCCTCCGACGAGGACCGGTTGCGGCACGCGACTGGCGCCGGTTACGTGGACTTGGCGCGGCTTCGCAACGGGGCGCTGGAGAACGCGCCCGACGCGGTGGTGCTGCCCGAGGACGCCGAGGCGCTCCGCCGCGTGATCGACGTCTGCGCCGCTGCGGGAATCGCGGTCGTCCCGTTCGGCGGCGGCACCAGCGTCGTCGGCGGCGTCGAGCCGTTGCGCGGCGCCCACGGCCGGCTCGTCAGCCTCGACCTCGGCGCCCTGCGGGACGTCAGCGTCGACCGCCGTTCCCTGACCGCGCGCCTCGGCGCCGGCCTGCGTGGGCCCGAGGCGGAGGCGGCGCTCGCCCGCGAGGGCCTCACCCTCGGCCACTTCCCGCAATCCTTCGAGTACGCGACGATCGGCGGCTTCGCGGCGACCCGCTCCGCCGGTCAGGCCTCCAGCGGCTACGGCCGCTTTGATGCCCTCGTCAGCTCCGTCCGCCTGGTTGCTCCCTCGGGCGGCCTGCAAACGCTGGAGACGCCCCACAGCGCCGCCGGCCCGGCGCTGCGCGAGCTGGTGGTCGGCTCCGAGGGCGTCCTCGGCGTCATCCCCGACGTCACCGTGCGGGTGCGGCCTGCCCCCACCGTGCGCCGTTACGAGGCCTGGATGGCGGAGAGCTTCGACGCCGGCGCGGAGATCGTCCGCGGCCTCGCGCAGGGGCCGGGGCTGCCGGAGATCATCCGCGTCTCCGACGAGGAGGAGACCGAAGGGACCTTGGCTCTCAACGGTCCCCGAGGGCTCAGCGGCCGCCTCTTCGACGCCTATCTCGGCGCTCGCCGCCGCCGCGGCGGCTCGCTGATGATCGTCGGCTTCGAGGGAGACGAGGAGTCGACCGCGCGGCGTCGCGCCCTCACCGTCCGCGCCCTGCGGAGCGGCGGGGCCGCCTACCTCGGCCAGTCGGCCGGGCAGGCCTGGGAGCACGGCCGCTACCAGGGCCCGTACCTGCGCGACACGCTGATGGGGATGGGGGCGATGGTCGAGACCCTCGAGACCTCGCACACCTGGAGCCGCTTCGGCGAGCTGCACAGCGCCGTCGCCGACGCAATCCGCAACTCGCTCGCCGCACAAGGCACGCCCGGGCTGGTCTTCTGTCACCTCTCCCACGCCTACGCCGACGGCGCCTCGCTCTACTTCACCTTCATCTCCCGCTCCCGGCGTGGGGCCGAGCTCGAGCAGTGGGCGGCGGTCAAGCGCGCCGCCTGCGAGGCGATCGTCGCCCACGGCGGCACGATCACCCACCATCACGCGGTTGGCCGCGACCACGCGCCCTACATGGAGGCGGAGGTGGGGAGGACGGGCCTCGACCTGCTCCGGGCAGCGAAGGAGCAACTCGATCCCGCCGGGATCATGAACCCCGGCAAGCTCCTGCCCTAGCTATTTCTGTTTCTGCTGGGCTTCGATCCGCTTGGCGGCGCCGACGATCGGGCCGCGGACGCTGCCGCGGAGGACTTCGGTGCCGGTGTATTCGGGCGCCTGTTTCCCTTTGGTCGCGGCGGCCAGCGAGGCTTTCAGCTGCGATTCGTCGGTGCGGGTGATCGCCAGCTGGCCGAAGGTTTCGTCGGCGAGGTAGGCAAGGACTTCGACCGGGACTTCGACTTGGGCGTTGATCGCCCCGTTCTTGGTCAATTTGGTCGAGGCCAGCGGCAGCATTTTCTCCGGCGAAGCGGCGAGCCAGATCGTGTAGCCGCACTCCGTCGGCGCCAGCCCTTCGGCGGCAATTTGCAGCGCCAGGCTGTTTTTCACCCGACCGAACACGGCAAGCCCTTTCGCTTCGCTGCCGTCAACCGGATTGAGCACCGCCCGCGTCACTTCTTTCCCCGTTTTAACCGCCGCCACCGCCAGCGCTTCGACGTTTTTCCCACTCGGTTCCGGAGCTTTCCCCGTCAGCTTGCAGCTGTCAGCGGAAGCACTCGCCGAGCTGTCGCCGGAATCGTCGTCGCCACCGGAAGCAAAAATGAAGATCACGAACAGGATCACGATCGCAACCCCGGCCAGGATCGCCCAGAGGCCCCGACCCTCGAGCAACTTCAACTCTTTTTTCAGCGGCGGCTTCGGTTCACCCTTCGGCAGAGCCGGCTTCGGCTTCGGCTTGGGCGGTTCCGGCTTCGCAGCAGGAGGCGCGGGTTCCCCCGGAGGAGCCTCCCCATCTTTTGCGACGGAGGGGGAACCCGCGCCTCCCCCCGGCCGGGGAATCACCGGAGCAGGAATCCCTTCCGCTTCCAAATCAGCAGCAGCCGCCCTAGCCCGCCTCTCGACCTCCTCGACGGAAATCCCCATCAAGGCCGATAAATCCTCATAGCCCGCCGACCCCCGCTGCGCAAGCAGCCGCAGGATCGCCTTCTGGTCGTCTGACAGCGCCACCGGGTGGGAAGCCTATTAGTGTGCGCAGCCGTGAACGACGAGGGTCAGGTTAAGGCTGCGCATTTCGACGAGCTGGTCGGCACCGAGTGGCTCAGCGACGACCCAGATGACGCCCGCGTCCGGCTTGAGATCCGCGACGAGCTGCGCCAGCCCTTCGGCCTCATGCACGGCGGCGTGATGTCGACCCTGATCGAGAGCGTCTGCTCGCGGGCGACGGTCGGCGCCGTCTACGAGCAGGGGATGGTCGGCATGGGACAGTCGATCACCGTCAGCTTCCTTCGCCCGGTCACCAAGGGAGCGGTCGAAGTCCGCGCCCAGGCTCGCCACCGCGGCCGCACCACCTGGCTCTGGCAGGCCGAAGTCCTCAACGACGAGGGCAAGACCTGCGCTCTCGCGCAGATGACGATCGCGGTCCGGCCCCGGCCGGACGCCTAGCTCTCAGCCGCCGAAGCGATTCGTAATCGGCAGGCGCCGATCCTTGCCGAAGGCCCGCGGCGTGATCCGGATCCCCGGCGCCGCCTGGCGGCGCTTGTACTCGCTGCGGTCGACCAGGCGGATCACCTCGTCTACGGTCTCCGCCGGCATCCCCGCCGCGATCATCTCTTCCCGCCCCTGGTCGCGCTCGACGTAGGCCTCGAGGATGCGGTCGAGCAGCTCGTAGGGCGGCAGCGAGTCCTCGTCGCGCTGGTCGGGCCGCAGCTCGGCTGAGGGCGCGCGCTCCAGCACCGACGCCGGCACCAGCTCCCGCCCCGCGGTCTCGTTGCGCCACCGCACGAGGTCGTAGACGAGCTGCTTCGGCACGTCCTTGATCACCGCGAAGCCGCCCGCCATGTCGCCGTAGAGGGTCGCGTAGCCGACCGACATCTCGCTCTTGTTCCCGGTCGTGAGGACGAGCCAGCCGTGGCGGTTGGAGAGCGCCATCATCAGGTTGCCGCGGATCCGCGCCTGCACGTTCTCCGCGGTCAGGTCCGGCTCGGAGGGTTTGGTCGGGTCCCGCGGCACGGCCGCCTCCGGCTCCTCGAGGTAGCCGCGCAGCGCCAGCTCGTAGCTCTCCATCACCGGCTCGATCGCGACCTCGAAGAGCTCGCAGCCGAGGTTGGCGGCGATGTCTCGGGCGTCCTGCTGGGTCTCGTGGCTGGAGTGGGGGGAGGGCATGACGACGCAGGTGAGGCGGCCGGGGCCGACGGCGTCGGCGGCGACCATCGCCACCAGGGCGGAGTCGATCCCGCCCGAGAGAGCCAGGCCGACGTGCTTGAAGCCGTTCTTCTCGACGTAGTCGCGGAGGCCGAGGGTGAGGGCGCCGTAGACCTCGTCGAGGTCGGCGAGCGGCTCGGCCAGCGGCCCAGGCCCGGCGTGGGGGACCTCGCAGACGAGCAGCTCCTCCTCGAACTGGGCGGCGCGGGCGATGACGCTGCCGTCGGGCGCCGTGACCAGGCTCTGGCCGTCGAAGACGAGCTCATCCTGGCCGCCGACGAGGTTGCAGAAGGCGAAGTAGGCGTCGTAGGCGCGCGAGCGCTCGCCGAACATCTGCTCCCGCTCGCGGCCCTTGCCGCGGTGGTAGGGGGAGCCGGACGGATTGGCGATCAGGCGCGCGCCTTCTTCGGCCTCGCGCTGGGCCGGCGGCCCGGGCTGCCAGACGTCCTCGCAGATCGTCGCCCCGACCGCGACACCCGCGACGTCGGTGATGAGCGTCCGGTCGCCGGGGATGAAGTAGCGCTGCTCGTCGAAGACGGCGTAGTTGGGGAGCCGGTTCTTGCGGTAGACGTCGGCGACCTTTCCGCCGGCGAGGATCGCCATCGAGTTGTGGGCGTGGCGCGAGTCGCTCGGCTGCGTCGCCGGCTCGGCGAAGCCGACCATCGCGACGATGCCGTCGGCGTGGGCGGCGAGCTCCTCGACCGCGCGCTGGTTGGCGCGCAGGAAGTGGCGCTTCAGGTAGAGGTCCTCGGCCGGGTAGCCGGGGATGCAGAGCTCGGGAAAGATCACCAGCTCGGCACCGGCATCGCGGGCGCGGCCGATCCACTCGGCGGCCTTGGCGGCGTTGGCGTCGACGGCGCCGACGGTGGGATTGATCTGGGCCAGGGCTAGGCGCATCGGGGAAGTATCTCCCTCGTTACCCATCGGAGGTACTTTCGCCCACCGCTAGGGTTTCCGGGGCATGCGCAACCGCCGAAGGCACTTGGTGGGCACCTCGGCGGCACTGCTTTTGGCGATCGCCGCAGCCGCCCCTGTCCAGGCCGCGCCCGCGCTCACTCCGGCCGAACTCGCCTCCGACGCGCAGAAGCCGTTCCTGGCGCCGCGCTGGCGGCCGACCGACACCGACGATCCCAACCGCAACGCCTACTCGGTCCCGGAGGCGCCGCGCTCCCCTGCCTGCTCGCCGCACTTCTGCGTCCACTGGGTGGTCCAGGGCCTCGACGCGCCCGACCTGAGCGACCGCGACGGCGACGGAGTTCCCGATTTCGTCGAAACGGTCCTGCGGGTGGCCGAACGGGTGCACACGGTCGAGAACGAGAAGCTCGGCTGGCGCGAGCCGCGCAGCGACGGGCGCCGGGGAGGGCGGCGCGGGAAGACCGACGTCTACCTCTCCCAGATCGGCGGCGAACTCTTCGGCTACGCGGCGCCGGACCGGGGACAGGCGACGGCCGAGCACCGGATCCCGCGGCGGCTGCACGGCTACCTCGTCCTCGACAACGACTACAGCCCCTTCGAGTTCCCGAAGACGAAGCCGCTCGAGGACCTGCGGGTGACCTTCGCCCACGAGTACAACCACATCCTCCAGTTCGGCTACGACGCCTACCAGGACCCCTGGTTCGCCGAGGCGAGCGCGACCTGGATGGAGGACCAGGTCTACAACGGGATCGACGACTACCTGCGCTACGTCCGCCGCTGGGTCAAGCTCTACGAAACGCCGCTGACCGCGAACTCGATCAAGGAGTACGGCAGCGCCGTCTGGAACCAGTGGCTGGCGCGCCGCTACGGCCCCGGGATCGTCCGCAGGGCCTGGGCGGGCTCGATCGACGCGAAGCCGGGCGGCTTCTCGGTCGCGAGCTACGAACGGGTGCTGCGGGCGAGCGGGCCGTCGGATCTGAGCCATGACTTCACCCGCTTCGCCGCCGCCGTCGCCGAGTGGCGGACCGGCAAGGGCTTCCGCGAGAGCCGGCTCTTCCCCGACGCGCGGCGACAGGGCCACCTGCCGCTTGGCGGCCGGTCGCTGACGCGGATGCTGAACCACACGACCTTCCAGCTGCTGCGGGTGCGCCCGCGGCGCGGCCGCGCGATCGTCGTCCACCTGCAGGCGCCGCGCGGGACCGCCGCCGGGGTGGCGCTGGTCGGCCGGCTCGGCAGCGAGCGCCACGGGCGGCCGAAGGTGCGGGTCGCCTACAGCCGCGGCGGCGGCGCGCTCACCGTGCGGCTGGCGCAGCCGGCGCGCTTCAAGCGGATCACCGCCGTCGTCGTCAACGCCGACGCCCGCGCAGGCGGCTTCGACGTCGGCAGCCTCGACTGGAACTACCTGACCGACGGGCTCCCGTTCGTCGTCAGCGGCCGGCTGGTTCGCTGAGCCGGCGCTAGGAACGCTCGGCGGCGACCGGGGCGGCGCCGTTGCTCGATGCCGCGGCGGCTTTGCGCTTCTTCGGCTTCGCTTTCGCCTTCTTCTTGGCCGGCTTGGCCGGGGCCGTCGCGATCACCTCTTTGGTCGCCGCTTCGAGGTCGAGGGCGAAGCTGTCGAGGTCGGCCATCGCGTCGTAGTCGCCGATCAGGCCGAAGTTGACCTGGCCGTTGTAGGACATGATCCCGATGCAGAGCGCCTGGCGGCGGGCGAGCGGGACCATCGGGAAGATCGACTCCATCTTGCGGCCGAGGACGTAGAGCGGGAACTGCGGCCCGGGCACGTTGGTGACGACGAGGTTGAAGAAGCGCTGGGCCGGCTGCAGGCGCGCCGCCTGCGAGGCGATCGTCGAGGGCGCGAAGTCGGTCAGCTTGGTGAGGATCTCGGCCCCGACCGCCTGGCCGGAGGACTTGAGGTCGCCCATCTCGGCGGTCATCAGCTGCAGCCGCTCGACCGGGTCCTCGCACCAGACCGGCAGCGGCGCCATCATCGCCGAGATGCGGTTGCCGAGGGCCCCGTGCTCCTCTTCGGCGCGGACGCTGACGGGGACCATCGCCCGCAGCTCCAGGCCCTCGGTGTCGTGGCCGCGGGCGCGCAGGTAGCGGCCGATGCCGCCGGCGACGATCGAGAGGATGACGTCGTTGACGGTGCCGCCGTGGGCGTTTTTGACGCGCTTGAGGTCGGCGAGGTCGGTCTGGGTCATCTGGAAGCGGCGGTGGGGGCCGATCTCGACGTTGAAGACGGTGTCCGGAGCCGACATCCCGGCGCTGACCATCTTCGAAGTCGCGCCGACGCCCTTCAGCACCTGGCGCGGGCCGCGCAGGGCGTGGCGGATGCCGCGGTAGATCTCCGGCGGGCTGGTCAGCCGCTCCTTCCAGGCTTCGGTCAGGAGCTGGACGTCGGTCGGTTCGGGGCTGGCGAGCCAGGGCGGCGCCTTGTCGGCCGCGCCTGCCGGCTCGGCGTCGAGGTCGAAGAGGACGGTGGTGATGTCGACGCCGGAGACGCCGTCGACGAGGGCATGGTGGCTCTTGCCGATGATCGCGAAGCGGTCCCCGGTGAGGCCCTCGACCAGCCACAGCTCCCAGAGCGGCTTCGAGCGATCGAGCTGCTGGGAGAAGATCCGCGCCGCCAGGTTGCGCAGCTGCTCGTCGGAGCCGGGCGCCGGCAGGGCGGTCTGGCGCACGTGGTAGTCGAGGTTGAGGTGCGGGTCGTCGATCCAGACTGGCCGCCCCTGGGTGAAGGGGACGAAGCGCAGCTTCTGGCGGAAGCGCGGCACCAGGTGCAGGCGCGAGGCGATGTGGTCGCGGAACTCGGCGTGGGTCGGCGCTTCGCCTTTGAAGACCGAGGTCGAGGCGACGTGCATGTGGGCGCCGGAGCGCTCCAGGTGCAGGAATGAGGTATCGAGCCCGGTGAGTCGTTCTGGCTTCGTCACCTGACCCATGTTCGCACACAGGTCAAAATATGTGCGTTCGCTCACATTCCCGCTCCGTCGGCGTCTCTAGCGTGTTTTCTCCCAAACGAGCTAAACGATCTGCCGAGTCCTCGCGCCGCTGAGCGCGGGGAGCGGGGGACCCACCTGCCGCGGTGTTGCCGCGGCCGGGGCGAATCGGGCGGCGAGCCGCCCGTAGCGAGACCGGCGAGGCCGGGATTGCGAGCCCGTCAGCTAACCCCGTAGGCGGCAAGAAAGCGAGCTGAACTAGATGCGGAAACTCATGCCCGCGATGGCGGCTGCCATCGCGCTTTCCGTCGGCCTGGCGCCGGCGGCCGCGCAGAGCGAGCGTGCCAACCCCGACGAGCGGTCGCGGTCCCACGTCTCCCTGCACCTATCGACGCACTCGGTGCTGAAGGGGAGGGGGCTGGCGGTGCGCGGCAAGGTGCGGCCGAGCGGCCGCCACCGGGTGAAGCTGGTCTTCCGCGGCCCCGACGGCGGCGCCCGCGGGGTGACGACGAAGGCGAACGGGGCCTTCGCGATGCGCTGGCTGCCGGAGAGGACCGGCACCTACGCGGTCCGCGCCTACAGCGTCCACGACCGTCGCATCCGCTCCTCCCGCAGCGATGCGCGCAGGCTGACGACCTACCGCCTCGCCGGCGCCTCCTATTACGGCCCGGGCCTCTACGGCAACGGCGTCGCCTGCGGCGGCACCCTGCTGCCGGGGTCGATGGGCGTCGCTCACAAGACGCTTCCGTGCGGGACGAAGGTGAAGCTGCGCTACCACGGCCGCACCGTGACGGTGCCGGTGATCGACCGCGGCCCCTACGTGGCAGGACGCGACTACGACCTCACCGAGGCACTCAAGGTGCGGTTGGGGTTCCCGGGCGTGGGGACCGTGCTGGCCACGCGCTAGTTGGAAGTGACGCCGAGCTGGAGCTGACCTGATGTCGGCTCTGGCTCGGCCGGCTTCTTGTCGCCCTCGAAGGAGGCGACGCGGACGCCGAGCAGGCGCACCGGCCGCTGCGGGTCGTAGGCGCGCAGGAGGTCGAGCGCGATCGGGCCGACGACCTCGGGGTCGTTGGTCGGGTGGTCGACCGTGTGGGAGCGGGTGGCGTTGGTCCAGTCGTCGAGCCGCACCTTGATCCCGATCGTCCTTCCCTCCAGCTCCCGCTTGCGCAGGCGCCGGCAGAGCTCCTCGGAGAGCTCGGCGATGTGATGCTCCAGCTCAGAGCGCTGGCTGACGTCGACGTCGAAGGTGATCTCGGTCGACTGCGATTTCGTCTCGTGTTCGGGCGTGACCGGCGTCTGGTCCCAGAGGTTGCCGCGGGCGTGCAGCCAGGCGCCGGAGCGGGGGCCGAAGGCGTCTTCGAGCGACGTACGCTTCCAGTCGCGCAGGTCGGCGAGCGTCTTGATCCCCATCGACTCCAGCCGCGAGACGGTTTTCGGCCCGATGCCGGGGATGAGGCCGGGGGATTGGCCGGCGAATCGCTCCAGCGCCTGCTCCCGCGAAAGCACCACGAGCCCCCGCGGCTTCCCGAGCTCACTGGTGATCTTGGCCAGCATCCGGCTCTCGGAGATCCCGACCGAGCAGGTCAGCCCGGTCTCCTGCCGGATCTCGCTCGCGACCCGCCGCATCGTCGCCTTCGGCGAGAAGATCCCGGTCAGGTCCAGATAGGCCTCGTCCAGCCCGACGACCTCGACCAGCTCGACGTTGCGCCGAAGCACGTCCATCACCTGTCCGGAAGCCTCGCGGTAAGCGGGAAAGTCCGGCCGCAGGTACACGGCGTCAGGCAACCGCCGCCGAGCCACCGCGGCGGGCATCGCCGAGTGGATCCCCGCCAGCTTCCGCGCCTCATAAGAGGCCGTAGTAACCACCGCCCGCGGCCCAGACCCGCAGACAACGACCGGCTTCCCCCTCAGCTCCGGCCGCTTGCGCAGCTCCACCGACGCGTAGAAGGCGTCCATGTCGAGATGGGCGATGCACCGCTCGAAGCTCACCCGTAGATGGTAGGAGGGACCTGGGACGGCACCCATAGAGGAGACGCCTAAACTCATGCCGTGGCTTCTCCTGAGGCGAAGAACCTCGAGGCGATCTCCAAGGCGATCGACCAGCACAACTCGAACTGCCCGTTTCCGGCGGCGGAGGTGCGGATGAACCCCTTCGAGGTCGAGCGGCTGGGATGGGAGACGATCCGCGGGCTGCCGGTGGTTCCCGACGGCGAGATCGGGACGGGGCGCTTTCGCATCGTCTGCTCGCGAGACATGGAGGACGACGGCCTCGAGATCACCGAGGCGGTCGGCAAAGAGCTGGAGACGGTCGGTCCGACTCAGAACTGACTCGCTTAGACCTCGTTGTAGAAGTCCAAGCCCGTCTTTTCCATCCAGTTCGTCGCTTCGATGTTGAGCTGGAAGAGCTCTCCGGTCCAGATCAGGATGCCCATCGCGATCAGGATCAGGCCGCCGACGGCGACGATCGCCTGGTAGTGGCGCTTGACGACGGTGAAGGCGGTGGTCATCTGGGAGAAGGCGACGGCGGTGAGGATGAAGGGGATCGCGAGGCCGGCCGAGTAGACGGCGAGGAGGAGGGCGCCGTGGGCGGCGGAGTCCGAGAGGGAGGCGGCGCCGAGGATCGCGCCGAGGGTGGGGCCGATGCACGGGCTCCAGGCGATCGCGAAGGCCGCGCCGGCGACGATCGGGCCGCCTCTGCCCGCCCGCTCGAGCAGGGCGTCGACGTGCCACTCCTTGTTCAGCCGGGTGATGAAGAGCGAGCCGACGAAGAGCAGGCCCATGACGATGATCAGGGCGCCCGAGATCTTCGTCAGCAGGTCCTTGTGGTCCTGGAGGACGGAGCCGAGGCCGGTTGCGGTGAGGCCGAGGATGATGAAGATCGCCGAGAAGCTGGCGACGAAGAGGAGGCTCGGCCCGAGGACGCGGCGCCAGCTCGCGTTCTCCAGCTCGTTCGCCGAGACGCCCGTCACGGCCGAGAGGTAGCCGGGGACCAGCGGCAGCACGCAGGGGGAGAGGAAGGAGACGATCCCCGCGGCGAGCGCGGCGAGGATTCCCACCCCCGAGGCGGGATCGGTACTAGCTGCGAGGGGCACCACGACCCCGGAGATTACTCCCAGCTTTGCCCACCGATCTGGCTGGCGCGCTAGATTTGGCCAGCCAGCCAAAGCGCCGCGCGGGAAGCGGCGAGGACAGGAGCTAGACGTTGAGCAACCGCACGTTCGTAATCGGGGTCGGGATGACCAAGTTCGAGAAGCCCGGCTCGAAGGAGGGGGATTACCCGGATTGGGCACGAGAGGCTGGTGTTAAGGCGCTCGATGACGCGGGCATCTCGTATGACGACGTCGAGCAGGCCTACGCGGGCTACTGCTACGGCGACTCCACCTATGGCCAGCGGGCGCTCTACCAGCTCGGCCTGACCGGGATTCCCGTCGTCAACGTCAACAACAACTGCTCGACCGGCTCCTCGGCGCTCTTCCTGGCGCGGCAGGCGGTCAAGGGCGGGGCCGTCGACTGCGCCCTGGCGCTGGGCTTCGAGAAGATGGAGCCGGGCAGCCTCGGCGTCAAGTACACCGACCGCACCAACGCCCTCGACAAGCACGCGATGCGGATGTTCGAGATCCGCGACCCCGAGCAGTCGCCGCCGGCGCCGCAGATGTTCGGCAACGCCGGCCGCGACCACATGCAGAAGTACGGCTCTGAGCCCGACCACTTCGCCTGGATCGGCTGGAAGAACCACAAGCACTCGGTCAACAACCCCTACGCCCAGTTCCAGGACGAGTATTCGCTGGAGGACATCAAGGCGGCGAAGATGATCCACGACCCGCTGACCAAGCTCCAGTGCTCACCGACCTCCGACGGCTCGGCCTGCGCGATCGTCGCCTCCGAGCGCTACGTCGAGGAGCACGGGCTCTGGGAGCAGGCGGTCGAGATCGCCGGCCAGTCGATGGTCACCGACCTCAGCTCGACCTTCGACGAGAACGCCGACTGCATGACGATCGTCGGCTCCGACATGTCGAAGACGGCGGCGTTGAGCGCCTACTCCGAGGCTCAAGTCAGCCCCGAGCAAGTCGACGTCTGCGAGCTGCACGACTGCTTCAGCGCCAACGAGCTGATCACCTACGAAGCGCTCGGTTTCGCCGCCGAGGGCGAGGCGCACAAGCTGGTCGAGGCCGAAGCGACCACCTACGGCGGCGACGGCCCCGTCGTCAACCCCTCGGGCGGGCTGATCTCGAAGGGCCACCCGCTGGGCGCGACCGGCCTCGCCCAGTGCTCGGAACTGACCTGGCAGCTGCGCGGCGAAGCCGACAAGCGCCAGGTCGAGGGCGCCAAGGTGGCGCTCCAGCACAACATCGGCCTCGGCGGTGCCGCCGTGGTCACGGTCTACAAACCGGCGGCCTGAGAGGCCGCCTCACGGGGTAGGAGGAGCACGATGGCGAAGGAGCGGCGTTCTCTCAGCGGCAAGGTCGTGGCGATCACCGGCGGTGCGCGGGGAATCGGCAAGGCAACGGCGTCGGCGCTGGTCGCGAAGGGCTGCCGCGTCGCGATCGGCGACCTCGAGCTGGAGCTGGCGGAGAAGACCGCGGCGGAGCTCGGCGGCGGCACCGTGGCGCTGCCCCTCGACGTCACCGACCGCGGCTCCTTCGAACGCTTCCTCGACGAGGCCGAGCGGCAGCTCGGCCCGATCGACGCGGTGATCAACAACGCCGGGATCATGCCGGTGACGCAGTTCGAGGACGAGAGCCCGGAGTCGATCCGCCGCCAGTTCGACATCAACGTCCACGGCGTCATCACCGGCACCCAGCTGGCGATCAAGCGGCTGCGCCCGCGGGGCAGCGGCTACATCGTCAACATCGCCTCGCAGGCGGGCAAATCGGGGATCCCGGGGATCGCCACCTACTCGGGGACCAAGCACGCGGTCGTCGGCCTCAGCGAGGCGGTGCGGGCGGAGCTGCGCGGCACCGGCGTCGAGGTCCTCTGCGTGATGCCGACCGTCGTCAACACCGAGCTGACCAGCGGCGTCGGTCAGAAATGGGTGAAACCGGTCGAGGCCTCAGACGTCGCCAACGAGATCGTCGACGCGATGGAAGTGCCGCGCTTCGACGTCTTCGTCCCGCGCGCCAACGGCGCCCTCTACAAGATCCTGGCGCCGCTGCCGCGCAGCTGGCGCGAGGCGCTGGGACGGGCGATGAAGGTCGACAAGCTGATGATCGAGGTCGACCACAGCGCCCGCCAGGCCTACGAGGACCGCGCCGCGGCAAGCGAGCCGGGCCAGGGCGAGGGCTCCGAGGCGACGCCCGAGCCCCAGCGCGACGTCGCCTAGGCTAGGGGGAAAATTCAGCGAGCGCTGAACTTTCGCCCCTTTAGGGTCGTAAATTCAGCGAACGATGATTTTGGGACGGATCTACGACGCCACCTGGGGCCGGATGTTCTCGGCCTTCTACGACCGGGCCTTCGAGGCGACCGAAGAGGCGGGCCTGCGAGAGATGCGTTGCGAGCTGCTGAAGGGAGCGCGGGGGAGGGTGCTGGAGCTCGGATCGGGCACCGGCCTCAACCTCGAGCTCTACCCACGCGAGGGCATCGAGTGCCTGACCCTGACCGAGCCCGACCCACACATGTACAAGCAGCTCCGCACGCGTGCGGAGAAGGACTGCCCCGGGGCGGATCTAATACAAGCCGGCGCCGAAAAACTGCCCTTCGACGACGACAGCTACGACACCGTCGTGGTCACCCTCGTCCTCTGCACGGTCCCCGACCAAGCCGCGGCCCTGAAGGAGATCCTGCGCGTCCTCAGGCCGGACGGCCAGCTCCTCTTCCTAGAGCACGTCCGCGCCACCAACGACCCGTCCCTGGCCAAATGGCAGGACCGCCTGGAGACTCCATGGCGCTTCCTCGGCGACGGCTGTCACTGCAACCGCGACACCGTGGCTGGCCTCAAAGCCGCTGGCTTCGAGATCGGAGAGCTCGAGTGCGCGGAGTTGCCCAAGGCACCGCCGATCGTGCGGCCGCTGGTTCGCGGCGTCGCGTCATTTTCCTAGCGTTTTAGAGCCGGGGTCAGCTTCAGCGGTGAGCTCGGTAGCGGACTCGCGTTCAGATTTCACAGCATCGACCTTCTCGTTCGTATAGAGAACCCCGAACCCCGCTAAACCCACCAGAGCAGAGATCACCCCCAGCGCAAAGCCGGCTCCGACGTACTGGCCGATCCGGCTCCGTTTCTCCACGGCTTCGAATTCCTGTCTCAGATCCCCGAACTCGTCCTGCAGGCCCCGGAGAGAACTCCTGCTTCCCTCCGAGCCGGCGAGATGGCTGACCGGAGGTCGGAAATTCTTCGAGCGATCCCATAGGCGCACCGGCTCATCACCACTGCCCACCACGTTGCCAGCCGTGGCTTCTTGGTGGAGGCGCTCCTCGCTCTCGCATCCAGTCGGGTGGACACTCTTTCCCCACGTCGTCTTGATGAAGTCGAGCTTTGCGAAGGGTTTGCAGAACTCCAGTTCGATAGGACGATTTGAGATGTTGTGAAGTGGGCAGGTCAAGACACCCATGTATCCAGGATCGATCTGCGGCCCAGCGCCCATCAAGAGGCCCTCGAAGATGTATTTGCTCTTCAGGTTGAAGGTCGCTACCAGCCAATAGGGCATCAGCAGGACCTCGCGCGACGTAACCATCGCGATCGAGCCCGGAGGAATTCGGAGGATTCGCCGTTTCGCGTCGAAGGTGGCTTCCTCGCCGTCAAGGACGTAGCGGGGCCCTAGCGTGAGGTCATAACTTGCGGCGTTGAGATTGGCCTCCTGAAATGGACGAATCATCCGGCCAACTGCGTAGTGATAACTCCGAATCCGATCTGCGCTCAGGAGGCCGGCACAATCTGGCTCAGGATCCTCCCAAAAATTCTGCGTTAGGTCAGGGGTGTCGATCCTCTCCGACCAGACATCGTCTACCGGCAGGGAGGCGCTCTCTTCACGGTCCTTCCGCTCGAGCTCTTGACGCGGGGGCTTGGATTCAGCTAGATCCGGCAGCATCCGGTCGGGGATTCAATGAGTACACAAAAAATCCTTCAGCCCCGGGGCTACGGATCACTTGGTGAGAGATCTCGCCACCACGCGACCGGCGGCTCGTTATGGCCTATCGGCTTGAGGTAGCGAAAGGACTTCGGTACATCGAGGTTGAGATCAAGATCGTAGGACTTTCCCTTGCCGGTGAAGAGTTGATGCACCCGCCGCGAGAGGCCGGCCCGGTCTGGACGTCGTGAACTCACTCCAAAGCGTCGAAACGCCCGCTCAGGCTGAAACAAGAGGAAGGAGACGCCATCGACGCTGGAATGCCTGGAGTGCCCCGACGGATAGAAGGAGCCAAAAAAAGAGATGAAATAGGCGAGGCCTTGGAACTCGAAATCCCAGCTCGGGTCTTCAATTCCTTCTATCAGCGGGCGGGAGAGAGAGGTGTCCCTTTTTCTGAGACCACGAAGGATCGAATGAAGCAGTCGACCGGCGTCGGTTATCGACTCAAGGGTGTGGTCTCGGTGTATCTCCAATGCGCAGACGTCCTGTGTGGGGTCAGCCGAGAAACGGCTCAGGAACTCCGTGAGCTGGTCGAGGCGCTCCGGAGTCGGACCGGGCTCGGACCAGATGCATCCCTTGGGCACTGTGGCCGTCTGAGCGAACGGACAGGGGCTCGCGGCGAGGAATTGGGAAAGCTTGGACTGGGGCATAGAAGCAATCATTCGCGCAGGCATTCGCCACCCAAGGTAGCCGCACCTCCTTTCGGACTCAACGCACGATAATGGTGGTTATGTCAACTTGGAGGGTGAGAACCAGTTGGAAGGGCTAGGACGCTTCTTCGATCGCCTCTTCTAGTGCTCCCGAGGAGCTCGGGGTCCCTATCGGTTCCAGGCCGTCGGTCTTCGGCCCCTTGATCGCGAAGGACGGCGTGCCGTTGAAGCCGAGTTCTTGGGCTTCTGCCGTCGTTTCTTCGACCTCGGCGAGGAATTTGGCGCGGTCTTGGTTCCATTTGGCGAGGTTCTTGACTCCTGAGCCCTTGGCGATGCTTTCCAGGAAGGCGTCGTCCGCGTAGCCGGAGTTCTCGGTGCCCTGGTTCTTGTAGAAGAGCTCTACGTAGTTCCAGCCCCGGCCCTGGGCGCCCGCCGCAAGGGCTGCCGCGCCGGCTGGCGGCGATTGCTCGCCGATGATCGTGTAATTACGGAACTCGAGCCTGACCTCGCCATTCTTGACCTGGTTCTCGATAATCGGCGGCAGCACTTCTTCGGAGAAGCCCTTGCAGACCGGGCACTGCAGGTCGCCGAACTCGATCAGCTCAACCGGCGCCTTGGGGTCTCCGAGGGCCATCTCGCGCTGCGGGATCCCGGCGAGCTGCCGGCTTACCTCCGCCACGCCCTCGAGCTTCGTGTCGCCGCCGTCGCTGCTGGAGGTGTTGACGACGATGAGGACGAGGACGACGGCGACCGCCAGGAAGACGGCGCCGGCGGCGAGCTGGAGCATCTGCTTCCTGCGGTCCTCCGAGCTGCTCATCCGGCCGCTTCCCTGAGGCTGGAACGTCCAGAAGCGCCCTCGCCTTCCGTTCCCGCGTATCCGATCAGCCGCGCCGCGTTCAGCGCGAAGAGGATCGTCATCAGGACGGCGCTGCCGACGCACCACTGGCAGATCGCTTCGATCTTGAAGACCTCGATGTAGGTGAGGAAGACGCTGTAGCCGAAGCCGCCGAGGGCGACGACGAAGCCGCCGAAGCGCGCCAGGTCGTTGGCGAAGAAGGCGCTCGCCAGCAGCAGCACGTAACCGACGATCCCGAAGACGGCGATGTTGACGCCGGCGACGTGCGAGTAGGAGCTCTTGGCGACGGTGGCGCAACCGGTCGAGCCGGCGAGGCACTGCGGCGCGTCGCCGCCGGCGGCCTCGACCGCGATGTAGGTGGCGACGCCTACCCCGAGGGCGGCGAGGAAGACGATCGCCCGCCGCAGGGCCCACTCGCTCGGGTAGCTCATCGCGCGGAAGATAGAGCTTCGGCGTAAAAGGCCGCTAAGGCGCGGGAGAGCTTGCCGCCCTGCCAGGCCAGCGGCGACTCCCCCTCGGCCTCGCTCACCAATCGCGCCTGCGGCAGAGCCTCGGCGTACGCCGCGGCGGCCTCGTAGGGATGGCCGGGATCGGCCTCGTCGTTGCTCGCCACCACCAGCGCCGGCACCTGCAGGCCCCGCAGCTCGTCCAGCGAGCCGAACGGCTGGGAGCGCGGCACTTCCCTCAGCGCCCGCACCAGCGCCTCCGGATGACGTTGCAGCAACATCCGCTCCCGGGTGAAGCGCAGAACCGAGTCCCGCCAGCGCGGGTCGATTCCCTGCCGCTCACCGATGTAGGCGACGAAGCCGTCGACGCCGCTCTCCAGCGCCGCCGCCAGCCCGTCCCAGTATTCGAGCGAGGACGGCTTGATCGCTCCCAGGTAGGTCGGGCCGATCAGGGCCAGGCCGGCGAGCCGCTGCGGGTGTCGGAGCGCATAGGCAACCGCGGTGTGGGCGCCCATCGAGTGGCCGCCGAGCAGGAAGCGCTCACCGGGCTTCAGGCGCTCCTCCACCACCCGCTCGAGGTCATCCACAAGCTCCGGGTAGACATAACTCTGCTCCGCCCCAGCCGGGTCTGACTCCCCGTGGCCCCTGGCGTCGTAGGTGACGACCCGGTGCCCCGCTCGCGGCAGCGCTTTCGAGCCGTGGAGGACGTAGCGCCGCGTCGCCGTGATCCCGTGGCAAAGGACGACCGGCGGGCCCTCCCCCACTTCTTCGCCCTGCAACCGCGGCTCCGGCTCAACCGTGAACTGCCGTTCCTCCAGCGGCATTCAGCCGAGCGCGGCGACCGCGCGCTCGAGGTCCTCGACCGACTCGTAGCTGCTGCCGGTGCGGGAGACGGTCTTGTGCCGGACGACGCCCTCGCCGTCGATGACGAAGATCGCCCGCATCACGTAGCGGCCGCCCGGCGCGTCCTTCAGCCCGGCGATCCGGGCAAACGGCCCGACCCAGCCCGTCACTCCATAGAGCTTCGCCACCGCGAGGTCCTCGTCGGCGAGCAGCGGCACATTCAGTTCCTGCTCTTTCACCCAGTGCTCATGGGAGTCGACCGACTGCGGCGAGATCCCGAGGACCTCGGCGTCGAGCGCCTCGAGCTGGTCGCCGTTGTCGCGGTAGGAGCAGAACTGCTTGGTGCAGACGGTGGTGGCGTCGCCCGGGTAGAAGGCGAGGATCAGGTTGCGGCCGCGGTAGTCGGAGAGGCGGTAGGCCTTCTCGCCGGTGCCGGGGAGCTCGAAATCGGGAGCTGGATCGCCTACGTCGGGCTTGGCCATCTGGCCAGCTTACCCGGCGGCTATCCCTGCTCGACCGTCATCTCTTCGATCAGGACCGTCTGTTTCGGTTTTTCTTCCGGCGTCCCGAGGGCGTCGATCTTTTCGACCACGTCGTAGCCCTCGCTGACCTTGCCGACCAGCGCGTATTCGGGCGGCAGGCCGGCGTCGGGCGCGGTGACGACGTAGAACTGGCTGCCGGAGCGGCCGGGCGGCTCGGCCGAGCTCTTCGCCATCGCCACGATCCCTTTCGTGTAGGCGAGGTTCGCCGGCGGCTTCTCGTCGACGTTGTAGCCGGGGCCGCCGGTGCCGGTGCCTTCGGGGTCGCCGCCCTGGATCACGAACCCGGGGGCGACGCGATGGAAGGTGAGGTCGTCGTAGAAGCCTTCCTCGGCGAGGAAGGCGAAGGAGTTGGCGGTCTTCGGCGCCCGCTTCGTGTCGAGGGCGATCTCGAAGGTGCCGCAGCTGGTCTTGACGACGACGGTCGCTTCTTCGCCCGCCTTCAGCACCTGGTCGGGCTTCTCGAAGCTGACGGCCTTCGGTTCGGGCGCTTCGACCTTCTTGCAGCCGCCGGCGCTCGCCTGCGTCGAGCTGCCGCTGCCGCCATCGTCGCTGGAGTCGCCCCCCTGGCCGACCAGGACCGCGACGACGACGCCGATCGCGACCACCGCGAAGACGGCGAGGATGATCCAGCGGCGGTCGGGCTGCTGCTCCACGGCCGCGAACCCTAGTAAACGTTTAGGAGCCGAAATGTCCGCTCCCCCGCTCACCCCCCTTGCCGCCGCCGTCCTTCATGTCGGCGACCCGGAACGGATCCTGCAGATCGAGTGCGGCGAGGGCGAGGGCGCGCTCTTCCTCTCGCGCGAGTTCCCGAGCGCCCGGGTGCGCGGGATCGACCGCGATGCGGCGGCGATCCGCGCTGCCAACTCGCGCGTTGGCCTCGACCCCGAGGGGCGGATCGCCTTCAAGAAGGGCTCCCCCCCGGCGACCTCGTTCCCAGACGACCACTTCGACCTGCTTGTCGCCGTCGACACCTGGCCCGCAGTGCGGGAGGCCCGCCGTGTCGTGCGAACCGGGGGCTTCCTGGCCCTGGTCGAGACGCGTCGCGAGCGGGCGCCCGGCGGCTTCGGCGCTTCGCAGCTGCGATGGCGGCTGCGCCGCGCCGGGTTTGAGCCGATCTGGGAGGAAGCGGCCGGGGACGGCAGCTTCGCTGTCGCCCGCCTTCGCGGCGGCGGCCCCGTTGGCGGCTCCCTCTAGGCTGGGCGCCGAATGGAGATCGCCGGGATGCCCCTGACCCTGCTCGTCAACCCCGCCTCCGCCGGGGGAAAGACGCTGAAGCTGCTGCCGCGGATCGAGGCGGCTCTGGACGCGCGCCGGGCCGTCTTCCGGGTCGAGCGGACGCGCAGCCTCGAGCACGGCGTTGAGGTGGCGCTGCGGGCGGTCGAATTGGGCGAGGTCCCGGTCGTCGTCAGCGGCGACGGCCTGATGGGGGCGATCGGCGGCGCGATGGCGGGCTCGGATACCCCGGTCGGGCTGATCCCCGGTGGCCGCGGCAACGACCTCGCCCGCGCGCTCGGGATCCCGACCGAGCCGGAGGCGGCGGTCGACGTCGTCCTTGGCGGGCACAGCCGCCGGATCGACGTCGGCGAGGCCAACGGCAAGCGCTTCCTCGGCATCGTCAGCGTCGGCTTCGACTCCGAATGCAACCGCCTCGCCAACGAAACCAGCTTCATCCGCGGCAACCTCGTCTACGCCTACTCGATGGTTCGCACGCTGATCGGCTGGCGCTCGGCCCGCTTTACGCTCGCGGTCGGCGACGAACGCAAACGGATCAGCGGCTACTTCGTCGACGTCGCCAACAACAGCGTCTACGGGGGCGGCATGTACATCGCCCCAGACGCGGAGATCGACGACGGCCAGTTCGACGTCGTTGCGATCGAAGAGGTCGGCAAGCTGCGCTTCCTCAGCGGCCTCCGCGACGTCCTCAAGGGCGCCCACATCGGCAAGGACGAGGTCAGCGTCTTCCGCACGCCGCGCCTCGAGCTCGACGCCAGCCGCCCCTTCCCCGTCTACGCCGACGGCGACCATCTCACCGACCTGCCGGTCTCGCTGCGGGTCCTCCCGCGCTGTCTTTCGATCCTCGTGCCTGGCGACGAGGCCGCCTAATGGCCCGCGATGGCGCCTCAGGCCCGCTGTTCGGCCCCAAGCTGGCGCTCGCGCGCGCCGTCGGACGCGCCAGCCGCGCCAGCGGTCGCGGTGGCGGCACGACGCTGCCCGGGCGGGTGCTGCTGCGGTTGGAGCCGGAGGCGATCGCCCGCCTCGGGGCCGGCCTCGATCGGGGGACGACGATCGTCAGCGCCACCAACGGCAAGACGACGACGGCCGGGATGATCGCCGGCATCCTCGCCACCGACGGCCGCCATCCCGTCCACAACCGCGCCGGCTCCAACATGACCTGGGGCGTGGCGACCGCCCTGCTCGAGCAACGCGGCGAGGAGGGGCTGTTCGAGGTCGACGAGGCCTGGCTGCCGCGGGTGACCGAACAGCTGGACCCCGCCCTGATCGTCCTCGGCAACCTCTTCCGCGACCAGCTCGACCGCTACGGCGAGATGGAGGCGCTCGCAGACGAGTGGGCGAAGACGGTCGCGGCGCGGACCGGGCGGGCCCGCTTCGTCCTCAACGCCGATGACCCGCTGATCGCCGACCTCGGCCGCGACCCGGAAGGGGCCCCGCGCGAGGGCGTCCTTTACTTCGGGATCGAGGACGCCTCGCAGGCGCTGCCGGAGCTGCAGCACGCCTTCGACGCCAAGCACTGCCGCCGCTGCGGCCACCCCTACGCCTACGAGCGCGCCTTCGTCGGCCACCTCGGGCACTACTCGTGCCCCAACTGCGGCGCCGAGCGGCCGCGGCCGGAGGTCGCCGCAACCGAGATCGAGCTGCGGGGCATGGACGGGTCGCGGTCGCGGGTTCGAACCCCCTCCGGCGAGATCCAGCTCGACCTGCCGCTGCCCGGCCTCTACAACGTCTACAACGCCCTCGCCGCGATCGCCGCCGGGCTGCAGCTGGGGGTGGCGCCGGAGCGGATCGCTGGCGCCCTGGAGGGGACGCGGGCGGCGTTCGGCCGGGTGGAGACGATCGCCGTGGCCGACGTTCCCGTCTCGATCCTCCTGATCAAGAACCCGGCCGGCGCCAACGAGGTCCTGCGGACGCTGCTACTGGAGAGCCGCGAGCGCGGCCCGCTCGACCTCTGGATCGCCCTCAACGACAAGATCGCCGACGGCCGCGACGTCTCCTGGATCTGGGACGGGGACTTCGAGCTGCTGGCGGCCGCGACCCGGCGGGTCGTCTGCTCGGGGACGCGGGCGCCGGAGATGGCGCTGCGGCTGAAGTACGCGGGCTGGCCGGAGGAGGCGATCGAGGTCGTCCCGGGGGTCGAGAGCTCCCTCGACGCCGCCGTCGAGGGAGCCGAGGGCCGCGTTTTCGCCCTCCCCACCTACACCGCCCTGCTCGAACTGCGCAAGCTGCTCTCCGACCGCGGCCTGGCGAAGGAGTTCTGGCGATGAACGCGACAACGGAGGCGATCTGGCATGACGTCGAGTGCGGCGCCTACGCCGCCGACCTCCCGCTCTGGGAGGAGCTGGCGGAGCGCAGCGGCGGACCGGTCCTGGAGCTCGGATGCGGCACCGGCCGCGTCGCCCTGCACCTGGCCCGCCGCGGCCACGAGGTGATCGGGCTCGACGTCGAGCCGGAGCTGCTCGCGGTCCTCCGGGAACGCGCGTCCGATTTGGGCCACAGCGGGGTGGGGCGGGAACCGGAAGCGCTCCTTGCCGACGCCCGCGAGTTCGCGCTCGAGGAGCCTGTCTCCCTCGTCCTCGCCCCCACCCACCTGCTGCAGCTCCTTCACGACGCGGAGGAGCGGGCTAAAAGCCTCCGTTGTATTGCGGGTGCCCTGCGTCCCGGCGGGCTGCTCGCGGCTTCGATCATCGAGGAGATGCCAGAGCCCGACGGCGCTCCCCCTCCCCTCCCCGACGTGCGCGAGGTCGACGGCTGGGTCTACTCGAGCCTCGCCGTCGAGGCGGCGATCGGCCCGGGCGAGATCGTCGTCAGGCGGCTGCGCCAGACCGTCTCGCCCGAGGGGTCGCTGAGCGAGGAGCCGAACGAGGTCCGGATCGCCACTTTCGAGGCCGATGAATTTGAGCGCGAGGCGGCGGCCTTCGGCCTGGTCCCGGCCGGCCGTCGCGAGATCCCGCCGACCGAGCTGCACGTCGGCTCCCTCGTCGTCCTGCTCGAAAGGAGACCCTGATGGAGCTGCGCGTCCTCAGCCTCTATCCCGAGCAGATGAACATCTACGCCGACCGCGGCAACATCCTCTTCCTGCAGCGGCGCTGCGAGTGGCGCGGGATCGGCTTCGTCCACGACGGCGCCGGCCCGGGAGAGCCGGTCGACCCAGGCGCCCACGACCTCTTCTACATCGGCGGTGGCCAGGACCGCGACCAGCGCGCCGTCGCCGCCGACATGGTTGCGAGCAAGCGGGAGGCGATCACAGCGGCAGCGGAAGACGGCGCCGTCCTGCTGGCGGTCTGCGGCGGCTACCAGCTGCTCGGCCACAGCTACCAGCTCGGTGAGGAGAAGCTCCCGGGCCTGGGGATCGCCGACCTGGAGACGGTGCGCGAGCCGGGGCCGCGGCTGATCGGCAACGTCGCGATCGAGGCCGACCTCGGCGACGGCCCGAAGCTGATCGCCGGCTTCGAGAACCACGGCGGCCGCACCTACCTCGGTCCCGGTGCGCAACCCCTCGGCAAGGTCGTCTCCGGCCACGGCAACAACGACCGCGACGGCTTCGAGGGAGTGCATCGCGACAACGTCATCGGCACCTACCTGCACGGCCCGCTGTTGCCGAAGAACGCCTGGCTGGCCGACCACCTGATCGCCTTGGCCCTCGAGCGCCGCTACGGCACCCGCCCAGAGCTGGAACCTCTACCCGACGAGCTGGAGGCCGCAGCCCACAAATCCGCAAGAAAGGCAGCTCAAGCCTGATCAGTGTTCCTTTTGGGTCTCATCCACCCAAAAGGAACACCGCTAGCGCCCGGAAGAGCCGAATCCGCCCTCGCCGCGCGAGGACTCGGACAGCGCTTCCGCCTCGACCGGCTCGGCAAGTGCGATCGGCGTCAGCACCAGCTGCGCGATCCGATCCCCCGGCTCGACCCTGAAGGTCTCGGCGGGGTCCGTGTTCAGCAGCAGGACCCGCAGTTCACCCCGGTAGCCGGAGTCGATCAGCCCGGGGGCATTGACCAGCGCGATCCCATGCTCTCGTGCAAGCCCAGAGCGAGGGAGGATGAGGCCCGCGTGCGCGTCGGGGATCTCGATGCCCACCCCCGTCCCGACACTCCACCGCTCTCCAGGGCCGATGTGAGCGGCCTCACAGGCATAGAGATCAAGGCCCGCATCTCCTTGATGCGCGCGCGAGGGCAGCTGCGCCTCGTCTTTCAGCTTCAGGATCGGGAGTTGCACGGACGGCAGCCTATGCCACGGCAAGGTCACTGAAGCGATGGAGCTCAGTGCTCGGAACCTTCGCGTGTACAAGGACCCCGTCCTCCCGCTCCTCCCGCTCCAGGTCCCCAGCTACCTCATGCAGCTCATGCAGTCGCCCGCCCTGCGAATAGGGGATCAACAGCTCCACCTCGGTCAGCGTTTCGTCGAAGGCCGTCTCGATCCGCTCCCGCAGCAGCTCCAGCCCCTCCCCCTCGCGGGCCGAGATCAGGACCGCGTCAGGGTGGTCGAGCTCGGTCTCGCGCCGCTCCTCGTCGCTGAGCAGGTCGATCTTGTTGAAGACCAGCAGCCGCGGCTGCTCGCCGGCGCCGATCTCCGCCAGCACCTCGTCGACCGCCTGCATGTCCGCCAGCCGCCGCTCCTCGCTGGCCGAGGCGTCGACCACGTGCAGGATCAGGTCGGCGAGGACGGTCTCCTCGAGCGTCGCCTTGAAGGCCTCGACCAGTTGGTGGGGCAGCTTTTCGATGAAGCCGACGGTGTCGGTCAGCAGGTAATCGCGGCCGGAGAGCTCAAAGGTCCGCGTCGTCGGGTCGAGGGTGTGGAAGAGGCGGTCGCGGACCTCGACCTCGGCGCCCGTGAGGGCGTTCAGCAGCGTCGACTTGCCGGCGTTGGTGTAGCCGGCGAGGGCGACCCGCGGCAGCGAGGTGCTCTCGCGGCGGGCGCGCATGACGCCGCGGTTCTTCTCGGTCTCGCGCAGGCGGCGGCGCAGCGCGGAGATGCGGTTGCGGGCGAGCCGGCGATCGGTCTCAATCTGGCTCTCTCCCGGGCCCCTGGTGCCGATGCCGCCGTCCATGCGACCGGCGCCGAGGCGCTCGAGGTGGGTCCAGAGGCCCCGCATGCGGGCCATGTTGTATTCGAGCTGGGCCAGCTCGACCTGGAGCTTGCCCTCGGCCGAGTGGGCGTGGTCGGCGAAGATGTCGAGGATGACGGCGGTGCGGTCGATCACCGGCACCCCGAGCGCCGCCTCGAGGTTGCGCTCCTGGCGCGGCGCCAGCTCGTCGTCGCAGGCGACCAGGTTGGCGCCGCTGGCGGCGATTTCCTCTTTGACCTCGGCCAGGCGGCCGCGGCCGAAGTAGCGGTCGGGGTCGGGCTTCGGCCGTTGCTGGGTCGCGGTGGCGACAGTGGCGACGCCGGCGGTCAGCAGCAGCTCCTTCAGCTCGGCCAGCGGCTCGCCCTCCTCGCGGCCGTCGACGATGCCGATCGCCAGCGCCCGCTGGCGCGCGCGGCGGCTGCTCCCGCTCCCGTTTGCCGAAATCTCCACTCAGACCGATTGTAAGCGGCAGCCGAAGCCGGATAGGGTGGTCGGCGTGAAGGTCTTCGTAACCGGCGGCACCGGTTTCATCGGCGGCGAGGTCGTGCGGCAGTTGCGCGGGCGCGGCGCCGATGTGGTCTGCCTCGTCCGCAGCCCGGAGAAAGCGGGACAGCTGAAGGAGCTCGGCTGCGCCCTGGCCGCGGGGGACCTCGGCGACGAGAGCGCAATCCGCGCCGCTGTGGCGGGATGCGACGCCGCTGTCCACGCCGCCGCGGTCTACGAGGTCGGGATCCCGGCCAAGCAGCGGCCTTCGATGTGGGACGCCAACGTCGAGGGCACCCGCCGGGTGATGGAGGCGGCGCTGGCGGAGAAGGTGCCCCGGGTCGTCTACGTCTCCACTGTCGGCATCTTCGGCAACACCCACAAAGAGGTCGTCGACGAGAGCTACCGCAACCCCGAGACCGACTTCACCTCCTACTACGAGGAGACGAAGCTCGAGGCGCACAAGCTCGTCGAGCGGATGATCGACGAGCAGGGTCTGCCGGCGATCATCGTCCAGCCCGGCGGCGTCTACGGCCCTGGAGACACTTCCCAGGTCGCCGACCTGCTCGAGCAGTTCTTCGCCGGCAAACTGCCGCTGCTGCCGTTCCCGGAGCTGGGGATCTGCATGACCCACGTCGAGGACATCGCCGGCGGCATCCTCCTTGCGCTCGACAAGGGCAGGCTCGGCGAGGCCTACGTGATCAGCGGCCCGGCGACGACGATGCGCGAGGCGGTTGACACGGTGGCGCGGCTGAGCGGGCGCAAGGCGCCGAAGCGGGCTCTTCCCACCGGGCTGATGAAGATGATGATCCCCTTCGGCCCCGTGGTCGGCAAGGTGATGGGGCAGCCGCCGAACCTGCGGGAGCTGATCTCCTCTGGCGACAACGTCACCTTCTGGGCCAGCTATGACAAGGCTCAGCGGGAGCTCGGCTACTCGCCCCGCGGCATGGACGAGGGTCTCCGCCAGACGCTGGAAGCGGACGACCGCTTCCCCGCTCCCGCTGCATAAGCTCCCCGCGTGCGCGTAATCGACGTCATGCATTTGGGACGGCCGCACGTCATTGGGTGCTGGGAGGTTGATGGGGTTCTTGTTGATCCGGGGCCGGAGTCTTCGCTGCAGACGGTGATCGAGGCGATTGGGGGTGAGCAGCCTCGGGCGGTGCTGCTGACGCATATTCATCTCGATCACGCGGCCGCTACCGGGGCGATGGTGCGGCGGTGGCCGGAGCTGGAGGTCTATGTGCACGAGCGGGGGGCACCACATCTGATCGATCCTTCGAAGCTGCTGGCGAGCGCGGAGCGGCTCTATGGGGACAACATGAACTACCTGTGGGGCGAGATCCTGCCGGTGCCTGAGGGCAATGTTCGCGTTCTCTCGGGTGGCGAGAGGGTGCATGGGATGCAGGTCGCCTACACGCCCGGCCACGCGTCGCATCACGTCTGTTACTTCCACGAGGAGACCGGGACCGCCTTCGTCGGCGACGTCGCCGCTTGCCGGATCCCGCCCTCTCAACTGGTCGTGCCCCCCACTCCCCCGCCCGACATCAACATCGAGGTCTGGGAGGAAAGCCTGGACTCCGTCGCCGCCTGGCAGCCCCAGCGCCTCGCCCTCACCCACTTCGGCGCCGTCGAGGAGGACGTTCCCGGGCACATCGAGGCCGTCAAGGCGAAACTGCGCGAAGAGGCCGAGCTGGCGCGGCAGATGGAGAAGGCCGAGTACGACGCCGACAACGAGGCCCGGATCCGAGCCGCCCTGGCCGCGGAAGGCATCGAGGGCGACACCGTCGAGGAGCTGCTGCAGGCCGTCCCCACCGCCTACCAGTGGAGCGGTCTCGACCGCTACTGGCGCAAGAAGGCCGAGCGCGAAGCGCCCTGATCAGGGCCGGAAGTTCACCCCGTCGAGCGAGACGCAGGGTTCGTTTGGCATCGAGGGCAGATGCACCGCGCCGTCAGCTTCGATTTCCAGCAGCAGAAACTCCCCGTTGCAGGGGGGGATCACGAACTGCCTTTGAGCTGCCGGCCGATAGCCGGCGGGCAGGATGAAGATGTCGTTGCCGAGCGCTCCGGGACTTCCCTGGGCCGTGCCCTCCAGATGGACTACCCCGCCCGGGTCCTTCCAGAAGCCGACCGATTCGAAGAAGGGCTGCGCGTTGGACCAGTCGAGGCCGCCGTCACCACAGAACGTCCCAGGTGAAGCTACGCAACTGCCGGAGACCGGTGCGACCGCTCGAACAGGCTCGGCCTGGGCGGCGGCATCGCTCCCCGGAGCTCCCGAAGCCCCCTGAGGACCGGCAGGCCCCGGCTCCCCTTTCGGCCCCTGTTTGGAGATCGTCAGCTTGCGCTCGCCCCTCCCGCATTTCCCCTTCGAGGCGAGGCGAAGGTCGCCGCCCTTCTTCGCGGCGCAGAGGACGACGTTCTTCGAGCCGCCCTCTGCCGCGATGGCAATTCCGGCGACCGCGACGATCGCCACTGCGGCAAGGAAGGTCAGGCGCCAGCTCACGCAGCGAACCTAGCTGGCAAGTCGGGTTCGCGCAACTAGCTGAGGTGCTCGCGCATCCGCTCTACCGCCTCTTCGATCCGCTCGTCGGGGGCGGTCAGGGCGATGCGGAAGAAGCCCTCGCCGCTCGGCCCGTACATCGAGCCCGGTGAGATGACGACGGCAGCCTCCTCGAGCACGAGCTCGCAGAAGGAGGTCGAGGTGTGGCCCTCGGGGACGGGGGCCCAGACGTAGATCGTCCCCTTCGGGGAGGCGACGTCGACGCCGATCTCCGCCAGGGCGGAAACGACTAGGTCGCGGCGGCGGGCATAGGTCGCATTCATCTCCTCGAGCGGCTCGCTCGGGCCCTCGAGGGCGGCGACGCCGGCCAGCTGGATCGCCTCGAAGAGGCCCGAGTCGACATTCGTCTTCAGCCGCCAGTACGCCTGGATCGCCTCGGCGTTGCCGAGAATCGCGGCACAGCGCCAGCCGGTCATGTTGTAGCCCTTGGAGAGCGAGAAGACCTCGACACCGACCTCCTTGGCTCCGGGCGTGGCGAGGAAGCTGGGGGCGACGTAGCCGTCGTAGGTGGTCTCCGAGTAGGCGTTGTCGTGGACGACGAGGATCTGATGCTCCCGCGCCAGCTCGACGACCTGCTCGAAGAACCCGTCGGGAACGACGGCGCCGGTCGGGTTGTTCGGGTAGTTGATGAAGAGGAGATTCGAGCGCCCGACCACGTCTTCTGGCGTCCCGTGGAGGTCCGGGGTGAAACCGAGCTCTTCGCGCAGAGCGAGATAGTGAAGCTCGGCGCCCGCGAAGAGCGGTCCCGACGTGTAGGGCGGATATCCGGGCTCGGGCGAGAGGCACGCGTCCCCGGGCTCGAGGCAGGCGAGCGCGATGTGTGCCACTCCCTCCTTGCCGCCGAGAACCGGGATCACCTCGGTGTCGGGCTCGATCTCGACGCCGAAGCGCTCGCGGTAGAAGCCGGCCACGGCCTCGCGAAACGCATCCAGGCCGCGATTCGACGGATACCGGTGGGTCTCGGGCCGCGCAACCTGGCGCTGGAGTTCCTCGACGACCGGAGCAGGAGTCGGCGAGTCGGGGTCGCCGATTCCCAGGCTGATGACGTCGATTCCCGCCCTCGCCTTCTCCTCGATCTTGCGCTCGAGTTCGGCGAAGAGGTAGGGCGGGACGAGATCGAGGCGCTGCGCGAACTTCATTCGGCCAGCCACTCCTCCGCAGTCTCTCCCTGGAAGATCCGCTCTGCGGAGCCGGTGAGTCGCGCGCGCATCGTTTCGTCCAGCGCGACTACGAGGTCTCCTCCGGCGAGATGGACGGTCACCGGGCTGTCGCACCAGCCGTTGGCCACGGCGGCCGCCGCCACGGCGCAGGCGCTCGTCCCGGACGAAAGGGTCTCCCCCGCGCCTCGCTCCCAGACTCCCGCGGTCGTCTCCCGCCGCGAATCGACCCGCACCAGCTGCACGTTCGTACGCTCGGGGAAGCGCGGGTGGTTTTCGACGAGCGGCCCGATTCGCAGCACCTCGGAGCGGTCGGGCTCGCGCGCGATGACGGCATGCGGGTTGCCGACCGAAACGGGAGTGAACTCGAGCGCGAGCCCGTCGACCTCGAGGCGCTCGAGCGGCCGCACCTCGACGGGCCCCATGTCCATCTCGACCTCGTGCCCGGCATGCATGCGGGCGCGCACCTGCCGTGGACCGACCGAGATCGTGACTTCCTCCGCACCCGTCCTTGCGGCCAGCCACCGCGCCGCGATGCGCGTTCCATTTCCCGACAGCTCC